>NZ_JBEZZG010000038.1:0-85787 GCF_040639085.1 Nonomuraea sp. NPDC023979
GACAACGCATCTACCAGGGGCTTCTCTGCTTGTAGGTCAAGATCGAGAGCTTGCAACATGCTTGTGACCTGGCGCTTCAGGATGGAAATGGCTCACTGTCGTCAACGTCGTCGAAACTCATACAGCTCAATCTCCGTCGTAATCGATCGCGACGTCAGCGCGGCGGAAGTGATGTCGGACAGGAAATAAGGGCGACCTTTACGGGCCGACGATCATCAGAGTAACCATGCGCCCGGGCGATCACAGGAAGGAAACGGGTGAACGTCAGGCCAATTTCCGATGACCCGCAGGAGCGCCGCCGATTCGGCCGGTCCGGGCGCCTTGACAAATAGTCGGCCCGCTCGTTCTACTGAATTCGGCCGCCGGCCGATCTTCATAGGATTCGCTGTGCGCGAATTTCGGTGAACATACGCGGGCGCTATTCGTATCGCATTTCTCACCCCGAAGGAAACCATGCCCGATACGACCGTGGACCGATGTCCGGGATGACGGCCGGCCGGCGATCGAGCCTGTCCCGGAGCCTGTGGGGCGCGGCGGACTTCCGCAACCTCTGGCTGTCCCAGACCGTGAGCCTGACCGGCACCGGCATCACCCTGCTGGCCCTCCCGCTGGTGGCACTGTTCGCCCTCGACGCATCACCCACGCAGATCGGCCTCCTCTGGGCGGTCGAGTACCTGCCGATCCTGCTGGTCGGCCTCCCCGCGGGCGTCTGGGTGGACCGGCTGCCGCTGCGCGCGGTGATGGTCGGCGCCGACCTGTTGCGGGCGGTGGCGCTCCTCGCCGTGCCGATCGCGCTGGCATTAGACGTGCTGAGCATGCCGCTGCTCTACGTCGTCACGTTCCTGATCGGGCTGGGGACGCTCTTCTACGACGTCGCGCAGCTGTCGATCCTGCCGTCGCTGGTCGCCGAGGACCGTCTCATCGACGCCAACGGCAAGCTGGAGCTGTCCCGCTCGGCGTCCCAGATCGGCGGCCCGCCCGTCGGCGGTCTCATGGTGCAGCTGCTCACCGCCCCGCTCGCGGTGCTCGCCGACGTGGTCACGTACCTGGTGTCGGCGTACTACGTCCTGCGCGTCCGCAGGCCCGCGCCGGTGGACCGGCCGGTCGAGAGCGCCGGCCTCGTCCGGGACATCCGCGAGGGCATGCGCTTCGTCTTCGGTCACCCGCTGATGCGCCCGCTGCTGCTGTGCGCCACGCTCGCCGAGATCGGCTCCGCGGTCATCCAGGCCCTGCAGGTCGTCTACGCCGCCGAGGTGCACGCCATGGGCCCCGTGGCGATCGGGGTCGCGCTGGCCGCCGGCACCGGCGGCGGCGTGCTCGGGGCGCTCGTGGCGGAGCCGTTCGCGCTGCGTTTCGGCACCGGAACGGCCTTCCTGGTCTCGATCGTCGTGTTCACCGCCGGCTCGGCGATCCTGCCGATGTCCATCGGGCCCGTGACGTTCGCGACGGGGATGTTCGTCACGTACCTCGGCGCGTTCGTCTTCAACGTGCTGCAGGTCAGCCTCTGCCAGGCCGTCACACCGCCGCACCTGCTGGGGCGGATGAACTCGGTGTTCCGGTTCGCCACCTGGGGCGTCATCCCGCTGGGCGCCGCCGGCGGCGGGCTGCTGGCCGAGTACGCCGGGCTGCCGGGAGTGTTCTGGATGGCCGCCGGGCTCAACGCGCTGTCCCTCCTGCCGCTGTTGCTGTCCAGCATCCCGAAGCTGCGCGAGGTCGTCCACCACGGCGCGGAGCAGCCGGCCGCGGAGACCACGGCCGGCCCGTCCCGCGTCCACCCGGACGAACCCGAGGCGGACCGGCGGTAGCGAGATCAATCCGGCTCGGCCGAGCGCACGGCTGCCCGGCGCCGGTCCAGGCGAGCGCGCCCGGCACTGCGTCGTGCGGCCAGGCCGGGCTCGCCGGCATCGGAGTGCCCGTCGTCCGCGCCGCGTTCGTCCAGATACTTGGCCAGGTGCTGGATCGTCGGGTACTCGAAGAACGTCACGATCGACAGGTGGTGACCCCGTCCGGCGAGCTCCCGTTGCACCTCGGCCAGCAGCAGCGAGTGCCCGCCGATGTCGAAGAAGTTGTCGTCGAGCCCGACTCGTTCCAGCCGCAGCACGGTGCGCCAGGCCTCGGCGAGCCGCCGTTCCGTGTCGGTGCCGGGCGCCCGGAAGTCGGGATCGGGCTCGGCCGGCCCGGGAGCCGGCAGAGCGCGCTCGTCCACCTTCCCGTTCCGGTTGAGCGGCAACGAGTCCAGCAGCACGAAATCGGCGGGCATCATGTACCGCGGCAGGCGGTTGGCGAGGTGCTCACGCAACTGCTGCCGCAGCGCCGGCCGGTCCTCCGCCTCGAGGTAGGCGGTGAGACGCTTCTCCCCCGTCCCGTCGGTCGTGGCCAGCACCACCGCGTCGGTGACCGCGGGGTGCGCGCGCAGCGCCTCGACGATCTCGGCCGGTTCGATCCGGTAGCCGCGCAGCTTGATCTGGCGGTCCCGGCGGCCGAGGAAGGCGATCCGCCCGCTCGAGAGGTGCCGGGCCAGGTCGCCGCTGCGATACATCCGCGCCCCGGGGACACCGGAGAACGGGTCGGGGACGAACCGGTCCGCGGTGAGCTCCGCCGAGCCGTGGTAGCCGCGTGCGACGCCGACGCCGCCGATCCAGAGCTCACCGGTCGCCCCGGGCGGTACGGGTTGCCGCCACGCGTCCAGGATGTAGACGCTGACGCCGGTGATCGGGCGCCCGATGTCGGGCGGCCCGGGCACGGTCCCGGCGGGGGCGACGTACCCGGCCGTCGTGGTCGCCGTGGTCTCCGACGGGCCGTACTCGTTGAGCACCCGGAACGGCAGGCCGGCGGCCGGCCGGACCCGGAGCCGGTCACCGCCGGTGATCAGCACCCGGAGGGCCGGATCGGGCGGCCAGGTCAACGCCAGCACGCGTTCGGCCAGCGCCGTCGGCAGCTCGGTCACGGTGATCCCTTCGTCGACCAGCCACGAGCGCAGGCGCTCCGGGTCGAGCCGGGTCTCCTGGTCCGGCACGTACAGGGTCGCGCCGGAGGCCAGGGTGGGCCAGATGTCCGTCACGGAGGTGTCGAACCCCGGGGAGGCGACCTGGGCGATCCGGTCGGCCCGCCCGAGCCCACAGCGACGCGCACGCCAGGTGACCACGTTGGACAGCGACCGATGGCCGACCATGACGATCTTCGGCTGGCCGGTCGAACCGGAGGTCGCGATGAGATAGGCGAGGTCGTCGTGCGTGGTCGTGTCCGGCGGACCGGCGTCGGCCACCTCGGCGGCGTCCGGCAGCCGGTCCACCGACAGCCGTGCGAGATCACCGGGGAGCCGGTCGGCGATCGCACTGTGGGTGACGATGAGAACGGCGCCGGCGGCGGCGTACTGGCCCGCGAGGCGGGCCGGCGGGTTCTCCGGGTCCAGGGGCAGGTAGGCGGCCCCGGCGCAGAGCACGGCCAGCTCGGCGATCACCAGGTCCGCGCCACGTGGCAGGCAGACGCCCACCACCGTCCGGGGCCGGACACCGCGTGCGCGCAGGATGCCGGCGAGCGAGTCCGCTTGACGGATCAGCTCGGCGTAGCCGACCTCGCGGGCGCCGTCGCGAATGGCCGGAGCGTCCGGTGTCCTGCGAGCCTGCGCCCGGACCGCGTGATGGACGAGCGGGCCGACGTCGGCAGGAGGATGGCGTTCTGGGTTCCAGTCGTTCAGCACCAGGTCGCGATCCCGCGGGCTGAGCACGGCCAGCCGGAACAGCGGCGCCGCCGGCCTGGCGATCGCGTCGGCCAGCAGCCGCACGTAACCGTCGGCCATCCGCTGGACGGTCGCGTCGTCGAACAGGTCGGCGACGTACTCCCAGAGCATGGTGATCCGGCCGTCGGCCGGTTCGGCGTCACGGGGGATCACCACGACGTTCAGGTCCGTCTTCGCCCCGCCGTTCCCGTGCTCGACGACCGTCCCGGTCGCTCCGGCGAGGTCGAGGTCCTGGATCGTGGAGTCGTCGACGCTGAAGAGGACGTCGGTCAGCGGGTTGCGGCCCGGCTCCCGGCCGGGGTTGAGCGCCCTCACCAGCTCCGGGAACGGCAGCTCGTTCGCCGTCGCGTCCAGCACGGCGCTGTGCACCTTCCCGGCCAGGTCGGCGAAGCCCAGCGTGGCGTCGACGTCGCACCGCAGCGGCACCGTGTTGGCGAACATGCCGAGCAGGTCCTCGGTCAGGGGCGCCTGCCGGCCGGTGGACGCGGACCCGACGCAGATGTCCCGCTGCCCGGTGTAGCGGTGCAGAAGCGCGTAGAACGCCGCGAGCATGGCGCTGGACGACGTCACCCGGTGGGATCGGCAGAACGAGCGCAGCCGGGCCGGCAGCTCTGGTGGCAGGTCGACCCGCAGGGTCTTCCCGCGGAAGCTCTGGATCGCGGGCCTCGGGTGGTCGATCGGCAACTCCAGGAGGGGCGGAAGGTCGCCGAGCCGGTCCTGCCAGTACGTGAGCCGCGCCCGCATGGGCGTGGTCTGCAGCGCCGAGCGTTGCCGGAGTGCGAAGTCCCGGTACTGGAGGGGCGGTTCGGCCAACGGCGACCCGGCGCCTTCGGCGAACGCGTTGTACAGCGTCTCGAACTCGCGCAGCAACAGCGAGAAGGATCGCCGGTCGCGCAGCAGGTGGTTCTCCACCACGACGAGTGCGTGCTCCTTCGCCGACAGCCGCACCACGGTCCAGCGAATCAGCGGCAGGCGTTCGAGGCCGAAGGGCCGGTGCAGCTCTCGGGCCACGATCTCGTCCAGCAGTTCGTGCTGTCCCTCGCGGGTGTCGCTGACGTCGAGCCGCCTGGCCCGGACCGGTTGCGGCGGGTGCACCACCTGGCGCGGCTTACCGCCGATCTCCGGGTACGTGGTGCGCAGGATCTCGTGCCGCCGGCTGATCTCCGTGATGACACGATCGAGCCGGTCGAGGTCGAAGGCGCCGGCGACCCGGATCGTCGAATGCGCGTGGTGGGCGATGCTGTCCGGAGCGAGCCGATGCAGGAACCAGACCTGTTCCTGCTGGAGCGACAGGGGGATGTCGGTCGCCATTGGCACGGCACTGGCATGGACGTCAGAATCTCGCTGGGTCAACGTGCATTCCTCCATAGGCTCCGTTCACTATTCCGGCCGCGAATTCAAGGCCCGGACATTCCCGGCGGAAGTCTCATCGACGCGTCGAGCCGGTGGCCGGGGACGTCATGGGAGCGCGGCCCAACGTCTGGAGCCCGATCAGGTCGTCGGGGGCGGCGTCGGGACTGTCGTCGACGAGCCGGGGCAGCCCGGAGCACAGGGCCACCACCGCCAGCGCCATGACAGCCACCGCGAACAGCGCGTACAGCGGCGCGATCCCCTGCCCCGGCCCGGACAGCGTCGACGCCGCGACCAGAGCGAAGCCGATCGGCACCGCCGACCACGAGATCATCGTGTGGAGCGCGAGCACCCGGCCGTGAAACCGCTGCGGCACCTTGACCTCCACGATCGCGGCCCGGATCCCGTTGAGCACCCTCAGCGACAGCGACAGGCCGAACACGCCGGCGCCGATCGTCACCAGGTCCGCCCGCAGGCCGGTCACCAGGCAGAACGCGCCCAGGCAGAGCGCGCACAGCAGCACGACGCGCATCCGTCGCCGCGGCGGGCCGCCCCACAGCGTCGTGACGAGGGCGCCGGACGCGCCCGCCAGTCCCGAGCCGAGCAGGATCCAGCCGAGGTCGACGAGCGTCCCGGCGGCGAGAACCAGCGGTGGGATCAGCAGCAACAGCGGCGACAGGAAGACGTTGAGCACCGCGCAGAAGATCAGCATCCGGCGGAGCCGGGGCTCGTCCCACACGTACCGGAACCCGGCCTTGAGCTCGGCCGTCACCGGCTCCCCTCGCCGCAACGCCAGAGGCCGCGGGAACCGGACCAGGAGCGTAACGGCGATCGCGACCGCGTGGCTCAGCACGGCGAGGACGGCGATGCCCTCCAGCCCCGCGACGGCCAGGAGCCCGGCGGCGGCGACCGGCACGATCAGCCGGCTCGCCCCCGTGGCCAGCTGGACGACACCGGTGGCGTGGCCGAGGTACCGCTGGGGGACGAGCTGCGGCACGGCGGAGTCGTGGGCGAGCCGCTGGAACGTGAGCGCGGCCGACAGGAGCGCGAGCAGCGGATAGGCGTGCCAGCTCTGCAGGTTCCCGGTCCACAGCAGCAGGCCGAGCAGCGAGTGGACCGCGCCCGCGCCGGCGGTGGCCACGAGCGTGATCGTGCGACGGCTGCGGCGATCCGCCACGGCGCCGGCCGCCGGCGCGACGAGCAGCCCGGGCACCACCCCGGCGACGGCGGACAGGGCGAACTGGACGAGTGAGCCGGTGAGGAGGTAGAGCCAGATCGGGATCGCGACCGCGACCAGCATCGAGGCGCTGATCGAGAAGAGCTGCCCCGACGCCACCGCGAGGAACCGGCGCATCCCTGGCCGGGGCCCGTGGGGCGGGTCCGGCGGCCCCGCGTGCGAGACGTCGAGCAGCCGCCACCCGTCCCCGCCGACCGGCTCGCCGGTGGACAGGGCCGGATGGGTGGTCGTCACGATCTCGGCGAGCTCGGCGGCGCGGTGTTTCTGGAAGAAGTGGCCCGCCTCGTCGAGCAGCACCACGGCGGTGGTGTCGCTGAGGAAGTGCCACTCGCGGAAGCGCTCCTCGTAGTGCTCGGACGCCGGGTCGTGCTCCCCGGCCACGCTGATGATGGGCGCCCGCAGCCGTTCCACCGGGGTGTCGAACAGCTCCGTGAAGTAGTCCTCCGCCGCTCGGGTGTCGCGGCGGGTGTTGCGCATGATGCGCCGCGCCTGCGCGGGGCCGATGTCGCTCAGGTCGAGCCCGAGCGAGGTCAGCCCGTCCGCGTAGGAGCGGTCGCCGCGCCACGCGTCCGGATGCGTGAGCCGGCCCAGCGCGGCGGGCAGGCCGAGGTTCGGCCGGGCGAAGGGGAAGATCGCGCCGATGTAGACCGCTTCTGGGACGCGGCCTGCCGCCTCCAGCCTCCTGGCGATCTCCACGACGAGTGCCGAGCCGACGCCGCAGTGCCCGTACAGCGCGATCGGCCCGGCGATCCTCTCCTGGATCTCCCGCACGCACCGCTCGGCGACGTCCTCCAGCGGCGCGTGCCGCTCGTCGATCCCGACGTCGTGGCCGGGGATGGCGACCGACCACAGCGCGTGCGGGGCCGGCAGCGCGTCCGCCAGCGGCTTGTAGACCATCGCGCCGCCACCGCCGTACGGAACGGCGACGTAGCTGAGCTCGGGCTCGGCCGCCGGCTCCGGGGTCAGCCGGTGGAGGATCCCGCGCGCCGCCGTCGTGCTCCCGTCGAGCAGGGCGGCGAGCCGCCGGATCGTCGGGTGGGTGAACAGGTCCATCACGGCGATCCCGGCGCCACCCGGCACCGAGCGCCGCAGCCGTTCCACCACCTTGATCGCGAGGAGGGAGTGGCCGCCCAGGTCGAAGAAGTCGTCGTCGATCCCGGCGTCGGCCCGCTCGAGCACGTCCGCCCACACCGCGTGGATCGCCCGCTCCAGGCCGGTGCGCGGCGGCGTCCGCCCGGCGTCCCGGCCGGCGGGCGCCTCAGGGGCGGGCAGCCGTCCGCGGTCCACCTTGCCGTTCGCGGTCAGCGGCAGCCGGGGCAGCGTGACGAACGAGCTGGGGACCATGTACGCCGGTAACGCCGCGGCGAGGTGCGACCGCAGCCGCGCGGGGTCGGGCACGGGGCCGGGTCCGGATCCGGGCACGACATACGCGACGAGCTGGGCGAGGCTGCCGCTCCCGTGCGTGGTCACCACGCACTCGGCGACCTCGGGATGGCGGGTCAGATGCGCCTCGATCTCGCCGAGCTCGATCCGGTAACCGCGGATCTTGACCTGGGCGTCGGCCCGGCCGAGGAACTCGATCACCCCGTCGGGCCCGTACCGGCCGAGGTCGCCGGTCCGGTAGAGGCGGGCGCCGGTGCGCGGATGCGTGACGAACGCCGCCGCGGTCCGCTCCGGGTCCTTCCAGTAGCCGGCCGCCACTCCGGCGCCCCCGATGTACAGCTCGCCGGGCACTCCGGCCGGGACGTCGCACATCCCGGGGTCGAGGATGTGGAACCGCTGGTTGGCCAGCGGGCGGCCGTACGGGATCGAGGTCCACGACGGGTCGACGTGCCCGATCGGATGAAAGATCGACCAGATCGACCCCTCGGTCGCCCCGCCGAGGCTGACGATCTCGGCGGACGGGGCGAGCGCGCGGATGCGGTCGGGCAGCGTCGGCGGGATCCAGTCGCCGGACATCAGGACGAGCCGCAGCGAGCCGAGGTCGGCGCCGTCCCGCTCGGCGTGCTCGACCAGCAGTTCCATCAGCGCGGGCACCGAGTTCCACACGGTGATCCGCTGCTCCGCGACGATCCGGGCCCACGCCGCCGGGTCCTTGTCCTCCGCGGCCCGTCCCATGACCAGCGTGGCACCGGCGGCCAGCGTGCCGTAGACGTCGTAGACCGACAGGTCGAAGCTGAGCGCGGACAGCGCGAACACCCGGTCGCCGGACCCCACCCGGAACCGTCCGGTGATGTCGCGGACGGTGTTCAGCGCGGCCTTGTGCTCGATCATCACGCCTTTCGGCGTGCCGGTCGAGCCCGAGGTGAAGATCACGTAAGCGAGGTCGCCCGGCTCGGCGGGGCAGGCCGGCGGCGGGCCGCCCGACACCTCGGTGACGGGCAGCGTCGCCAGCCCGTCCGGCCAGGTTAGCCGCGAGCACAGCGCCGGCTGGGTGAGTGCCACGGTGCAGCCGCCGCGCGCGATGAGCTCGTTTCGGCGGCGCTCGGGCAGGTCGGCGTCGACGGGCAGGTAGGCGGCGCCGGCCTTGTTGATCGCCAGCACGGCGACGACCTGCTCCCATCCGCGCTCCATCACGACGGCCACCAGGTCGCCCCTCGTCACCCCGGAGGCGATCAGCCGCGCCGCGAGGTGGCCGGCCCTCCGGTCGATCTCGGCGTGCGAGAGCTGACCGCCGGGGTGGAGCACGGCCGGGTGGTCGGGCGTCCTGCGCGCCTGCGCCTCGACCGGGGCGTGCAGGCACTGGTCGGCGCCGAGGTCGGCGCTGGTGTCGTTCCAGTGCGCGCGCTGCGCGCGCTCGTCGTCCGTGAGCAGCTCGTGGCGTGAGATCGGGGCGTGCGGGTCCGCGGCGAGGCCATCCAGGAGGACGCGGAAGTGGTCGCCCATGCGGGCGATCGAGTCCGCGTTGAACAGCGCGGTGTTGTAGATCATCATGAAGCCGCCGTCGCCGGCGGTGTGGAGCTCGAGGTCGAACCGGGTCACGCGGTGCGACAGGGCGACGTCCGCGGTGGCGGTGAGCGACGGGGTGCTCGGCAGGGCCGACTCGTAGCTCTGCAGGGAGAAGACCACCTGGAACAGCGGCGAACGTGACACCTCACGCGGCACGTTCAGCTCGGTGACCAGGCGCTCGAACGGCAGGTCCTGGTGGGTGTACGCGTGCCCGGCGGTGGCGCGGACCCGCTGCAGCAGCTCGGCGAACGTCGGGTCGCCCGACAGGTCGATCCGCATCGTCACCATGTTGACGAAGCAGCCGACGAGGTCGTCGAGCTCGGGCACCGGCCGGCCGGCCGTCGGCGACCCGATCGTGACGTCGTCCTGCCGCGCCCGGCGGCCCAGCAGGACCGCGAACGCCGCGAGCAGCACCATGTACGGGGTGGCCCGGTGCTTGCGTCCGAGTCTGAACAGCTCGTTGAGCCCGCTCGGCGCCACCGAGAACTCGTGCGCGGCGCCGGTGTAGGTCGGTACCGGCGGCCGCTGCCGGTCGGTCGGCAGCTCGAGCGGCGTGACGCCGGCGAGCTGCTCGCGCCAGTACGCCACGTCACGCTCGGTGCCGGGCCGGGCGCGTTGCCACGCGGCGAAGTCGCGGTAGCGCACCGGCAGGTCCGGCAGCGGATCGCCGGCGAGGCAGGCCAGCACCTCGCCGAGGAGGAGCTCGGTGGACCAGCCGTCCGCCGCGATGTGGTGCACCGCGAGCGCGAACACGTGCTCGTCGGGGGCGATCCCGATCAGCATCGCCCGCGCCACGGGGCCGGTGGCGAGGTCGAACGGCTCGGCCATGAAGGCGTCGACGAGCGCCCCCGCCTCGTCGCCGGACGCCGCCTCCGCGGTGGTGAGCGGGATCACGCCGTCATCGTCGACGACGATGACGGGCCGGCCGTCCCCGGTCGCGGGGAAGCGGGTCCGCAACGGCTCGTGCCGGGCCGCGACCCGGTTCAACGCCGCGGCGAGCGCGGCCGGGTCGACCGCGCCGCGCAGCCGCCAGGCCTCCGGGATCGTGTACGCCGTCGTGCCCGGCGCGTACGCGTCCATGAACCAGAGGCGTTCCTGGGCGAACGACATCACGGGTTCCCCGTCGGGTACGACGGGGAACGTCGTCGGCGTCGCAGGCAGGTCGGTCAGGTCGCTCACAGGACGTCCTCCGGAGGTCATCTGAGCCGTCCGCCGGACGCGTCCGGCGCGGCCGGGGGTTCGAGGTCCGCGACCGCGGGAGGCGGGCCGGCCCCTTCCCCCGCATCGGATCCGCTCACCAGCGCGGCGAGCTCGCGGACCGTGGCGTGGTCGAAGACATCCATGATCGTGAGTTGCGGGACGTCCGGGCCCAGTGCCGGACCCAGCAGGGCCAGCATGCGCGTCGCGTGCAGGGAGTGGCCGCCGAGATCGAAGAAGTCGTCGTCGACGCCCACGCGCTCCACGCGGAGCACCTCGCGCCATACGTCGGCGATCGTCTGCTCGACCGGTGTACGGGGATCGGCCGCCACCCGGTCCGCGTCCGGTCCGGGCACAGGCTCCGGTGCGTCCGGCGCCACGGGTGCCGCGACGGGCGTGGGGGCGTCCACCGCGAACCGCTCACGCTGGAACGGGTACGTGGGCAGCGGGACGCGCCGGGGCGGCCGGCCGGTATGCAGCGCGGACCAGCGCACGGACACCCCGGCCTGCCACAACGCCCCGGTGGCGCGGAGCGACTCGGCGGCGCTCCCGGCTCCTTCGGGCGCGTCCGGCAGGCTCCGCACGATCGTGCGGCGCGGTCCGCAGCCAGGGTGCTGCCGCGCCAGGCTCCCGAGCGCACTGCCGGGGCCGACCTCCAGCAGGATCCGGGTGGGGTCGGCGAGCAGGGTCCGCAAGGCGTCGGAGAACCGGATGGTGTCGCGCAGGTGACCGGCCCAGTAGGCCGGGTCGCACGCGTCGCGCGCGGCGACCGGCGCACCGGTCCGGTCGGAGATCCACGGCAGCCGCGGCGCGCTCAGCCGCACGGACGCCACGGCCTCGGCGTACTCGTCGGCGAGCATGGACAGCGGCGCCGTGGCGGTTTCGGGTGCGCGGTCCAGGAGCCGCCCGTGCGTGAGCACCAGTGACAGTGCGTCGGCCCTGGTCAGCACCCCGGCCGAGACGGCGGCGGCGTACGCGCCGAGGCCGTGCCCGAGGACGGCGTGCGGGCCGACCCCACGGGATTCCCACAGCTCGGCCATGGCGTGCTCCACGGCGAAGAGCGCGGGCAGGCCCACCGCCATCGTGGTAAGCCGCGCCTCCGCCTCGGCCTCGGCGCCGGGCTCCGGGTACAGCACCTGCCGCAGGTCCAGCCCGAGGTCCGCACCGGCCCGGGCGGCGCAGTCGTCGATGGCCGCGCGGAAGACCGGCTCCTGCGCATACAGCTCGCGTGCCATGCCCACGTGCGCACTGCCTTGCCCGGGGAAGAGGAACGCGACCTGCGGCGTACCCGCCACAGGGTTCTCTGTGACCGGCGGCCGCTCGGCCAGGCCGGCCAGGGCTCGGATGGCTTCGTCGCGGTCGCGGCACACCACGAAGGCCCGGTGGGCGAACGCGGCACGCCCGGTCTGCAGAGTCCATGCCGCGTCGGCGAGGGCGACCGTGTCACGATCGAGCCGGGCGCGCAGCCGCGCAGCCGACTCGGCGAGCGCTCGAGCGGTACGCGCCGACAACGGCAGCAGGTGGTGGCGGTCGTCGCCGGGCGGCAGGTCCACGGCGGACGCCTCCTCCACGAGGAGGTGGGCGTTCGTCCCGCCGATCCCGGTGGAGTTGACCCCGGCCCGGCGGGGACGGTCACCCCGGGGCCACGGCGTCACCTCGTTCGTCACCACGAACGGGCCGGCCGGGAGACCGAGGTGCGGGTTGGGGCGGCGGAAGTGCGCCGTGCCCGGAATGAGGCCGTGGCGCAGCGACAGCACCACCTTGATGAGGCCGATCACGCCCGCTGCGGTGTCGGTGTGGCCGATGTTCGACTTGACGGAGCCGAGCACGCACCGCTGGGGCGTACCCGGCCCGAACGCCTCCGACAGCGCGCGGACCTCGATCGTGTCGCCGATCGCGGTGCCGGTGCCGTGCGCCTCGACGTACCCGATCGTCTCCGGGGAGACGCCGGCGAGCAGGTGCGCGGAGCGGATCGCGGCCACCTGCCCTGCCACGCTCGGCGCGGTGAAGCCGATCTTGCCGGAGCCGTCGTTGCTGAGCGCCCACCCCCGGAGTACGGCGTCGACGTGATCCCCGTCGGCGAGCGCGTCGGGCAGCCGCTTGAGCACGACGATTCCCGCCCCGTCGGCGCCGACCATCCCGTCGGCGTCCGCGTCGAACGGCCGGCAGCAGCCCTCCGGTGAGAGCAGGTCGTCATCCTCCTCGGCGCCTGAGACGCCACGCAACGTGACCCCACCTGCCAGGGCCAGGTCGCACTCGCCGGTGAGCAGGGCCTGGCTTGCCAGGTGAACGGCGACGAGAGAGGTGGAGCAGCCGGTGTGCACGGTGACGGCCGGGCCCCGCAGGTTCAGCTTGTACGCCACCTGGCCGGTGAGGAAGTCCCGGCTGCCGGCGAGCCGGAGCCGGCCGTCCGTCAGGTCCGGGAACAGCTGCCGGTGCGAGCGCACGAGGGCGAGGTGGTCCGTCTCGCCGCTCCCGGCGTACACGCCGATGGCGCCCGGGTAGGTGTGGGGGTCGTAACCGGCGTGCTCCAGGGCCTCCCAGGCGCACTCCAGGAACACCCGATTCTGCGGGTCGAGCGCCGGCGCTTCCTGCGGCGAGACCCCGAAGAACGCGGCGTCGAACCATTCGGTGCCGTCGACCACCCCGTACGCGCGCCCGGAGCCGAGGCGAGTGGTCAGATCGCGGCCGGCGACGAGCGCGGCCCAGAATTCGTCGAGGTCCGCGACACCGGGTATCCGGGCGGCCATTCCGATGACGGCCACGGCGCTCTGCATGTCCTCGTCGGTTTCTGCGATGCCGGTCATGTCCTCTTCACCTCGGAGACATGACCGGACCGGCGATTGGTTTGATTTACAAGGGTAATCCGCGTGCCAATGAGGCGCTTTTGCTCCATTGATCGACGAGTATTATTTCGGGGATTGAATAGGCGGTTAATCACTCACAAACGCGACACATATACATGCCGTCGTTGAATCGGCTGACCACGCCACCACCCGCTACTTGAACTCGCCGTTGATGCCGGGCAGGGCGAGCGTGGTCCGGGAGGAGGATTTCCCGTAGTCGGCCACGAGCCGGGACCGGCCGGTGGTCACGTCGACGGCGTAGGCGTATCGCCCTCTGAGGTCGGCGGCGATGACCGTGACCTCCTTCGGGTTGAGCCACACGCCGGTCCCGTCGATGGCGCTGCCCTTCGGCAGGCCGCGCACGGGCACCGGCCGCAGGGTCCGCCCGGTCCTGGCGTCGAGCACGGTGAGTTCGCGCGAGCCGGACTGTGAGTGGCGTACGGCGACGACCGTGCGGTCGTCAGGCGCGAGCTCGCTGAACATGATGAACACTCCGTCGAACCGCACCGGCCGGCCGCCCCCGGTGACCGGCATCAACCACAGGTCGGTCTTGCGGTAGCGGACCAGCGAGGCGACGCCGTCCTTGACGCCGACCACCTCGTACACGCCCGGGAGCTGCGTGGTCCTGCCGGTGCGCAGGTCGATGAGCAGCCCGGGGTCCTTGCTTCCCTCGCGCGGGTCGAACGCCAGGTAGCGGCCGTCGTCGGAGATCGCCAGCGTCGAGCCGATGCCGATCCGGCTCTCCGGGATCGGCACGGGCGAGGTCAGCTCCCCGCCGTCGACCAGGTCGCGGACCACGTGCGTGCCGGCGTCGTGGCTGTAGTAGGCCACCTTCCGCCCGTCCCTGCTGATCGCGACGGGGACCCGGGTGGCGCCGCGGACCGCCGTGAGCGCGTCCGGCAGCGCGTACGTCCTGCCGTCGCGGGTGACCACCCGCCACTCCACGGCCGAGCAGTCCGGGCCGCGGTCCTCCTTGTCAAGCTCGCAGGGTGTCTGGTAGGCGTGGGCGGCGGGTCCCACTCGGCCCGTGGGCAGGTCGGGCACGGTCACCCGCTCCTGGGTGGCCGCCGTGTCGACGCCGCCCGGCCAGAGCTCGATCGTGCCCATCGTGGCGACGACCCCCAGCGCCGCGGCCAACGCCACGGTGCCCGCCGCCAGCCTCGCCCGTCGCCCGCGCCGGTAGCCGGCCATGGCGGCGTCCGCCAGGCTCACCGGCGGAGCCTCCTCCGCCAGGCCGTCCAGTGCCTCACGCAACCTCGTCATCGGGCCACCTCCTCAAGGCGCGCCTCCACCAGGCCGGGGGCGAGCGCCCGCAGGCGGGCCAGCGCATGATGGGTCTGACTCTTCACATTGCCGATCGAACAGCCCAGCGCGTCGGCGGTCTGCGCCTCGGTCAGGTCCGCCCAGAAGCGCAACACGATCACGGCCCGCTGCTTGCGGGTCAATTCGGCCAGCGCCCGGCGCAGCATGACCCGGTCGAGCACCGCCTCGTCATAGGACACGCCCGTCTCGGGCGGGCTGGCGCTCGCCACCTCGGGCCGTGCCCGGCGCGTCCAGGAGATGTACTGGTTGACCAGCGCTTTCCGGGTGTATGCCTCGGGGTTGCCCTCCCGGGACAGCTTGGGCCAGTGCCTGGCTACCTTGGCCAGCACACTCTGGAGCAGGTCTTCCGCGAGGTGCGCGTCCCCGATGAGCAGGTACGCCGTGCGCATCAGCGCTTGCTGGCGGGCCAGCACGAACTCGTGGAAGCCTTCATGACGGTTCAATGGGCTCTCCTCTCAACCGTTGCCAACGCCACCGGCGCGGCGAAAGGTTGCAGGCGGAGGATCGGCCGGCCCGTGTCGGGGAGATGGCTCAGCTCGTGGCGACGAGGGGACGAACCCTGGCGCACAACGCGGAAGGCGCAAACTTTCCCGGCTGACCGCACATCCAACGCTCCGTGGAAATACTGATCGACGGGGATCCTCAGTACCTGGGGACGTACTGGCTGGCCGGGCGGCTCGGGGCGGGCGGCCAGGGGGTCGTCTACGAGGGGTACGCGGAGGACGGCGCCCGCGTCGCGATCAAGGTGCTGCACAGCGACCAGGACGCCGGCCAGCTCGCCAAGGAGGCCGCGGCGGCCCAGCGGGTGGCGTCGTTCTGCACGGCGCGGGTGATCGAGGCCCGGCTGGACGGGGCCAGGCCGTACATCGTCAGCGAGTACGTCGCGGGACCGAGCCTGCGCGCCGCCGTCACCGAGGGACGCCGCTTCTCCGGCGGTGACCTGCACCGGCTGGCGACGGCGGTCGCGACCGCGCTGACCGCGATCCACGACGCCGGGGTGATCCACCGCGACCTCAAGCCCGACAACGTGCTGCTGGGCCCGGACGGCCCGCGCGTGATCGACTTCGGCATCGCCAGGACGGCCGAGATGTCGCTGACCGCGACCGGCCTGGTCCGGGGCACGCCGACGTACATGGCGCCGGAGGTGTTCACCGGCGACCGGGCGGGGATGCCCGCCGACGTGTTCGCGTGGGGCGCGATCATGCTGTACGCGGCGACCGGCAAGGACCCGTTCGAGGCCGCCACCCTGGGCGCCGTCATGCACCGGGTGCTGTCGTCCATCCCGGACCTGGGGGTGCTGCCCGAGTCGCTGCGCCCGCTGGTCGAGGCGGCGCTCAGTAAGGAGCCGCTGCACCGGCCGAGCGCCCGCGACCTGCTGCTCTCCCTGGTCAGCGGGGGGCCGGACCTGGGCCAGCTGCTCGCGCAGGGCGGCAGGGAGGCGGCCGGAGTGACCGGCGCCGCCGACCCCGGCCTCGGGGCGCTGGCCGAGGACGCGTACGGGATGCTCGCCCCGGAGGAGCGGGAGCTGGTGCCGGAGGTGTTCCTGCGGCTGGTCACGGTGGGTGAGAGCGGCGGACTGTCGGCGTGCCGGGCGGAGCTGGCCGAGCTGGTCGAGGGCAGGTCGCTGCCCGAGGTCTCGTCGGTGAACAGGATTCTGGAGGTGTTCGGGTACCTGCTGGGCCGGGACGGCGAGTCGGTCTGGCTGACCCGTCCCGCGCTGCCGCGCGCCTGGCCGCGCTACCGCCACTGGGTGGAGGCCAACCGGGACGGCCTGGCCGTGCACCGGGAGATCCTGACCGCGGCACGGCGCTGGGACCAGTCGGGCCGCAGGGACGGCGACCTGTTCCAGGGCTCGGCCCTGGAGAACGCCCTCCAGTGGGCGGCCACCGCCCGCAGGAACATCACCCTCTCCCCCACGGAACGCGACTTCCTGGAATCCGCCGCCGCACTGACCAGGCGCAGGGCCAGGCGCAGCCGCCTCGTCACGCTGAGCCTGGCGGGATTGCTGACGATCGCGCTGGTCGCGGGCGGCCTGGCGGTGCAGCAGGGCAGGCTGGCCGACGAGCGGGCGGCCCGCATCGCCGTCCAGCTCGGCAAGGCGGAGGCGGCGCGGCTGGCGCAGGTCGCGGACACGTACCGGCACAGCGATCCCCGCCTGGCCATGCACCTCAGCCTGGCCGCCTGGCGGCTGGACCGCACGCCGCGGACCAGGACGGCGCTGACGGCGTCGCTGGCGCAGCGCGAGGTGTCCATGTTCAGGGATCCGGCGACGGCGGGCGACACCCTTCGCGTGCTCAGCGCGGACGGCCGGACGATGGCCAGCGTGAGCGGCGACGCCGTACGGCTCTGGGACGTGACCACGGGCAGGCCCAAGGGCGGGATAGCCAAGCTGGGGCTCGGGGACGGCAGCCCGGCCGGCGCCGCGCTCTCCCCGACCGGCCGCTGGGTTCTGGTGGCCACCGGCACGCAGGCCGGGGTGTGGGAGCTGCGAACGGGCCGGCGGATCGCGACGTGGCGGTTCGACAAGGAACTCGGGCAAGGCGTGGACCTGCCGGTCAGCGTGGAGTACGGCAGCGTGGACAGGTACGCGGTGGTCCGCATCGACCGCGACGACTACCTGTGGGACGTGGAACGGAACCGCCGCGCCAGAACCGCCGACAAGCTCGGCCCGATGACGCCGACCGGGACGGCCGTCTACTCCTCCGCCTCCGTCTCGCCCACCCGGATCGACCGGCGGCGCGTCCCGGACCTCGCCACGCAGGCCACCCGCCGCGCGGCCGGCCGGTGCGACCTGTGCGGATGGCCGCTCGCCCTCACGCCGGACGGCCGCGGGCTGGCGCAGGCGGCGCCGGACGGCCTGGTGATCACGTCGGTCAGGGACGGCTCGGTCATGCACACGATCGGGGACCGCGGCACCCTCTGGAACCAGGGCGAGGTGACCTTCAGCGCCGACGGGCGGCTGCTCGCCACGGCCACCCGCGACGACATCCAGGTGTGGATGCGGGATGGCCACTTCCTGACCGAGGTGACGCTTCCTGAGGGCCTGTCGGACGAGGCCCTGGCCCCGGGCGCCATCCCCCAGGTCGCCTTCGACGGCCGCGTCCTGCGCTACCTCCTGGTGGACCGGGTCGTCACCGTGAGCCTCGCCGACGTGTCACTGGTCTCAGGGAGGACGTACTGGGCGAAGGCCGCGCTGACCCCGGGACGCCTGCTGAGGGTCGAGGCCGACGGCCGCGAAGAGATCCGCGTGATGACGCCCGGCGAGCCGGGCGAGATCCTTCAGCGCCGGACCGGCGAGGACGGGACGACCGCGCTCGCCCTCAGCCAGGACGGGCGGCTGGCGGCCGTCGGCGGCGCCCGGACGATCTCCGTGCTGGACGCGAACGCCCGGCGGGAGCTGGCCAGGCTGACCCCTGCCGCCTTCACCGCCACCGAACAGCTGGCGTTCAGCCCGGACGGCACGCGGCTGGCCACGGTGGTGGAGGGGCCGGAGCACGGCGCCGCCCGCACGTACTCGCTGGCGATGTGGGACTGGAAGGCCCGCCGCCTGCTGTGGTCACGCGACGTGCGGCGGGCCCAGGACGTGGAGTTCGCACCGGACGGCAGGACGCTGGCGGTCGCCACCGACGCCGAGCGCCTCTACGACGCCGCCTCCGGCCGGCCGATCGGCGGCCCGTTCGGCGGCGCGGGCCAGGGCATCACGCTCACCGACGCGGTCTTCACCCGGGACGGCCGGTCGCTGGCCGTCGTGGACTCGGGCGGGCGCCTGACCGTCTACGACGTGGCCACCCGCCGCCCGGCCGGGGAGGCGATCAGGGGGAACCTCAGCGGGCACGCGGTCAGATCGCCGCGCGAGGACGTCGTCGCGGCGGTCACGCGGGACGACCGGGTGCAGCTGTTCGACCTGGCGGGACGGGCGTCGCTGGGGGTGCTGGCCGACGCCAACCAGTACGGCGTGCAGGCCCTGGCCTTCGCCGCCGACGGTACGAAGGTGCTGGTGCTCGACGGTAACGGGACGGTGCGCGAGCAGCTCGTCGAGCCGGGCGCGGTCGCGGCGGCGGTGTGCGCCCGCGCCGGGAGCCCGTTGAGCAGGACGGAGTGGGCGCGTCACGTCACGGGTGCGCCCTATCACGAGACGTGCCCCCGGCCATGACGACGACGGGCCGGGCCCGGATATTCGGTGGCCGGCCCGCCCGCCGAGGACACAAGATGGTGCCCGTGACTCTGGCCACCCCCATGCTGAACACCGCTCGCCTGCGCCTGCGCCCCTTCGCCGACGCCGACGCCGACGCCCTCTTCGCGCTGCACAGCAACACCCACGTGATGCGCTACTGGGACTCCCCGCCGTGGACCGAACGGGCCCGCGCCGAGCGTTTCATCGCGATATGCCGGAAAATCGCGGACGAGGGCACCGGAGCCCGGGTGGCCATCGACCGTGTCTCCGACGGGGCCTTCGTCGGCTGGTGCGGCCTGACCGGATGGAACCCGGACTACCGCAGCGCGTCGCTGGGCTACTGCCTGGACGATGCGATGTGGGGCCACGGCTTCGCGACGGAGGCCGCGCACGCGTTGCTGCGGTGGGCGTTCGACACACTGGACCTGAATCGGGTCCAGGCCGAGGCCGACACGCGCAACGTGGCATCCGGCCGGGTTCTGGAGAAGATCGGATTCGTACGCGAAGGAACGCTGCGGGAAGACTGCATCGTCAACGGCGAGGTGTCCGACTCTTGGGTGTTCGGGTTGCTCAGGCGGGAGTGGCGCCCGTCAGCCGTCCCGGTTCCGGCCTCCTAGGGCCTGGCCGGGGAGGGCCGTCCCCGAGAGGACGGCCCTCCGGCCATCGGAGGGATGTCAGTTCACGCAGTCCTGGCTCTTGAGGGCGAGGCCGAGCTGCTCGACCTTGTTCTGCCGGTTGAGGCCGAAGTAGTAGTGCGCCTTGCGGTTGCCGGGCACGGTGGCGTAGTAGCCGCTCGGTTCCTCCTTGACGCCGGGGTAGGCCTTCTTGATCTGGCGGAGGGTCGAGCCGGCGCCGATGCCCTTGGGGGTGCGCACCCCGGCCGGCGCGAAGATGACGGCGACGCCGCGCTTCTTGGAGAGGTAGAGCCCCACCTCGTCGCGAGCGTTGCGGTGGGCCTTGTAGTCCCAGCCGGAGCAGTAGCCGCGCCACTTGAGCACGATCTTGCCGGTGGCCTTGGCCTGCTTGGCCGTCATCCCCAGCTTGACGCCGCCGTAGCCGTACGGGCCGAAAGTGCCCGACGGAGCGGTAACGGCTCCTGCCGGGCTCGCGATCACCAGCGTCGCGCCGGCGACCGCCAGCGCCGCAACCAGTGGAGTCATCTTCATCCTCATCGCCCCGTTTCTTCAGTGGTTCGTGGAAATCCCTCCTTTTGATGCCGCTCACGGGTGGTTGGTTCGCCACCAGTTGATCTCAGTGGCGACGACCGGCACGGCGGCGAGGGCCGGCACAGGTGGGCGCGATGCGCCGCCGAGACCTGCCGGGTACGCCGCTCGGCCGCGGTCACCGCGCTGCGGATCGCGCGCAACAGCATGGTACGTTCGAAGACTTTGTCCGTATCGAAAGGCACGTCATGGACTCTCTCTCCCTGCACAACCGTTTCCTGAGCGACGCGCTCCCCCGGATTCGGCAAGATCCGAGAGTGGCCGGTGTCGCCGTCGCGGGGTCGATCGCCAAGGGGCACCCCGACGTCTATTCCGATGTCGATCTCATCGTGGTCATCGACGACGAGGCGTTCGACCGGGTCATGGAGGAGCGTCTTGAGCTGATCGGCTCGTGGGCAGCCCTGGTGGCGGGGTTCACCGGGGAGCACGTCGGCGAACCGCGTCTGATCATCACGCTCGTCGGGCCGCCCCTTCTCCATGTCGACTTCAAGTTCGTGCGGGCGTCCGACTTCGCCGAGCGGATCGAGGACCCGGACGTTCTCTGGGATCGGGACGGCAGCCTGGCCGCCTCCCTGGCGGAGCATCCGCCGGCGGACTCGTCGCTCGACCTCCAGTGGATCGAGGACCGGTTCTGGGTCTGGGTGCACTACGGCGCGACGAAACTCGGCCGTGGCGAACTGTTCGAGGTCATCGGCTTCCTCAGCTACCTGCGCGAGGCCGTGCTGGGTCCGCTGGCCGCCCGGCGGGTGGGTGCGTCACCCCGGGGTGTCCGCCACCTCGAATCCATCGCACCGGACGAGGCGCGTGCCCTTCAGGCCACCCTCTGCGGCTACGACCGCATTGACGCCGGCCGGGCTCTGCTCGCCTGCGTCGATCTCTACCGGCAGTGGCTCGACAACGCGGCGGCGGGGCTCGTACCCCGTCGCCACGCCGAAAAGCTCGCCGTCCAGTACCTCCACGACGTCATCGCCCAGGTGAGCTGACCAGCCACGCAGGCGGTTCGGCGCGGTCAGGGCCGATGATCACACCCAGCGCCCCCTGCGCGCCGGTGCCTCACCCGAGGGAGATCAGTGCTCTTGACAAGGAGCACTCCAAAACGAGAGCATTGCTCTCACAACAGGGCACTGCTCTCCGAGGAGAGCACGCTCGAGTGACCGTCAACGTTGGGAAGCCCATGAAGCTCGCACCGCACCTGCACCGCCTCGGCAATGATGTCGTGGCGTGCTACCTCGTCGACACCGACGAGGGCATCACCCTGATCGACGCGGGGCTGCCCGGCCACTGGCGGGAGCTCCAGCGCGAACTACGCTCCCTCGGCAAGTCCGTCGACGACATCCGCGGACTGGTGCTGACCCACGGCGACTCCGACCACATCGGGTTCGCCGAGCGCCTGCGCAGCGAACACGGCGTCCCCGTGTTCGTGCATGCCGCCGACGCGGCCCGCACCCGTACGGGAGAAAAGCCCAAGACCGCGTGGGGCCCCATGCGTCTCGGCCCGACGCTCGGCTTCTTCGGTTACGCCATCCGCAAGAACGGCCTGCGCACCCGCTACGTCAGCGAGGTCACCACGATCGCCGACGGCGACGTCCTGGACCTGCCCGGCAACCCGGTGATCGTGGGCATGCCGGGGCACTCCCCGGGAAGCGTGGCGGTGCACGTCCCGATCGCCGACGCGCTCTTCGTCGGCGACGCCCTGACCACGCGGCACGTCCTCACCGGACGCGGCGGCCCGCAGCCCGCGCCGTTCACCGACGACCCGGCCGAAGCGCTCTCTTCCCTCGACCGGATCTCCGGCCTGCCGGCGTCCTGGGTTCTCCCCGGCCACGGCGCTCCCTGGCGCATCTCGCCGGCCGGAGTGCGCGAAGCGGTTCAGTCCGCCTAGCCAGGCGTCGCCCATGCCGCCTGACTGCTGCCTCCCGTCGCCAAGCCGCTCCTCACCCAGTACATTTTCCCTTATCGGGTTCGAATTCGGTGTCTCCTTTCCTCTGGGTGTGGACGGGACGGTGGCATGGATTTCCAGCTTGCCGTGGTCGCCGACCATGTCGTCTGCGTGACCAGCATTCTCATGCTCGTCCTCTCGGGGGCGGTCCTCGCCTTCTCCGCATTCAAACGCGACGCTGCGGAAAACGCCGGGAAGAGACGGCATGTGTTGTCCGCCGGCGCCCTCACCCTCCTGGGCAGCCTTCTGGCCGGCGCCACGTGCCTGCCGACGTGGTTCGGCGTTTCCTACGAGGATTCCAGCAAGGTCATGCAAGCGATCGGCGGCGTCGCGGCGCTGGTGGGCGCGACGATGGCCAACAAGTCGCTGCCCGGTTTCATGCGCTTCATCCGTCCCGCGCTCCGGCTCCTCCAGGCCCTGGGAGCGCTCGTCCTCTTTCTCGCCGTGATCATGGGCATAGCCACGATCCCCCGGGCGGCCACCGGGTACATGGACATCGAATACCTGAAGGGCGACAAACCGGCCAAAACTCGCGAATGCGGGCCTATTTTGGGCTTCGCCTATTGCACCGACCACTACACTCTGCGACTCCCCAGCCGCTCCCAAATGGACACGACATACCGGGTCAACTGCCTGGCCTACTGCGGCGGAAACACCGTCATCCGCCTCCAGCTTGCCGGATGCCCGGAAGCGAAATCCAGCTACGAGATCACCGGAACCGTCCCTCCTCTCCGAGGCGAACTCAGCTCCGCCCACTCACCCCTCCAGGTCAAGACGGACGACATGTCCCCCGGTCAGGACCTCCGGATCCACCTCCGCAGAACCGACCCGGCCACCTGCCCCGCCGACCTCATCCTGACCTCCGGCAAGCTGATGTAGTCCTCACGTACGTTGGCGGGTGGCCGGGTCAGCCGTGCAGGGCGAGGTAGGGGGCGAGGGCCAGCAGGGTCACGAGCAGCGCGTACTTGAGCGTGCGGGCGGGCAGCGCCCGGGCGATCTTCCAGCCCAGCAGGACACCGGCGAGCTCGGGGACGCCGACCAGGACGGCCAGCGGCCAGTCGACGGCGTCATGGGCGAGATAGCCCGCGCTGCCCACGACGGCGATGGCGATCGACTGGGCCTGGGCGCAGGCGAGGGATTCCAGCACGGGCACGCCCAGGGCGACCAGCAGGGGGACGGTGAGCATCGGCCCGCCGACGCCGACGACGCCCGCCGCGACGGCCACGGCCAGCCCCAGTACGGCCACCGCGCCGGGTGACGGGTGCGGCCGGGTCTCCGCCGGACGGCGGCGCTCGCGCAACCACATCAGGGCCGCCACGCCCGCCACGAAGACGGCCAGCACCCCGCCGAACACCTGCCTGGACACCAGCGTGTTGATGAGCACACCGAAGGGGGCGCCGGCCAGGGCGGCCGCCGCGAGGATCAGCGCCGTGCGCCGGGTGCGGGGGTCCCGGAGCTGCCCGGAGCGGGTGTAGGCGGCGGTGGCCAGCACCCCGGTGGCGACGTGGGTGACCATGGCGGTGCCGGCCACCTGGGCCGGCGCCAGATCGGTCAGGGCGAACAGGGCGATGGTCGGCAGCACCCCGCCGGGCCCCACGGCGGTGATCCCCACCCCGCCGACCAGCCCGGCCAGGCCGAGCGCGACCAGCACCGGCAGGCTCAGCCCGGCCATCACCGACCGCCCCGGACGTGGGGCCGGCACGGCAGCGTGGAACACGGCACGGACAAGACGATCTCCAGGAAGAAGCGGGGTGGTCAGGCCGTGGCCGGTGGCAGGCCGCGGTGCAGCGTCGCGCGCAGGGTCATGCGGTCCGCGCGGATGCGGATGGACTCGGCGTCGACGGCGCGGCCGTCGGCCAGCCGGGTCAGCCGTTCCAGGGCGAACACCGCCGCCCCGGCCGTGATGCCCAGCAGCGCCGCGGTGTCCGGGTCGGCGCACACGGCGTGGACCGCGACGTCGGCGCGGCCCAGCCTGCTGCCGGTGGTCTCCTCGATCAGGCCGAACACGTCCCGGCGCACCAGATCACCGGCGAGCACCGCGGCGCCGACGTCGGCGGTGAGATAGCTGGTGTCCAGCGACAGCGGCAGGCCGTCCAGCCACCGCACGCGCTCCAGGCGCACCCCGCCCGCCTCGGCGGGCACCTCCAGGCGGGCGGCGACGGCGTCCGGCAGGATCGCCACCTTCTCGGCCACCCGCACCTCGTTGGTCACCGTGCCGTGGCCGGCCAGCGTCTCGGCCAGGCCCGCCAGCCGATCCAGCCCGTGCCCGTACTTGGGCATCACCACGGTGGTGCCCACCCCGCGCCGTCGCGTGATCAGGCCCTCCTGCCGGAGCAGGCCGAGCGCTTCACGAACCGCGTTGCGGGAGGCTCCCAGCTGCCTGCCGAGGGTTCGCTCGTCCGGCAGCGCGCCGCCGAAGCGGTCCTCCGTGATCTGCTGCCGCAGCACGTCGGCCACCCGCCGGGCGCGCTCGGCCCGGGGCCGCGACGACCCCCACTCCGCGGCCGGGGCACCGGCCGCCTTCCCGCTGCGGTCCATGCCGACCACGCTAACCGCCGCCCGTTACGCCAGTGTTACGCCACCCGCGCCGACCAGCGCGAACGCCTCACCAGCCGGTTCGGCGGCGGCCCGGCACGCTCCGCCACCCGCCCCGCCTGCTCGTAGCTCCGATGCCCGGTCGCCGGGTCCACGGCCGGCGATGGCCGGCTACTCCGGATGCCGGATCAGGCGGACGTAGGTCCGATCGTCGAAGCTGTCCGCACCAGGCCGGACCGCTTTGGTCGCCGGGTGCTCGTCGATCCGCAGCGGGTCGGTGGCCACGGACGCCGCCAGCCGGCGCTCGGCCGCGGCGAGGCTGGGTTCGGCGCTCAGGTAGCCGTCCGAGGCCAGCACCACCTGGTCGACGCCGTCCAGGGGGAAGATGTCGATGAACCGCTCGGGCACCTGCCGCCCGTCCAGCACCCCGTACCCGTAGGGGCCTGCCCGGTTGGCCAGGATGCTCTGCCGCCGCAGGAGCGGCAGGATCAGAGCCCGGCCGGGATCTTCGGCCGCCAGCGTGCTGACGTCACCGTCGCCGGCCAGCAGGCAGTGCAGGAAGGCCGCCCTGGCTTGCGCGAGCACCCGGTCCAGGAGTTTGTCCCCGTCATGCTGCTCCCAGCGTGATGCCGGCCCGAGCTCCGCTCCACCGTCCGGCCTGGGCGCGTCCTCCTCCGCGCTGCGGGCCAGCGCGACATGGACGTCACCCACCCGCCACACCACCTCCTGCTGCGGCAGCATGACCGCGGCCACCGCGCAGGGCGCGACCAGGTCGTCGTTCGCGATCCCCCACCGGGCGCGTAAGCGGGCCAGATCGGCGGTGATCTCCCGCACCGCCCGTTCCGGTCCGGCATCCTCCGGCAGACGGGCCAAGGTTCCGGCCACCTGCTCGGCGGCACGAGCTCCCCCGCTCAGCCCGCCGTAGTCCCGTCCGCTCTTGTCCGTCGCCCCGTCGACGACCGCCACGCAGCGCAGCGCACCGTGCCTGTCGTGCAGGACCACCAGCCGGTCCTCCCCTGCCCCGCCTTGCCGATCCTTGGGGACACAGTGCCGCTCGGCCACGCTCCAGGTCCGCATCTGCGCCGTCCCTCCCCCACCGGACTTTCGCCACAACCCTGGCATGACGGTCACGGTCCTGCGATGCGCGCATTTGAGCACATCCGAAATGCCCTCGCTAATACTCCAAGAGTCACAACGATTTACGGACGGCGCAAAACTGCACAAATCGCGCGAGGAGCGCGGTGGTCGGCTCGGGTTACGCTGACACCCGGACACTTCCTGGGGAGAGCTGAAATGTCATCCTTCACGAATAGTGCGACGGCGTTATCGTGGGTCTGATCCCCCCGCGCCCTTTTCAGAGCGTCGTGGTCTGCGGTGTCGCGGGAGTCGCCGGCGTGGTCTGCCTCGCCGAGGTCGCAGGCCGGCTCGGCCTGGTGTCCCCCCTGCAGTTCCCGCTCGCCTCGACGATTCTCGTCACCGCCGCCGCGCTGGCCGGCGACGCCGGCTTCCTCGCCGACGTCCTGGCCACCTTCACCGGCTGGGCGCTGGGGCTGCTGGCCGCCGTGGCCCTCGCCGTCCCCGCCGGAGTGCTGCTCGGCAGCCTCCCGCCGCTCGAACGGGCGCTGCGTCCCGTGATCGAGTTCCTGCGGCCGATCCCGTCGGTGGCGCTCATCCCGCTGGCCGCCTTCGTCTTCGCCGACCGCCTGGAGATGAAGGTGGCGATGATCGTGTACGCGTCGGCCTGGCCGATCCTCCTCAACACCCTCTACGGCCTGCGTGAGACCGACCCGGTCGCCAAGGACACGATGCGGGCCTTCGGGTTCGGCCCGCTGTCGGTGCTGTGGCGGGTCAGCCTGCCCAGCGCGGCGCCGTTCATCGCGACCGGGATCCGGGTGGCGGCGGCGATCGCCCTCATCCTGGCGGTGAGCACCGAGCTGCTGGCCGGCGGCACACGCGGCGTCGGCCATTTCATCATCCTGGCCGAGAGCAGCCCGGACGGCCTGCGGCTGACCATCGCCGCCACCATCTGGGCCGGAGCGCTGGGCCTGCTCACCAACGGGCTGCTCGTCCTCGCCTCCCGGCGTCTGCTGCCCTGGCACACCGCAGCGAGGGCAGAGCGATGATCAGAGCGCTGCTCACCGCCCTGGCTCGGCTGTGGCTCGTCCCGGTCATCCTGGGCGTCTGGGAACTGACCACCCGGCTCATGCGGCACCCGTACTTCCCGCCGCCCACGGCGATCGCGCAGCGCATGCGGGAGCTGTGGTTCGACGGCCCTCCCAGCAGGCTCTGGCTCAGCGCCATGGCTCTGGACAACGCTCCGCACAGCCTCTCCAGGCTGCTGGCCGGATGGGCGCTGGCCGGGATCATCGGCGTCCTCGCCGGGATCGCGCTCGGCCGGTCGCCGCTGCTGTCCAGGTTTCTCGACCCGATCATCCAGTTCGGCCGCGCGCTGCCGCCACCGGCTCTGCTGCCCATGTTCCTGGCCCTGTTCTCCACGGGCACCCGCATGCAGATCGCGACCATCACCTGCGGCATCATCTGGCCGGTCCTGATCAACGCCGCCGACGGCGCCCGCAACGTCGACCCGCTCCACCTGGACTCCGCCCAGGTCTTCAAGCTGTCCCGGACGCAGCGGCTGCTGCGGGTCCTGCTGCCCTCGGCGGCACCCAAGATTCTCGCCGGGTTACGCGTCAGCCTGTCGCTCGCGCTCATCCTCATGGTGATCGCCGAGTTCTTCAGCACCGAGGGCATCGGCTTCCAGCTGCGTGCCGCGCAGCGCGCCTTCGACCTGCCGGGCATGTGGGCCGCCATCGTCCTGCTCGGCGTCCTGGGCTATCTGCTCAACCAGGCCTTCCTCCTGCTGGAACGCCGGGCCTTGAGCCGGCACCCCGCGCACACCACCACCTGACCGGCACCCCGCCACGTCCGCCGACACAATAATCGTCGCCGAAATCGTGTCGCGAAAAGACGACCCGAATGGCAAAGTCGCCCAATGGAACTGCTGGCCGTCTGACGTTTTCCCCTTTCTTTGGAGCGTTCATGTCCGGACCCAAAAGCTGTCGCATGCGCATTCGCGCGCTCTTACTCACCGTCATCGCCGTGGTTGCCGCAGGCTGCGGCGGTGACCCGACCACCGGAAAGGCCGGGCTGGAGAAGAGCACCATCACCCTCGGCATGCTCCCCCTGCCGGAAGTCGCCCCCATCCAGATCGGCATCGACAAGGGCTACTTCGAAGCGCAGGGCCTCACCGTCAAGGTCGAGATCATCCAGGGCGGCGCGGCCGCGATGCCGGACCTGCTCAGCGGCAAGCTGGACGTCCTGCACAGCAACTACGTCTCGGCGATGCTCGCCGCCGGCCTCGGCGTGGCCAAGCCCAAGGTCATCGGCGAGGCCTACGTCGCCCAGGACGGCAACTTCGTCCTCATGACCAAGCGCGACTCCCCCATCACGACGCTGGCCCACCTCAAGGGGAAGAAGGTCGGCGTCAACACCCTCAACAACGTCGCCACCCTCGCCGTCAGCGCACTGCTGAAGACTGCCGGGCTGGCACCGGACGACGTCAAGTTCGTCGAGCAGCCCTTCCCGCAGATGGCCGGCGCGCTCGACAGCGGGCTCGTGGACGCCGCCGTCCTGCCCGAGCCCTTCTGGCAGACGGCGGCCAAGGACAGCGGTGCCCGCCAGTTGTCGGAGCTGTTCACCGCGGCGACGGCCAAGTGGCCGATGGCCGGCTACGTGGTCACCGACCAGTTCGCCCAGCAGCACCCCAAGACCGTCGCGGCCTTCCAGCGCGGCCTGCAGCAGGCCACGACCACGGCCATCTCGAACTCCGCCGACGCGAAGGCCGCCATCCTCAAGTACACCAAGATCGACAAGGCGACGGCCGACCTCATGCGCCTCGGCGGCTACTCCACCTCGGTCGACAAGGGCCGGCTCCAGCGGGTGGCCGACCTCATGCTCGAGTTCGGCTACCTGAAGGAGAAGCTCGACGTCTCCTCCTTGCTCCTGACGGCAGGCACGTCATGAGCACCACCCCACCACCCACGCCTCACCCGCGGGAGGCCGAGCCATGCGCGTGAAGATCGCCGGCGCCGGGATAGCCGGGCTGAGCACGGCCCTGAGCCTGCACGCCGCCGGGATCACCGACGTGGTCGTCCACGAAGCCGTCGAGGACATCCAGCCGCTGGGCGTGGGCATCAACATCCTGCCGCACGCCGTTCGCGAGCTCATCGAACTCGGCCTGGGCGATCGCCTGGCGGAGATCGGCGTCGAGACGGCCGACCTGACCTTCATCAACCGGTACGGCCAGCGCATCTGGAGCGAGCCACGCGGACGGCAGGCCGGCTACGCCTGGCCGCAGTACTCCATCCACCGCGGCCGCCTGCAGCTCATGCTCCTGCGAGCGGTCCGCGAACGCCTGGGCGCCGGCGCCGTCGTCACCGGCTCCCCCGTGACGGGACTCCACCATGACGCCGACCTGCTCGTGGGCGCCGACGGCATCCGTTCCAGCGTGCGGCAGGCCCTGTTCCCCGGCGAGGGCGAACCTCTGTGGGGCGGGCACGTGCTGTGGCGCGGCACCACCTACCGGGCCCCGTTCATGACCGGCCGATCCATGATCATGGCCGGTCACGGGGCGACGAAGATCGTCATCTACCCGGTCGCGCCCGACGAGGACGGGAACCAGCTGATCAACTGGGCCGTCCAGCACCAGGCCCCCGAATCGACCCCGCGCGGCGACTGGAACCAGCCCGTCAGCGTGGACAAGGTCCTCCCCCACGTCCAGGACTGGCACTGCGACGAGCTCGACATCAGCGAGCTCGTCGCCGCGGCGACGAAGGTGTACGAGTACCCGCTGGTGGACCGCGACCCGCTGCCCCACTGGTCGACCGGCGACGTCACCCTGATCGGCGATGCCGCTCACCCGATGTATCCCACCGGGTCCAACGGCGGCACCCAGGCCGTCATCGACGCCCGGGTGCTCGCCTACGCCCTGGCCACCGGCCGGGGCCTGAAGTTCTACGAGGACGAGCGCCGCCCTGTCACGAACCGCATCGTGCTGGCCAACCGCCAGGACGGCCCCGAGATCATCCTGCGCCTGGCCCACGAGCGCGCCCCCCACGGGTTCGCCGACATCGAAGCGGTTCTGCCCCTCACCGAACGCGAGGAGATCGCCCTGCACTACAAACGGCTGGCCGGCTTCGAACCCGCCACCCTGAACGCGCGCCGCAGCTGGTCCGCGGAGCCTCCGCCCCTGCCACGGCACCGGCGTACGACCTGAGGCGTACCGGCGGCCGAACCCCGTATGGCCTGAGGGGGACGCGCGGGCGCCGGTGCGACTCCTAACGTCGGCGCCATGAAGGTTCCTACGCTGCTGAACGGCCGCGTGTGGCCGCCGGTCCTGTTCTTGGTGGTGTCCGCGCCGCTGCTGGCCGAGGTGCTCAGTGGGGCCACCTCGCTGATCGGCTTCCTGGCGCCGGGCACGTTCGCCGCCTACGTCCTCGTCCTGTACGGGATACCGGTGCTGGTGATCCGGGAGGTCGCCGTCCGCGCCCGGATCGGCCTGCTCGGGCTGTTCTGCCTCGGCCTGGTGTACGGGCTCTACAACGAGGGCCTGCTCACGGAGTCGCTGTACCACCCGCTGGGCGTCCAGGACGACACCTGGGCGGCGTACGGCCTGGTGGCCGGGCTGCGGATCCCGTGGCTCGTGTTCATCGTGCCGTGGCACGGGCTCTTCTCCGTGCTGACCCCGATCCTGCTGACCGAGCACGTGTTCACCCGGCAGGCGGGACGCCCGTGGCTGCCGCTGCCGGTCACGTGGGTGCTGGGCGTCCTCGTCGCCGCCCTGGGGGCCGGGCGGTTCCTGATCATCGGCGAGGACGTGCGCACCCAGCCGGCCTCGACGTTCGCCGTTCACGCCGTGGTGGTGCTGGGGGCGGCGGTGGCGCTGTGCTCGGTGGCGGCGGTCGCGCGCCGATCGGCGCGGCCGGACCCGGTCGCGGGGGCCGGCCGGCCGTGGTGGGCGGCCGGACTCGGCGCGGTCGTGTTCGTGGCGCTGTTCCTCGTCCTGCAACTGCTGGCTCTCTCGCGGGTGCCGTGGCCGTGCCTGCCGGCGTACTGTGCCGTGGTCGGCGGTGGCGTGCTGTGGTCGGCGGTCCGGCGTGGGCCGATCGGGCCGCGCGACGCGGTGGCGTTCGTGCTCGGCGCCGGGCTGGCACAGGCGGCGCTGGCCGTGCTGTTCGGCGCACTCACCGGAAACCCGCTGTGGGCGGCCGCGGGGGCGTTGTTCGGGGCCGCGTTCGTGGTGCTGCTCGCACGGGTCCGCCGGGCCGGCCCCTGACCGGGTGGTGGCCGGAGGGTCAGCGGCGCATCCTCACCAAGCCGGGCCATCAGGGGCGCCGGACTGCTGGAGCCGTACCGGCCCGGGCCCGCTGCCCTGGAGGGCGTCGTCGGGGTTGAGGAGCAGGCAGGCCCTCATGGACAAGCAGCCGCAGCCGATGCACCCGGTGAGCTCGTGCTCAAGGCGTTCGAGAGCCCGGCGGCGTTCCTCCAGTTGCTTCTTCCACACCCGGGAGACCCGCTGCCAGTCCCTGTGGGTGGGGGCGCGGTCGGCAGGCAGGGTGGCGAAGACGTCGGCGACGTCCGACAGCGGGATGCCCAGCCGCTTGGCCACGATGATCAGCGATATCCGGCGCAGCATGTGGCGGGAGAAGATCCGCTGGTTGCCGGTGCCGCGTTCGCTGAAGATCAGCCCCTTGCGCTCGTAGAAGCGCAGCGCGGAGGCGGGCACGCCGGTCCGGCGCATGACCTCGCCGATGGTGAGGGGATCGTCCGGACTGGCGCGCACGGCGTCTCTCCTTCGAGGGAGGGGTGATCAGGCGTGATGGTGCGAGCGTGGGGCGCTGAGGAGCAGCACCCCCACGACGATCGACAGGACGAGACTGAGCAGGGCGACGCCGAGCTGGGTCACCTGCCAGGCCCAGGTGAACGCGTCCAGTTGCGCGGCCGCCCCGGCTCCGCCGGTCAGGCGTCCGGCGCTGACCGCGGCGGCGTCGCCGGCGTCGCCGAGCCTGACCATCAGGAGGCCGGCGAGCGAGGCGCCGAACGCGGCGATCACGAGCGCCTCGGCCGCTCCGCGCAGGGTGTTGAGGAATCCCGTGGCCATGCCGACGATGTCCGCTGGGACCAGGGCCATGGCCTGGCCGTCGGTGATGCCGAAGGAGGCCCCCATGCCGATGCCGATCATCAGCAGCGGCGCCGCGACGGCCGTGACCGTGTCGTCGGCGTTCAGCCCGGTGAGCAGCAGGTTCCCGGCCACGACCAGCACCAGCGCCACCATGATGAGGAGGCGGGCGGCGACCCCTCTGTTCACCAGGGTCACCGCGACCATGGGCGTGAACAGGACGGGAGCCGTCAGCAGCAGCATGACCACTCCTGCGGCTGCCGGGGAGAACCCGCCCGTCGCCTGGAGGTAAGTGGGCAGGAAGACCAGGACGCCGAGGAACCCGATCGAGGTGGTCAGCGTCGCGAGGCTCCAGCCCAGGAAGCCGCGGTTGGCCACCAGCGATGGGGCCAGCACCGGTGCGGCGCTACGCCGCTGACCGGCGCTGAAGATCGCCAACGTGGCCAGGCCGGTGATCCCGGTGACCAGGATGACCGGGTGGGTCCAGCCGAGTGCGGGCGCCTCCAGAAGCGTGAACATGAGCAGGGCCAGCGCGGCGACGAACAGCGCGTTGCCCGCCCGGTCGATCGGGCCGGCGCTGTCGGCCCGTGACTCGCGGGTACGGGTCGAGCCGAGGGCGATCAGCAGGCCGATCGCCGTGAAGATCGCGAAGCTGCCCCGCCATCCGGTGGCGGTGATCAGGAAGCCCGTCAGGGTGGGGCCGATGGCGATGCCGATCCCGGCCATGGTCCCCATCAGCGCGAAGGCGCGGTTACGGGCGGCACCGTCGTAGCTGGAGGCGAGGATGGCGCCGCCGGCCGCCATGATCCCGGCCCCGCCCGCGCCGGAGACGATCCGGGCGAGGTCGGTGACGACGATCGCCGGGCTCAGCGCCGTCACGAGGAACCCGGCCGCGAAGACCAGCGCCGCGACGAGGAACACCCGGCGGCGGCCCACGCGGTCGGCGGCCGAGCCCGCGACGAGGGTCATCGCGGCGAAGGCGAGGTTGTATCCGGCGACGACCCAGTTCAACGCCGATCCGGAGGCATCGAGATCACGTCCCATGCTCGGCAGCGCGACCGCGGTTCCCGAGATGGACATCGCCACCAGGACGACGCCGGCGAGGACTACGGGAAGTGTCAGCGGTGACGGCCGGTCCCTGACGGCCGAAGCGGGGGACGCGTCTGTGGTGGGGTCCATGCTGCTCGCTCTCCCTGGTCTTGGGTCGGAGGGCGAACAGCCCATCAGTTCAACCGAAGTTGAGGTCAACTCCCCTGGTCAGCCGTCGGCCGCCCCGGCGCGACGTGGTCGATGTCGGGGACCCAGTGGCGCGGGTCGGCCGGGTCGGGCAGGCGGGCGGGCCGGAGCTGGGCGAGCAGGGAGCGCAGGAGCGGGCGGGGGTTGCGCCGGTGCCAGACCACCGACCACGGCAGCAGAGGCGTCGGCTCGACGATCGGGATCCGGCGCAGCCCGCTCGCGGCGGCGTCGATGCTCATCTCGCCCAGCCCGACGGCGCTCTTCTCCTCCAGGAACTGCTCCACCAGGTGCTGCACGCCGATCGCGGGCACGTTGAAGCGCAGCGGCACGCCGAGCCTGGCGGCGAGGCGTTCCAGGTAGCCGCGCCACTCCTCGGCGCCCGCCGGGTCCGGCATGGCGATGCCGCCCGCCCGCAGGTCCGCCGGGCGCAGCTCGCTCCGTCCCGCGAGCGCGTGGTCCTCCGGTACGAACGCGGCCAGCGGCTCCACGCGCACGAGCCGGTACGCCAGCTCCGGCGGCCACGGCCCGGGCAGGTCTTGCACCCGCCCGAAGGCCGCGTCGATCTCCTGCCTGCGCAGCGCGGGCAGCGCGACCGCCAGCCCCTGCCGCATGCTGAGCTCCACCCGCAGCCGGGGGTCGCGCTCGCTGGCCTCCCGCACCAGGCGCAGCGGCGTGAAGCGCTCGTCGTAGATGTCCACCCGGACCGGGTCGGCGGCCTCGCGGACCGCCTCGACGGCCCGGTCGAAGGCCGCCACCGCCTCGGCCGCCGCAGGCAGGAAGCTCCGCCCCGCGTCCGTCAGGCGGATGGACCGGGTGGTCCGCTCGAACAGGGCGGCGCCCAGCCCCTCCTCCAGTCTGCGGATGCGCTTCGACAGCGCCTGCTGCGTGACGAACAGGCGCGCTGCCGCCCTGCCGAAGTGCAGCTCTTCCGCGGTCACCACGAAGGCGCGCAGGCCGGAGATGTTCGCGTCCACGCCAGGAGCATGGATTGACAACTGGTGGTTGTCAATCCGGCGCGGATGGCTGTTGGACGCGGACGGCGCCGATCGGGTTACCTGGTCGTCGCGACGCAGGAAGGCTGCTCGCGGCGTTGGGAGGCGGAACAGTGGAGATCGTGGAGATCCGTCCGGAGCTGCACCTGCTGCGGCTTGCGTTCGGGCAGGCGTACCTGTGGAACGACGCGGGCGCGCTCACGCTGGTCGACACGGGCATCGCCACCAGCGGTGACGCGATCGCCGAGGCGATCGGCCGGCTCGGCCTGCGTACGGACGCCGTACGCCGGGTCGTGCTCACCCACTACCACGAGGACCACTGCGGCGGCGCGGCGGCGGTCGCGGCGTGGGGCGAGGTGGAGGTGCTGGCCCACCGGGCGGAGGCGCCGGTGATCAGGGGCGAGGTGCCCGCGCCGCCGCCGAACTTCACCGACGAGGAGCGGGCGCTGCACCGCAGCCTCGGCGCCCACCTGCTGCCGCCGGCCCCGCCGTGCCGGGTGGATCGGGAGCTGGAGGACGGCGACCTGATCGCGTTCGGCGGCGGCGCCCGCGTGATCGCCACCCCCGGGCACACCGCCGGCAGCATCGCCGTGCACCTGCCCCGGGCGGGGGTGCTGTTCACCGGCGACACCGTGGCGCACGTCGACGGGCAGGTCATGCCCGGGGTGTTCAACATGGACCGCCACGAGATGCTCCGCTCGTTCCGGCGGCTCGCGGACCTCGACGCGGAGGTGGCCTGCGTGGGGCACGGCGCCCCCGTCACGGACGCGCGGGCCGCGCTCGGGAAGGCGGCCCTGTCAGCGCACTAGCGGTGGCGGGTCACACCGCCAGGTAGCCGCCGTCCACGGGGACGACCGCGCCGGTGACGTACGAGGCCGCCGCCGAGCACAGGAACGCCACCACCGAGGCGACCTCACCCGGCCGCCCGAGGCGCCCGGCCGGGATGCGGGCCAGGACCTGCGCCGTGGCCCGGGGGTCGTCGAGGACGCCCCGGGCCAGCGGGGTGATCACGAAGCCGGGGGCGACGGCGTTGACCCTGATGCCGTCGGAGGCGTACTCGGCCGCCAGCGACCTGGTGAGCTGGGAGACCCCGCCCTTGCTCGCGCTGTAGGCGGGCCGGTCCCGGCTTCCGAAGAAGGCGAACATGGACGAGACGTTCACGATGGCGCCGCCGCTCCCGGCCAGGGACGGGCGGGCGGCCTCGCAGGCGACCATGGTGGCGGTGAGGTTGATCTCGATGACCCGCTGCCAGCGGGCCAGGTCGTACTCCTCGCGGTCGTGGCTGACGCCCGCGCAGTTCACCAGGACGTCCAGCGGCCCGCCCGTGGACAGCAGCCCGCTCAGCCCGGCGCGGTCCAGCACGTCGTGCTCCACGACGCGGACGCGCGGGTGGGCGGGCAGGTCGGCGGGGTCGGCGGGCGGCAGTCCGAGCGCGATCACCTCGGCGCCCTGCTCGGCGAGGAGCACGGCCGTGGCCGCGCCGATCCCCGAGGTGCCCCCGGTCACGAACGCCCGCCGCCCCGCGAACTCCCCGCTCATGTACGCCGCTCCTCAGGTCGTGCCCTCAACGTCGATCCGCTCCAGTCCGCGCGGCAGCGCCTCGAATCCGTCCGTACGGTTGCCCGAATCCAATCCCGGAGGGGCCGGCGGCGTCTTTCCCCGGGGAGACCGGGCCCCTTGCACATTCCGGACATCCGCCCGGGCCCGGCGGTGGTCAGGTAGGCGGTCGGGCTGCGCTGTCGGTTTCGTTCAAGACGGCGACCGCAGCCGTGGTTTACCGTGTGGACCCGGCAGTTCGCCCGCGTATGAGGAGACAGCACAGTGCGTAAGTTGGTCTACACCGGTTTCATGTCGCTCGACGGCGTCGTGGACTCGCCCGGCGGCGGGCCGGGAGAGGAGCACCGCAGCGGCGGGTGGGTGTTCAAGGACCTCGACTTCGTCCCCGAAGCGTGGTCGCTGAAGGGTGAGGAGCTCGCCGACACGACGGCGTTGATGTTCGGTCGCCGCAGTTACGAGGCGTTCTCAGCGGTCTGGCCCGGCTCGCAGGACCACGCCGCCTACAAGGAGCTGCCCAAGTACGTGGTGTCGGCCACGCTGTCCGACGACGCGATCGTCGACGGGTGGGGGCCGACCACGATTCTGCGCTCGGCCGAGGACGTCGCCGCGCTCAAGAAGGGTGAGGGCGGCGCGATCTTCATCCACGGGAGCGCGGAGCTGGCCAGGCGGCTGTCGGACGCGGATCTGATCGACCAGTACAACCTGCTCGTGTTTCCCGTGCTGCTCGGCGCCGGGAAGAGCCTGTTCGGCCGGGCCGATCGGGACAAGAACCTGCTGACGCTGCGCGAATCGGAGAGCTACTCCAACGGGATCCTGAAGCTGGTCTACGACGTCAGGCGCTGATCCAGGTCGAGGGCGATCGCGCCGCCGGCGCCCTCGCGCAGTTGCCTGGCGGTGCGTCCGACGTAGGAGCGCAGGGCCCGGGCCAGGTGCGGCTCGTCGCAGTAGCCGAGCTTGGCGACGACGTCGGCGGCCGGGGCGCAGGCGGTCAGCAGGTGCGCCGCCGTACGGGCGCGCTCGATCTGCCGGACGGCGCCCTGCGTCAGTCCGGTCGCGGTGCGGAACCGGCGTTCGACCGTGCGCCCTGAGACGGCGGGACGGTGACCCCGCAGCACCTCGGCGCAGAGCGGGTCACGGACCACGATCCCGGCCCGGACGAGACGTCCGGCCAGAGCCTCGGCGTCGTCGGGGCCGGGCCTCTCCCAGCGCGTGCCGTCCAGCCGGAACGTCCGGCGCGAGGTGTCGGGAAGTACGATGCCGCCGTCGACCAGCGCCGGCGTGGGCACGGCCCGCAGCGAGGTGCCCACGGCGAACTCGATGCCGGTGAAGGTGGCGCCCTCCGGCACCGGCGCCGTGCCGGTCCGGGTCTCCGGACCGGTGATGCCCGCGTACGACCGGCCGGCGTGCTCCCAGAACACCAGGCCCCAGCGCGCGCCCGCTACGGACGTCATCGCGGTGACCTGCTCGCTCGTGCACGTCCACACGGTGTCGACCCATGCCGAGTCCGATTCGCGCGTCTTGAACCGCAGCCCCACGGGGGAAGGATACGTCGCCTCGCGTTCTCCGTGGTCCAGGGCCCTTCTCACCTCATGTCAGCGGGAATTCGCAGGCGGCAGTGGATATTTCCTTTCTGCACGACGACCTTCTCCGATGTCGAAGGGATATGGCGACGACGGCGGGAGTTTTACCTGAAGCTTTGCGATCGCCGGGCGCGCCGGGCGGTTTTCCGGGCATCATCACCGGTGATGCTCGCGACACGAACGGCTCGTTCACGCCGCCCGGCCACCTCCGCCGCCGGGCGACTGGCGGGGCACGCGCTGCTCGTGATCGTCATGGTCCTCGGTGCGGTGTTCGCCCACGGCGGCGCGTGCGCGGCCGTGGAGCTGTCCGAGCAGGCCGGCCACAGCGCCCACGCGGGCGTCGTCACCGCTGATCACGACGCGCACTGCCGGCATCGTCAGCTGCCGGTGGGACACCAGCACGGCACGGAGCAGAACTGCTCGGCGGTCAGTCCGGCGAGCCCACCGGCCGGCGCGCCCGCGCACTCGGCCGCCGCCGTCTCTCACCCTCCCGCTGCTGCCTCGGTCGCCGGCCCCCCAGAAGCAACAATCCGCCTTACCGCGCCCTATCGGGAAGACCTCTGCGTGATGCGCATATAGGACACGCGACGTCTTGAGTCGTCAACTGTCCGTCATTGTTCGCGGTATGTCGTGAACAATTGCCATTCACTTCGGGGATCGTACCCATGTCATCACCGGCGATTTTCGCGCGCCCGAAAGAGGCGCCGCCCATCGGATTCTCCACACTTTCTCTCTCGGTCGGAACCACCCCGCTGGCCTTCATCTCCGAGCCGTTCGTGCCGGGCGGCGGAGGGTTCTGGGCCAAGCTCGAAGGCTTCAATCCCGGCGGCATCAAGGACCGCCCCGCCCTGCACATGGTCCGCCAGGCGAGAGCACGGGGAGACCTGCGGCCGGGCGCCACCGTCATCGAGTCGACCAGCGGAACCCTCGGGCTCGGCCTCGCGCTGGCCGGCATCGTGTTCGGCCATCCGGTCGTCCTGGTGGGCGATCCCGGGATGGAGCCGCTCATGTGCCGGCTGCTCACCGCCTACGGCGTACGTCTGGAGATCGTCACCGAGCCGCACCCCGCCGGAGGATGGCAGCAGGCCCGCCGCGAACGGGTGCGGCGCCTGCTGGACGAGAATCCAGGCGCCTACTGTCCCGACCAGTACAACAACCCGGACAACGTGGACGCCTACGCCGGGCTGGCCCACGAGCTGCTGAACCAGCTGCCGCAGATCGACACGCTGGTGTGCTCGGTCGGCACCGGCGGGCACAGCGCGGGCATCTTCGGCGTCCTGCGCCGCCACTTCCCGGACCTGCGGCTCGTCGGCGTCGACACGGTGGGCTCGACCATCTTCGGCCAGCCCGCCCGGCCGCGGCTGATGCGCGGGCTCGGCTCCAGCATCCATCCGCGCAACGTCGCCTACGACGCCTTCAGCGAGATCCACTGGGTGGCCCCGGCCGAAGCGGTCTGGGCCTGCCGGACGCTGGCCGCCCAGCACTACGTCTCGGGCGGCTGGAGCACCGGCGCCGTCACGCTCGTGGCCCGCTGGCTGGCCCGCACCCAGCCCGGCCGGACCATCGTCGCCGTCCTTCCCGACGGGCCCTGGCGCTACTGGAACACCGTCTTCGACGACGCCTACGGCCAGGCTCACGGCCTGCTCGGGACCGTCCCGGCCGACGAACCGGACGTGGTGCACGCGCCGTCCGAGCGGGAGGTGCACCGCTGGACGCGCTGCACCCGCGTGACCGATCCGCTGGCGGGCACCCGATGAGGGGCATGCTGGCGGAGTTCCGCTCCTTCGACCGGCCCGTCCAGCTCCTGCAGATCAACCAGGCGGGCATCAACCTCGGCTTCTACATGCTCATGCCCTACCTCGCCCAGCATCTGTCGGCCGGCGCCGGTCTGGCCGCCTGGACGATCGGGCTCGTCCTGGGCCTGCGGAACATGAGCCAGCAGGGCCTGTTCCTGATCGGCGGCACCCTGGCGGACCGGCTCGGGCACAAACCGCTGATCATGCTGGGGTGCGGGCTGCGTACCGTCGGCTTCGCCCTGTTCGGGCTGAGCACCTCGCTGCCCTGGCTTCTCGTCGCGGCGGCTGTGACGGGGTTCGCCGGGGCGCTGTTCAACCCGGCGGCGCGCGCCTGCCTGGCGTGCGAGGCAGGTGAGCGCAAGGTGGCCGCGTTCGCCGTGTTCAACGTGTTCTACCAGGGCGGCATCCTGCTCGGCCCGCTGGTGGGCTTCGCGCTGCTGAACGCCGGATTCACCGCCGTGTGCCTGTCCGCCGCGGGGATCTTCGCGGTGCTGACCGTGCTGCAGGGCGTGTGGCTGCCGGCCCGGCGTGCGCCCGTGGCCGGACGGCCGCCGGTGCTGAGCGACTGGCGCCGGGCGTTCGGCGATCGGGCGTTCGTGTCGTTCGCCGCCGCGATGATCGCCTCGTACGCGCTGTCGTACCAGATGTATCTGGCCCTGCCGCTCGAAGTGGCCCGGCTCGGCGGCGGTGAGACGGGCGTGATGGTCCTGTACGCGCTGTCGGCACTGCTGGGCATCGCCGCTCAGGTGCGCCTGACCGCCTGGTGCTCGGCCCGCTGGCGCCGGGGGCAGGCGATCAGCCGCGGCCTGGCGCTCATGGGGGTCGCGTTCCTGTACCCGGCCATGACAGCCGGCCTGGCCCTGCCCACCGGGTGGGCGCTGCTGCCGCTGGTGGCGTGCACGCTGCTGCTCACCATCGGGACGCTGATCGCCTTCCCGTTCGAGATGGCCACCATCGCCGACATGGCGGGAGAACGGCTCGTCGGCACCTATTACGGGCTGTACAACCTGCTGTCCGGTGTGGGCATCCTGGCCGGGAACCTGGTCGCGGGCGCCCTGGTCGACGCGGGCCGCACCGTCGGGCTGGCCGGGCTGCCGTGGGTGCTGCTGGCCGCCGCGGGGTTCGCCTCCGCGGCGGCCGTCCGTCACCTGGATCGGCGCAGCCGGCTGCCGGTGGCCGGTCCGGTCGTCACCGGCTGACCGGAACCGGCCCGGGTGCCGGTCAGGTGCCGCCCGGGCCGGAGCTCCGGTTGCGGCGGCCGACGAGGAAGACCGCCGCCCCCGCGAGCAGGAGCACCACGGCGGCGATCAGCAGCCAGGTGGGCACGCCCGCGCTGTCCTCGGCGGCAGCGGGTTGCGCCTCGGCGGGGGATGGAGGGTCAACGGATGGCGCCGGCTGCGAGGGCGCGGCCGACACGTCGGAGGCGCTGGGGGTGGGGCTCTCCGTGGTCGGTGGCGCGGCGAGGGTGAAGCGCAGCTCGCCCTCGATGGGGTGGCCGTCGGAGGAGACCACCCGCCAGGCGATCCGGTACCGGCCGTCCGCGAGCTCCCCCTCGGGACGAGCGGACACCGTCGTGCCCTCCGCCCGCGGCTTGCTGATCGGTACGGGCTTGCCGCCGGGTCCTTCCAGGACGACGATCGGCATGGTCATGCGCGAGGTGAATTCGAGCTCGATCATCTCCAGGCGCTCGATCTTGGCTTTGTCGGCGGGTGAGCTGGACTTGAGCCGGTCGTGCGCCAGCGCGGCAGGCGCGGTCAGCGACAGCACCAGGGCGGCACCGGCTGCCGCGGTCACAGCCCGCCGGATGAACGTGTACAGGTGAGCCAAAAGGGACTCCGAAGGATGCGGGGCCCAGCAGCATGCCGGGCGAGGGAACGGACGCCCGCCCCGGGCACGGCGTGATCGCCGCGCGCCCGCCGGGCAGGCGTCGAGGAAATGTCAGAGATGGCCGTACGGCGTGCGTCAGCCGCAGAGCCGGAGCGCCGGAGGCCCGCGCCGGGAGACGGCACGGACCAGGGCCGCCGGGATGCGCCGGGCCGTGTCCGGCCAGGCCGGCGTGAGGCGGGGACGCATGGTGACCGGCGGACCGGCCGGCATGGCGAGCGCCGCCATGAGCAGGCGCCAATACCTGGTCATCCCGACGGCGGCCAGGTGCAGGACAGCCGCCAGCGCGCTCTCGCCGCGCGCCAGCCAGCAGCTCGAGGCGAGGGCGACCGCGACGTGGATCAGCAGCATGCCGAACCCGGTGCCGTGGTCGTGGCCGCTCTGCGGAATCGCCTGCATGGCCGAGGCGGTCTGCTCACCGGCGGCGAACAGCTGGTGCAGTCCCCACTGGGAGGCTCCGCACAGGGCCAGCAGCGTCGGCCGGCCACGCTGGCGCGAACCCAGTGCGTAGGCGCTCGCCCAGGTCGCCGCCACGGCGACGACGAGCGCGCCCGGCCTGATCGAGGTGCCGCCGACCAGCATGTGCAGGGCGGCCGAGGCCAGCACGCAGATGGCGGTGAAGGCCGCGGCGCGCAGCGCGCGGACCGCGGGACGCCCGATCCGCACCCCGGCATGCACGCCGCCATCCTGCCAGACCAGATCGTCGCCGGCGCCTTACGGATTCTCCTGGAACTTCTACCCACGAGGAGCACGGGGCCGTGTGGGCGGCCTATCGCCCGGAACTCCTGCAGGATCAGCTCGACGTTCTGCATGATCAGGTCGAGAACCGTACCTCCGCCGCGCTCTCGCCCTGGACGGGCCTCGCATGGGAGAACGTGCGGGAATACGCGACACAGGATGTCGTGATTCGCTGCGAGGCTTTCCCGCAACCCACGCATTCGGAGGATCATCACATGGGATCTCAGCTCAACCCTTGCCTCGCCTTCAACGGGAACGCCCGGCAGGCGATGGAGTTCTACCGGGACGTCCTGGGCGGTGAGCTGGAGATGGGCACGTACGCCGACTTCGGCTCCTCGGACGCGCCCGCCGACCAGATCATGCACGCCACACTCCGCACCCCGGACGGCTACACGCTGATGGGCTGGGACGTCCGGGACGGGATGCTCCACACTCCCGGCAACAGCGTCGCGGTCTTCCTCGGTGGCGACGACGCCGTGCTTCGCGACCGCTTCGAGCGGCTGTCCGCCGGTGGCACCGTGACGTTGCCGCTGGAGAAGCAGTTGTGGGGCGACGAGGCCGGCTCGCTCGTGGACCGGTTCGGCATCACCTGGATGGTCAACATCACCCAGCGGCCCTGATCGCCCGGGGAAGCGGCCCGCACTGGTCAGTCGCGCAAACGGCTGAGTGCCTGGGGGGACAGGTGCCGGGCGAGCTCCTCCAGGAGGGCGACGACCTCGGCGACCCGGTGCGGGTCGTCGCTGCCCAGCGCTCTGGCCAAGGCCGCGTCGATGGCGGTCGAGCGGACCTGCTCCACGCGGCTGGAGAGCTCCGGGGCGGGCCGGACGCGGAGTCGCCGGCGGTCGCGGGCGTCGGGCTCCGTGACGACGGCGCCCGCCTCCCGGAGCCGGGCGACCGCCGCCGACACGGCGCTCTGCGGCAGGCCGGTGCGGGTGACGATCTCGCTGATCGCGCTGCCGGGGTGCGCGCGGATGTCGCTGACCACGATCAGCACGCTCCGGGTGCTCCCGGGCTGGTCGCCCAGCCCTTCGGTGGGCAGGGCCTCTTCGCCGATCTTCATCAGGGTGCGTCCCAGCAGGAACAGGTCCACTCCGTTCACGTGACCGAGATTACATCAAAAACGATGCATCAGTTTTGATGTATCAATAATGATGGAATATGGTGATCGCGAGCCACGGCGAAAGGACCCTCCCATGACCACGACAACCGGCTACCTGCCCGTCCCGGGCGCCGGCCTCTACTACGAGATGCGCGGCAACGGCCCCACGCTGCTGATCGCCCAGAGCGGCGAGGGCGACGCCGGACGCAGCGCCGATCTGGTCGACCAGCTCGCCGACGCCTACACCGTGATCACCTACGACCGGCGCGGCCTGTCCCGCAGCACCCTGGACGACCCCGGCAACGGTGTGACGATGGCCGAGCACGCCGACGACGTCCACCGGCTGCTGGCCGCGCTCACCGACGAGCCGGCGGCCATGCTCGGCTGCAGCCTGGGCGCGGTCATCGGCCTTCACCTGGCCGTCCAGCACCCCGGCCAACTCAGCACCCTCATCGCGCACGAGCCGGTCGCGCCTCGCCTGCTGCCCGCCCCGGGCCGCGCCCGCCATGAGGCCGAGCTGGCCGAGATCCAGCAGCTCTACCGCGAGGAAGGGCTGCCGCCGGCGCTCAAGGCGGTCGCCGAGGTCCTGGGCATCGACCCGGCCCATCCCGATGCGGAGCCCGGCCTGACGCCGCAGCCCATGACCTCGGGGCGGATCGCCAACTTCGGCTTCTTCATCGAGCACGACTTCACCGCCGTCATCGACGACACCCTGCCGGTCGGCGAGCTGGCGCACACCCCTGCCCGCATCGTCCCCGCCGTCGGCCGCACCACCCCGCGCACGGTCTTCGACTATCGCTGCGCGCAGGAGCTGGCCACGCTGCTCGGCGCCGAGGTCATCGAGTTCCCCGGCGGCCACAACGGCAACACCACCCACCCGCGCGCCTACGCCGCCCAGCTCCGGCGCGTTCTGCAGAACGCCTGACTCCTCCGCTTTCACCGAGCAGGGGTTTCATCGTGGCGAGCGGGTGGGCCGGCGGTTCGCTCAGTGGTAGGCGCCGTAGGACAGGGCGAGCGCCAGGGCGCCGCAGGCGGTCACGACCAGGTGGACGCTCCTGGCGTACCAGTGCGGCGCCCCGACGCCGATCAGCAGGTGGCCCGTCCAGTAGGCACCGTAGTAGGACAGCATGGTCGCGGCGAGGATCCACCACAGCAGCGGTCCGCGCTGACTTGCGGGGGCGAGGACGACGAGCAGCATCACAGCGATGTGCCCCAGGTCGCCCACGGCCTCGCGCTGCAGGTGGAACTGCGCGTGCCTGACGCCGTCCTTGGCCTCGGGCACGAGGTAGGCGTCGTCCCACAGGTGGGAGACGGTCTGCCCGAGACTGATGAGGCTGACCAGGATTCCGGCGATCAGGAGCCCTTGAGCGAGAGCCACGGCCGCTCCTCCTGTCCCGATCGGGCGATGGCGGCGACGGCCCGCCGGTAGTCGCGTTCGCTGAACCGGTAGAAGACCATGCAGGCCGCGGCGAGCGCGAAGCCCGCCGCGGGGATCAGGCCGACGAGCGCGAGGATGCCCCCTTCCGCTCCGGCGGGCTGCACGGCGGCGTTGGCGGCGTACCCGGTCCCGGCGAGGACGAGCCCGGCCAGTCCTGCGGCGGCGGCGTTGCCGCCCTTGCGGGCGAAGGAGAAGAACGCGTAGATCGCGCCTTCCGCCCGGTGGCCCGAGCGCCACTGGCCGTACTCGACCGTGTCGGCCTGCAAGGACAGCATCACGGTCTGCAGCACGGCAGTGCCGGACGAGGCCACGCCGAGCACGATCAGCACCAGCCACATCCGCGACGGGTCGACGGCCGGCATCGCCAGATAACCTGCGGCGGCGGCCAGCCCGGCGCCGACGTAGGTGGCGCGCTTGCCGTAACGGCGGCTGAACCTGGGCGTGAGCCAGCTGAACAGGCCCTGCCCGACGGCCATCGCGATGGCCATCACGGTGAACGTGTCGACCCCGCCCGCGAGATACCGGGCGTAGTACAGCATGCCGAAGTTGAAGGTCTCGAAGCCGACGAGCATCACCAGCATGCTGCCGCACAGGACCAGCAGGGGCTGGTTGGCCCGGACGGCGGCGAGGCTCTGCCGCAGTGTGATGCGGGGTTCGGCGCGGCTGACCGTCTCCTCGGTCAGGGCGAACGCGCCGGCGAACAGCAGCACCGCGATCACCGAGGCGGCGGCCACGACGAGCAGGTACGCGCGGCCTTGGTCCGCCACGCCCTCCAACCGGGGGGCGATGACCGCATAAAGCAGGAGATAGACGAAGAACGACGACATCGAGCGGACCATCGCCAGCCGGTCGCGTTCCCGGGAGTCCTGGGTCATCGCCGCCGCCATCGACCCCAGCGACACCTGGCTGAAGGCGAAGGCCAGGCCGAACAGCGCGAACGTGCCGGCCGCGTACCCGATCCGCACTCCCGCGCCCGTCTCGGGCACGGTGAACAGCAGCACGCTGGTGACCGCCAGCGCGATCCCGCCGCCCAGCAGGAAGGGCCGGAACTTGCCCCACCGCGTGTCGGTGCGGTCCATGAGCCGCCCGGCGAACAGGTCGAAGAGCGCGTCCGCGATCCTGACGAGCATGAGGACCAGCCCGGCGACGGCGGCGTTCATCGCGACCACGTCGGTGTAGTAGGACAGCAGGAGCAGCGTGACGGTGGCGAAGGCCGCCTGATTGGCGGCCTCCCCCAGCCCGTAGCCGACGACGTGGCGGCGTCTCACGACCGCCACCGCCTGCGGAGGGCGTACGCGGCGGCCTTCGGCTTCCGGTCGCGGTCGAAGACCCCCTTCCGGTTGCCCTCCGGGCGGATGATCTCCTGGCGGGTGCGGAAGTCGGCGAAGCTCCACACGTGCTGGCCCACCACGGCCTCGTGCGCGTCGGCCACCCGCGCGACCATCTCCAGGACCGCGCTCTGGTACTCCTCCGTCCACATCGTGGCCGCCACCTCGTGCGCGCCGGGCAGCGCCTCCGCGCCGCACTCGGTGATGAGGATCGGGCTGTCGTGCCGCGCCGCCCACTGGTCGAGCTCCCGCACCAGCCGCTGCTCCGCGGAGGCGAGATCGCCGCCGTCGAGATACCAGCCGTAGTAGCGGTTGAGGCAGATCACGTCGAACAGGTCGGTGACCCGGTCCTGGTCGGCGGGGGCGAGGAACACGTTGGTGAAGCACACCGGCCGGGTCGGGTCCAGCTCGCGGGCCTGCTCGACGATCGGCTCCAGGAACTCCCGCGCCCCGTCGGCCGCCGAGTCCGGCTCGTTGGACAGGCACCACATGACCACGCTCGGATGGTTCTTGTCGCGTTCGATCAGCCGGCGGACCGACGTCGCGCACGCCTCCCGCGCGTCGGCGCCGAACCCGTCGGGGCCGAACGTCCGCGGCTCCGGGCCCGTACGCGGGCCGAAGTCCATCGCGAGGTTGATCATCCCGGCTTCCTGCTCGGCGATGACCACGATGCCGTTCCGGTCGGCGTGCTCCAGCACCTCCTCGGCGTACGGGTAGTGCGCGGTCCTGATCGAGTTGGCGCCGATCCAGTCCAGCAGCGCGAAGTCGTGCACCATGACCACGTCGTCGTGGCCGTGCCCGCGCAGGGGGCTCTCCTGGTGGCGGCCGAAGCCCCGGAAGGTGAACGGCCTGCCGTTGATCAGGAACTCGCGTCCCCGTACGGCCACGGTCCTGACGCCGACCGGCAGCTCGTAGACGTCCTCGCCGTAACCGATCTCCAGCCGGTAGAGGTAGCCCTCGCCGGGCTCCCAGCGGCGCACCCGGGGGACGACGAGCTCGCCCGCGTGGCCGGAGCCGGCGGCGACCTGCGTGCCCTGGGCGTCCAGCAGCCGCACCGTCACCGCGCCGGGCGCCGACGTGAACACGTCGTAGCTCACCAGGCCATCCGGGCCGTCCAGATCCGTCCGCACCGTGACGTCCTGGATGTGCTCGTGCGGCGTCGCGTACAGCCACACCCGGCGGTTCAGGCCCGTGTAGTTGAAGTAGTCGCCGGTCAGGGCCTGCGCGGTCGCCCCCGCCGGGGTGCGGTACTGCCGGCCGGGCGGCATGGCCGACAGGCTGAGCTCGTTGTTGAGCGCGACGGTGAGACGGTTCGGCCTCCCGTACTGGAGCAGGTCCGTCACCTCCACCTCGAACGGGACGAACCCGCCCCGGTGCGTGACCACCTCCTTCTCCCCCACCCAGACGGTGGCCAGGTGCGCCGCCGCGTCGAACCGCAGCACCACCCGCCTCCCCTCCCACGAGGCCGGCGGCCGTACCACGGTCTGGTACCAGACGTCCCCCACGTGATCGCGGATCGCCGGGTCGGGGAAGAGGTCGTTGTAGCTGGACGGCACCGGGATGTCGAGCGCGCCGGGCAGGTCGGCCGCCCACCACCGCTCGTGCCGCCCGGCTCGGTCCTTGTCCACCAGGAAGCGCCACACGCCGTCGAGCGGCTTGGTCTCCCTGGACACTGTTTCCACTGGTCGAAGCATGGGGCAACGCTCTCCCTGCCGGGCGGTCCGGCGCAGCCGACCACGGTCGGCACCTGCCGTTCCTCCCGTGGGAGCAGCGGGATGCCTACCTGGGGAGGACGACGCCCCGGCGCGGGTCGCGCCATGATGGGCGGGTGAAGCGCTCGTGAAGTGGTTGAGCCCGCTGGCCGCCCCCGCGCTGCTCGGCGCGGCGCTGATGGCGATCAGCGTGGAGAGCGGCCCGCCGTCGGCGCTGGCCGTGGCGCTGGCGGTGGCCGTGGTGGCGCCGCTGACGGTGCGGCGCCGGTGGCCGCTGACGGTCCTCGTCGCCTCGTTCGCCGCCTTGATCGCGTACGTGACGCAGGGCTATCCGCACGAGCCGCTGATACCCGCGCTGATGGTGGCCCTGTTCACCGCCGTGTCCGCGGGTTCGCGGATCCGCGGCGTGGTGATCGGCGCCGCCTGTGCTGGGCTGCTGGGCGCGGTCGCGTTCTGGGCGGGGCCGCTCGGTCCGGCCGGGGCCGTCGGGGCGTTCGGCTGGATCGGCTTCGCGCTGGTGGCGGCGGAGGTCGTCCGGGCGCGCAGGGAGACGGCGGCGGCGGCCGTGGAGCGGGCCCGGCGTCTCCAGCGCGAGCAGGAGGAGGAAGGCAGGCGCCGGGTCATGGAGGAACGCCTGCACATCGCCCGCGAGCTGCACGACATCCTGGCCCACAGCATCTCGGTCATCGGCGTGCAGGCGTCCGTGGCGCGCCATCTGGGCACCGCGGAAAGCCTGGCCCAGGCCGTGGAGGTGATCGACGAGGCGGCCCAGGAGGCCATGGGCGGCCTGTCGGCCACACTCGGCGTGCTGCGCGGCACTGGTCACGGCACAGGTCACGGCACAGGTCACGGCACAGGTCACGGCGCTGGTCACGGCACTGGCGCGGACGGCGCCGCGCCTGTCCCCGGCCTGAACGAGGTGCCGGAGCTGATGGACCGGGCCCGCGCCGCCGGGCTCGCCCTGCGGATCCGCACCACCGGTGAGCCGCCGCCCGCCGTGCCGCAGGCCGTGGGACTGTCCGCGTACCGGATCCTCCAGGAATCGCTCACCAACGCCGCCCGGCACGCGCCCGGCAGCGACGTACAGGTGGAGATCTCCTACTCCCCCCGCGACCTGCGCCTGCTGATCGCCAACGACAACCGGCCCGCGCGGGGAGAGGCCGGCTACGGCATCCTGGGCATGACCGAACGCGCGCGAGCGGTCTCCGGCTCGCTCACCGCGGGCGCCACCGAGGACGACAGGTTCCGGGTGGTGGCCGTGCTCCCCTGGAAGGACGACCGTACCCCGTGATCCGCGTGGTTCTCGCCGACGACCAGGACCTGGTGCGTGGCGCCTTCGCCCAGCTCGTGGCCGCCGCGGACGGCATGGAGGTGGTCGGCGAGGCCGCGACCGGCGCCGAGGCCGTCGACGCGACGCGGGCGAGCCGCCCGGACGTGGTCGTCATGGACATCCGCATGCCCGACGGCGACGGCATCGAGGCGACCGGGCGCATCTGCGCCGACGGCGACCTGACCGCCACGCGGGTGCTGATGCTGACCACGTTCGAGACCGAGGAGAACGTGGTGCGGGCGCTGCGGGCCGGCGCGAGCGGCTTCCTGGCCAAGAGCGCCCGGCCCGTCCAGTTGCTCGACGCCATCCGCACCGTGGCCGCCGGGGAGTCGCTGCTGTCGCCCGGCGCCACGCGATCGCTGATCGCCCGCGTCGTCAGCATGCCCGACGTGGGGCTCGCGGTGGCCGGCCGCGTCGGCGAGCTCACCGCCCGCGAGCGGGAGGTGCTGGTGCTGATCGCGGCGGGGCTGTCGAACGACGAGCTCGCCGAGCGACTGGTGCTGAGCCCGCTGACCGTCAAGTCCCACGTCGGGCGCATCCTCGCCAAGCTGGGCGCGCGTGACCGGGCTCAGCTGGTGATGGCCGCCTACGAGTCGGGCCTGACCCGGCCGGGCGGCGCCTGAGCGAGGCCACCGATACGACGGGGCCTACGTGGAGTCCGGAGTCCAACCGGCCACGAGCCGTGCCAGCTGGTGGTCGAGCAGCGCCGCGACGTCCTCGGGCGTGTAGTGGCCAACCAGGGTGGCGTTCACGATGCCCTGCGCGAAGGCGTACAGCATGCTCGCCTCCTTCCCGGCGTCCAGGTGGGCGGCGAGCTGCCCGGCGGCCTGGGCGGCCCTGATCTGCCCGGCGAGATAGGACAGCAGGGACGCATACCCCGCCCGCATCGCGGCCGCCTGGTTCTCGGACACCACCGAGCTCGCCTGGAACGCCAGCCCGATGCGGTTCAGGTAGCTGCGCTCCTCGTCCAGGGGCAGCAGCTCCAGAACGGTCGCCCGCAGCACGTCGAGCGGCGTGGACTGCCGCGCGGCGACGGCGGCGACCCGCTCGCCGATCCAGCTCGCGAGGCGCTCCAGCGCCAGGAGCAGCATCTGGTCCTTCGTCGTGACGTAGTACTGGACGGTCCCCATGGACACGCCGGCCTCGGCGGCGACCTCCCTCAAGCTGACGCTCTCCATGCCCTTGTCGTGGATGACGCGGTGCACGGCCTCGGCGATGTGCCGCCGCCGGGCATCGTGGTCGACGATCTTCGGCATGTTCCACCACTTTCTCATGCGACTGCATGGTAAAAACGTCGCACCCCTTTTATCATGCGACTGTATGACAAACGAGGAGACGGGGGATCCGATGCGGGTTCTGATCATCGGAGTCGGAACGCGCGGGGACGTGGGGCCGTACGCGGGGCTGGGGGTGCGGTTACGCGAGGCCGGGCACCACGTGACGATCGCCGCGCACGAGCCGTACACGGAGCTGGTGACGGACGCGGGCCTGGGGTACCTCCCGCTTCCCGGGGACCCGCTCCGCGCGCTGACCGGCCGCTTCTCCATCAGCGCCGTCAAGGAGTACGGCGAGCAGCTCGTGGAGGGCCTGGCCGGGCTTGCCGGGCAGGAGGCCGACCTGCTCCTGCTCGGCCTGGCGGGCACGCCGGGGTATCACCTCGCCGAGGCGATGGGAGTGCCCAGCATGGGGGTGTACCTGCAGCCGGTCGACCCGACCGGGGACTTCCCGCCGGTCACGAGCCCGTTCCGGCGGTCACTGGGCCGGTGGGCGAACCGCAGGGCGGCCCGGCTCGCGTTCGAGTCGCCCGCCGCCGGGCCGGTGCTCGCCGGGTTGAGCACGAGGACGCGAGCCCGGCTGGGGCTGCCCCCGATGACCCCGCGGGCCGTCTACCGGCAGCGGGAGAGCAGGCGCTGGCCGGTCTTCCACGGGGTCAGCCCGCTGGTGCTGCCGCGTCCGGCCGACTGGCGGCCGGGGCTGGAGGTCACCGGCTACTGGTGGCCGCCCCGGCCGCGCGGCTGGCGGCCGGATCGGGTGCTGCTCGACTTCCTGGCGTCGGGGCCCGCGCCGGTCTTCGTCGGCTTCGGCAGCCTGGCCGGCACGCGGGCCGAGCAGTACACGGAGCTGGCCGTGCGCGCGCTGCGGCGGGCCGGGCTGCGCGGCGTGCTGCAGACCGGCCTGCGGGGGCTCCTCTCCGACGAGGTGCTGGCGGTCGGTGACGTGCCGCACGACTGGCTGTTCCCCCGGGTGGCCGCCGTCGCACACCACTGCGGCAGCGGCACCACCGGCAGCGGGGTGCGGGCGGGGGTGCCCGCCGTGGCCGTGCCGGTCATGAACGACCAGCCGTTCTGGGCGTCCAGGCTGGTGGCACTCGGCGTGGCCCCGGCCGCGATCCCGTTTCGCCGCCTGACGCCCGCGCGGCTGGCCGCCGCGCTCACGACAGCGGTCACCGGCCCGGCCTACCGGCACCGGGCCCAGGCCCTCGCGGCCCGGGTCTCGGCGGAGGACGGCGCGGCGCCCGTGGTCGAGGCGGTGAACCGCCTCTCGGCGGTGTGACCTTCGTCTCACCAGGCAACCTGCACAGCGACTATGCATGGAAGAGGTATGCGATTCGCGATTCAACGAGCGGTGGCAGATGCGGCACCGCCGCAGGGAGTGCCGCCCGCTGCGGCCACGGATGAGGCTGTCGTGGCCGAACTGTTCCTGGCTCACCGGCTGCACCTGGTCCGGCTGGCGTTCCTGCTGGTGGGTGACCAGGAAACCGCCGAGGACGTCGTCCAGGACGCCTTCACAGCGCTGCACCGCCGATGGAGCCGGCTGACCCACCATGATCGAGTGCTGCCCTACCTCCGGGCGAGCGTGGTGAACGGCTGCCGCATGGTGCACCGGCGCCGGACCGTCATGAGCAGGTTCACCGGCGAGCGGCAGACGCCCATCCGGTCCGCGGAGGCCGCCACGCTGCTCGGCGAGACGCGCCGGGAGGTGTCCGAGGCCGTCCGCGCCCTGCCCCGCCGCCAGCGCGAAGCCGTGGTGTTGCGCTACTACCTCGACCTGTCCGAGGAGGAGATCGCCGAGGCCATGGGAGTCAGCCGTGGCACCGTGAAGTCGACCGTCTTTCGAGCCCTGAAGGCACTCACCGTCAAACTGGAGGGAAACCGATGACGTCCTGGCTCGAAGACCGGCTCCGGGATGCCCTCACCGCCGACGCCGAGCAGATCCGCCCGGAGAGCTTGCGCCCTGCCGAACAGGTGACGCGATCGAAGGTCATCGTTCGCACGCGCCGGTTCGGCCTGGCGATCCCGCTGGCGGCCGCGCTCGTCGTCGTGGTCATCGGCGCCGTCGCCGCCGTGGTGGCCTCGACAGGCGGGACGACCCCGGCCGGGCCCGCAACGCGGACCCTTGGCGGCCCGCGTTTCCTGCTGCTCGCCGGCAACGACGGCGTGACGGTCCACGACGCCCGCACCGGGAAGGCGACGGGCCGGCTCGGGCTGCCCCCGGCCCCGGAGGGCGGCTTCCGGGAGCCCGGCGGATACCTGCTCGCGGGCGCCGGCGACGGTGCGACCTTCTACATCGCCCAGAGCGTACGGTCCCGCGAGACACAGGCGAGCAGCACGAGGTTCCACCGAGCGCGGGTCGACGGAAACGGCGAACCGGCCGAGGTGGTCACCGACGTGATCCCCGAGGTGACCGGTACGACAGCGAGCTCCCTCGCCGTCACCGGTGACGGCACGCGACTTGCCTACAGCCTCGACGGCAAGGTGTGCGGCCAGGGGAAGACGTTGCGCTTCTGCCCCGGCGCCCAGCTCACGGTCGTCGACCTGCCCCAGGGGAAGACGCGAACCTGGACGACCGGCGCAGGGCAGATCCAGAGCCTCTCCTGGGCAGCCGATCGCCGCACGCTCGGCCTGGTGGTCAAGTCCGAGGCCCGGGTCCTGGACACGACCGCCTCCGGCGCCACCCTCGCGGCCAGTCAGGTCATAGCCCCGGGGAACGACGCCACCGCCTCGGCGATCAGCCCGGACGGACGCAGCATGCTGATCGGCCACGTCCGGCTGTCCGACGGACCACGACCGCATCGTTACACCCTTGACGAGCACTCCGTCCCGGACGGGCGCAAGATTCGCACCCTGCTGGACAGGGGCCACGACGGCGACGTGGGCGCGCGCTGGAACCTGATCCGTTACGACGGCACGGGGAAGCATCTGCTGCTCGCGGGGAACGCGGAGCCGCTGAGCAGAGTCGACGACGGGCGGATCATCCCCTTGATCCGCCCCGCGTCCCCCGGCGCCCTGGGATTCCTCCCGGAGATCCACGCGGCCTGGTAACCCTCGAACCGGCCGGTGAGCTGGTCAGGGGCGGGTGTACGCGCCGAGGTCGTCGCCGTGCCGGGCGACGCCCGGGGAGAGGGCGGGACGGCCCGGCGCCAGCAGGTTGGCGGCCATGGGAGCGGCGGCCTTCTCGCCCCGCGCGTACGCCTGGACCAGTTTGGCGACCTGGGACGGCTTGACCGTCTCCCCGAACGGCGGCTCGTACGGGTCCACCAGGCACTCCACGAGCGCCGGCCCGTCGTGGGCGAGAGCCTGCGCGAGCACGTCACGTACCCGGCCGCCTTCCGCGACGTGGAACCCCTTCAGCCCGCAGCCCTCGGCGATCTTGACGAAGTCGACGGGTGACAGGTCGCAGGCGTACTGCGGATTGCCCAGGTACGCGTTCTGCTCCCAGACTTCCAGGCCGAGCGTGTCGTTGCGCAGGACGATCACCTTGACCGGAAGCCGGTGCTGCGTGAGCGTGGCCAGTTCCCCCAGGCACATCGTCAGGCCGCCGTCGCCGACGACCGCGATCACGGGCCGGTCCGGGTAGGCGATCTGGGCGCCGACCGCGTACGGCAGAGCCGAGCCCATCGAGCACAACGTGCCGGAGAACGAGAACTGCATGCCACGGCGCAGCATCACCCGAGACCCCCAGGAGCTGACCGTCCCCGCATCCCCGGTGAGGATCGTCCCGTCCGGGATGAGCTCGCTGAGCGCGCAGGTCACCGCCTGCGGCTTCATCGGCACCGCGGGGTCGGCGGCGCGCCGCTGCTGGAGCCGCCACCACTCGTCGTAGAGCTCGCGGGCCCGTTCGGCGAACGAGCGGTCCTGGCGCACCCGCAGCATGGGCAGGAGCCGGGCCAGCGTGGGCCCGGCGTCGCCGCACAGCCCGACCTCGACCGGGTAACGCATGCCGATCCGGTCCCCGGCCACGTCGATCTGCACCGCCCGCGCCTGGCCGGGCTCGGGCCAGAAGTCGTAGAACGGCGTGCTGCTGCCCACGATGAGGAAGCCGTCGCAGTTCTCCATCGCCCATTGGGAGGCGCGGGTGCCGATGAAACCGATGCCGCCGGTGCACCACGGGCTGTCGTCGGGAACGGCGTCCTTGCCGAGCCCCGCCTTGGCGATCGGCGCGCCCAGCGTCTCGGCGACCTGCTCCACCAGCTCCCCGGCGCCGAACCGGGCGCCGGCCCCGGCCAGGACGGCGACGCGGGCGCAGGAGTTGAGCAGCTCCGCCGCGCGCATGATGTCGTCCTCGGCCGGCACCTGAACATGACGCTGACCGGCGGTGGAGGTGTGGCCGGGGACGTTCTTCTCCGACACCGTGTCCTGCTCCTCGGTCCAGGACTGGATGTCGATGGGGATCGTCAGGTGCGCGGGCGCGCGGCGCTGGAGCGCGGCCCGCACCGCGCGGTCGGTCACCGCGACCGCGTGCGCCGGCCCCATCACCCGCTCACTGAACACGCAGGCCGGCTCCAGCACCTTGTCGTTGTCGACGTCCTGGAGGAAATGCGTGCCGACCAGGTCGTGGTAGGTCATGCCGGTGATCGCCAGCACCGGCGCGCCGTCGATCTTCGCGTCGTACAGGCCGTTCATCAGATGCAGCGCGCCCGGCCCCGAGGTGGCCACGCAGGCGGCCGGGCGGCCGGTGAACTTGGCGTACCCGACCGCCGCCATCGCGGCGTACTCCTCATGCCGTACGTGGACGAACCGCATCTGCGGGTGGGTGCGCAGAGCCTCGAAGAACCCGTTGACGGCATCGCCGCAGATCCCGAAACAAGTGTCGACGCCCCATTCCAGGAGCCGTTCCACGATGAGGTCCGAGGTCGTCCTGGGCATCACACTGCTCCTTGCGGCGGGAACGGCATCAAGCCGTCCATACCCGTGCCGGCGCGACGGTGGTGCGCCTTGTGCGAACGCTGCCTGGGCGCATGCCGAACAATAAGCCTGCTCGCACCGGCCGCGCCGCCCAGCCCACCTTTCGCGCCATATTGGTCCTAATGCGAGGGATCTGCCCACGATGCGGCGGTTGCCTGTTAGATTCGAGAGTCATGATCGAAGAGAGGCGTGTCAACGGCCCCGCCACGGGTCACTGAGGCGCGGCGGTACGGCGAGGTCAGGGCCGATCATGCGCCGTGCGAGCAGCTCCGCGTGCCGGTCGACGCGCCGATCGAGGATAGGAGCAATGTGCTGAGAAGAACTCCCCTGCTCGCCACCGCCCTCATGATGATGACGACGCTGTTAACCGTCCCGATGGCGGGGACGGCCGGCGCGGCGGTGACCGGGCAGGACGTCACGGATGCCGTCGGCAAGCGCGGCATCACCTGGGGGCCGTGCGAGGAGGAACCCTCGGTCGAGTGCGGCACCCTGACCGTGCCCGTCGACTGGTCGAAGCCCTCTGGGCCCACGGTCAAGCTGGCCCTGGCCCGCCGCAAGGCCACCGACCCGTCCGCGCGGATCGGTTCCCTGCTGAGCAACCCGGGCGGTCCCGGCAACTCCGGCGTGAACGGCATCCTGCGGCCGTCCGGCTTCAGCGAGGACATCCAGCGGCGCTTCGACATCGTCAGCTTCGACCCTCGCGGCGTCGCCCGCAGCGGCTCGGTGACGTGCTCGGCCTCGGTGTACAACAAGATGCCGTACCCGGTCATGACCAGCCAGGCCGACTACCTCAAGTGGTTCCTGTTCGACGCGCGGCTGCGCTCCGACTGCCGCAAGCTCACCGGCCCCGTGTACGACCACCTCGACTCGGTCAACGTGGCCCGGGACATGGACGCCATCCGCGCCGCGCTCGGCGACGACAAGCTGACCTCGTACGGCGTCTCCTACGGGACGCTGGCCCAGCAGATGTACGCCGAGCTGTTCCCTCACCGCGTCCGCGCCATGGTGCTGGACAGCAACATGGACCACAGCCTGGACGCCAAGGCGTTCCAGGTCAGCGAGGCGGCCGCCGTTCAGGACAGCTTCGACGAGTTCGCCGCCTGGTGCGAGCGTGACAGCGAGTGCGTCCTGCACGGTCGCGACGTCCGGGCGCTGTGGAAGAAACTGCTCGAAAAGGCCGACCGGGGCGAGCTGCTGTGGCCGGGCGACGGCCGTCCGGTGAAGGGCCACAACCTGCTGTGGCTCGGCGTGATCCTCAACGAGGGGCCCGCCTGGCGGCTGGAGGCCGAGGTGCTGCGCGCGCTGGACGGCGGTCCGGTGCCGGACGACATGCCCGGCCCTCCCGGCAACTGGCCCGTGAACGGCAAGCACGCCGAGCTGCCCACCGCGATCCTGTGCTCGGACTGGAACCTGACGCTGCGGGGCTACCGCGAGTACGCCGACGTGATGCGCGCCTCCAACGCGGTGGCGCCGGACATGCGGTACAACCCGATGCCGATGGGCGACATGCCGATCTGCCAGGGTCACCCGGTCAACAACCCGCAGCACCCGCTGCGGTACCGGGGCAGCGCCCCGCTGCTGGTGACCACCACCGTGCACGACCCTTCCACGCCGTACGAGTGGTCGGCCAACGTGGCCCGGCAGCTCGGCCCCAAGGCCACCCTGCTCACGTACGAGGGCTGGGGCCACGGGGTCTACGGCAGGTCCGAGTGCACGACGGTGGCCATGGACACCTATCTGATCTCGCGGACCGTCCCCGCGAAGGGCACCCGCTGCCCGGCGGAGAAGCCGCAAGGCTAGGCGGCACGGCGGTGTGAAGGTGCCGGGCCGCCGTCGGCCCGGCACGGCACCCGGTGTCCGACATCGCGCATCGCGTGCGGACCGCCGCCCGCTCCTGCGCGGCGTTTAGGGTGGTTCCGATGCGACCGGAGTCGCGAAGGACCACCAGCGTGACGGGAGTTACAGTGCAGCGCGTCAGCCGACGGACCAGCGCCATCGCCGGAGCGGGCGTTCTCGCCCTGCTCCTGGCCGGTTGCGGGGGCCCCGCCATCAGCGAGGGCACCAGCGGGACCACCAGCGGCGGCAAGCCGGAGACGGACAAGGCCGCCTCCGCCGGGACGCCGCTGGCGCTCGACACCACACCGCGGCGGGCCGGCCTCACCGACCGGGACGACAAGGCGCACAAGCTGACGCTCCACCCGGCCACGCTCAGGCGCGGCTCGGTCGACGACCTCAAGGGCGTGCGGCTCGACGACGACGTGCAGGGGATGGTGCCGCACTATCTCACCGTGTCGATCACCAACTCCGGGTCCGGCACCGTCAAGAGCGCCCTGGCGGTCAGGAACTTCCGCCTGGCGCTCGCCGACGGCACCGCCGGCCGGCCTGTCTCGTTCTTCGCCGGCAACCCCCTGGCCTCCCCCGGCGCCGGCCCGCTGGAGACGTGCAACCGCACGAAGGCCCCCAGCACCTTGACCGCCGGCCAGGCGGCGACCGAGTGCCGGGTCGTCATGCTCCCCCAGGACGCCAAGCCCGCCGCCGTCTCCTACGCCGACGAGTCCGGCACCCGGATCTGGAAGGTCGAGGGCGGCGACCTGGGCGGCGGCGTGCTGCCCGCCGGCAAGCCGGTCGAGGTGACGTGGAAGGACACGCGGGGCAGGGACGTGCCGCTGACCGTGACGCCGAAGAGCGTGCGCAGAGCCGGCGCCGACGCGCTCGCCGGTTACAAGCTGAACGCCGGGCAGAAGGCCGCCACGGCGTACTTCGTCACGCTGGAGTACCGCAACAACGGCACGTCCAAGCTGTACCCGGGCATGGACAAGGCGGTCGTCCTGCGCACCGAGAGCGGCGGCACCGTGCCCAGGCTCACGCTCATCGCGATCGGCAGCAACGGCCCCAAGGGGTGCGAATCCTCCGTGCCCTACGGCATGGTGAAGCCCGGCAAGAGCGTCCGGCAGTGCGGCGTCTACCTCGTGAACCGGGGTGACAAGCCGGTGACCGTCACGTTCTCCCCCACCGCCGAGGGAGCCGAGCCCGTGACCTGGAAGGTCTCCTGACGCCTGGAGCCGGGCGTTCGTCATCAGGACGTGGCAGGCCCCAGCGCGGCGCGTACGGCCGCCGTGGTCCGCTCGACGGCTTCGCGGTCGGCGGGTGACAGGGGCACGGCGGCCCTGACCTCGGCGGCGCGGTCGAGCAGCCGGGCGGCGGCGCGGTGATCCCCCAGGTGCGCGAGCGTCCCGGCCCGGCCCTCCAGGGCCCGGGCGAGCGTGCGCGGGTCGCCGCCGGCCCGCGCGGCGCGGCACGCCTGGTCGTGCAGCGTGAGGGCGTCCTCGGCGTGCCCGCGAGCGTGAGTGGTGAGGGCGAGCTCCGTCATGGCCGCCGCCGCGATGCCCGGCTCGTGGCCGTGCCGCCGGTGTCGTTCGAGCACCGCGCGCAGGTGCTCATCGGCGGCTTCGAGGCGGCCGGCCAGGCGGGCGACCCGGCCCAGCCCGATCAGGGCGTACGTCTCGGCCAGCCTGACCGACTCGCGGGCCGCCAGCCGCCTGGCCCGTTCGTAGAGCCGGCCGGCCTGTTCGTGCTCGCCCGTGGACAGGTGGACGTCGGCCAGCCCGCACAGCTTGAACGGGATCTCCGCGGCCAGGCCGAGCCGCTCGGCGATGCCGAGGCTGCGCTCGTACAGGCCGGCGGCCCGCCGGTAGTGCCCGGTGGCCTCGGCCGCCGCGGCCAGGCTCTCGACGGCCAGCATCTGCCCCCAGGGGTCGCCGAGCCGGTCGAAGGCCGCCAGGCTGAGCCGCGCGTCACCCTCGGCGGCCGCGCTCCGTCCACGGGCCAGGTGGTGCCAGGCCAGCGTGTTGCGGGCCGCGGCGACGCCCCACTCGTCGCCGCGGGCCTCGAACGCGGCCAGCGCCCGCCGGGTCAGCCGCTCGCTCCCGGGCAGGTCACCGCTCCCGAACAGGCTGGAGCCGAGCACCCACAGCGCCATCGGCTCGTCGGTGGGCGGCGGGTCACCGCTCATCGTCGCGGCGTCGTGGCCGGTCATCACCGACAGGGCGGCGTGCCAGGCCCTGCCGGTCCCGGTGGAGGCGAGCGGCAGTGCGTGGGTGAAGGCGCGGTGCGCCTCTTCCAGCCGGCCCCGGAGCATCCAGTACCAGGCGAGCGCGGTGGCCAGCCGCAGTGCCGCCGCGCCGTCGCCGCTCTGGACCGCGTCGTCGAGCACGCCCCGCAGGTTGACGGTTTCGGCGTCCAGCAGCGCCAGCCATCGCTCCTGGTCCGGGCCGCGTACGTGCGCGTCGGCGCGTTCGGCGAGCTCGGTGTAGTAGGCGGCGTGACGGCTGCGGGCGGCGGCCAGGTCGCCGGACTCGGTGAGCCGTTCGACGCAGTAGGCGGCGACCGAGTCCGCCAGCCGGTAGCGGTGGCCGGCCACGACCAGCAGTGACCGGTCCACCAGCCTGGCCAGCACGTCCATCACCTCCTCACCGGCGATGCCGCCGGTCGCGCACACCGCCTCGGCCGCGTCGAGGGTGCAGCCGCCGGGATGCAGGGCGAGCCGGCACAGCGCGACCCGTTCGGGTTCGGTCAGCAGCTCCCAGCTCCAGTCGATCACCGCGCGGAGGGTCCGCTGCCGCGCGGGCGCGTCGCGCCGTCCCTGGGTCAGCAGCCGGAAGCGGCTGTCGAGCCGCCGGGCGACCTCCGCCACGCCGAGCGACCGGACGCGGGCGGCGGCCAGCTCCAGCGCCAGCGGAAGGCCGTCCAGCCGGCGGCAGATCGCGGCGGCGGCCGGGGCGGTGGTCTCGTCCAGGACGAACCCGCCGGCGGCCGCGGCACGGGCGGTGAACAGCCGCACCGCGTCGGCGCCGGCGATGCCGGCGAGGGGTGCGTCCCGCTCCGGCACGGCCAGCGGGGCCACCACGTGCAGCCGCTCGCCGGAGAGGCCCAGCGGCTCCCGGCCGGTGGCCAGGACGCGCAGCCCGGGCGCGCCGGCCAGCAGCCGCCCGGCGATCTCGGCGACCGGTTCGACCACATGCTCGCAGTTGTCGAGCACCAGCAGCGTCCGGCGCTCGCGCACGGCCGTGACGATCCGGTCCGTGGGCGGGACGGGCTGCCCACGCGAACCGGGACCCGTGGCCCTGGTGAGCCCGAGCGTGGCGGCGATCAGGGTGGCCACGTCGGCGGGCGCAGGCGGCGCGCCGGTGTGCGCGGGATGGTCCAGCGCCGCGAGCTCGACCAGGTGGACCCCGCCGGGGAAGGCCGCGGCCAGCCGGTCGGCGACGGCGACCGCCAGCCGCGTCTTGCCCACGCCGCCCGGCCCGGTGAGGGTCACCAGCCGGCCGGCGTGCACGAGCTCCGCTACCCGCGCGATCTCCTCGTCCCTGCCGATCAGCTCGGTGAGCGGAACCGGCAGGTCCGTGCGGGGGCGGGCCGGCTCCAGCGCGGCGTCCTGCCGGAGGATCGCCTGGTGGACGGCGGCCACGGCGGGTGACGGGTCGACGCCGAGCTCGTCGGCGAGCCGTACGCGCAGGTCGTGGTAGTCGGCCAGGGCCTCCCCCTGCCGCCCGGCCTGGTAGAGCGCGCGCATGTGGCAGGCGCGCAGCCGCTCGCGCAGCGGGTGCCGCCGAACCTGCTCGGCCAGCTCGTCCAGGACTTCGGCGGGCCGGCCCAGCTCCAGTTCGGCCTCGGCGCGCTCCTCGATCGCGGCCAGCCGCTGCTCGGCGAGCTGGGCGATCGCGCCCTGCAGGCACGGCTCGGCGGAGAAGCCGGCGTACGGCTCGCCCCGCCACAGCTCCAGCGCGTCCGCCAGCAGCGCCGCCCTGGCCTGCGGGTCCGCGCCCGCTCGCGCCCGCGCGGCCAGGGCCGCGAACGCGCGGGCGTCGACCGCGCCGGCGGCGGCCCGCAGCGCGTAGCCGCCGGCGCGCCACTCCACAAGGTCCCGGCCGCCCGGCTCGGCGCTCTCGAGCGCCCGCCGCAACTGCGCCACCTTCGTACGCAGCACGGCGGCGGGATCCTTGGGCTGTGCGGAGCCCCACAGGTGCTCGGCGAGCGCGTCCACCGGCACCGGCCGGCCGTCGTGGCTCAGCAGGATCGCCAGCAGCAGCCGCACCTTCGACTCCGGCACCTTGACCGGCACGTCGTCGTCGGTCCGCACCTCCAGCGGGCCGAGCACCCGAAACCGCATACCGACACGCTAGCCGCCACGGCCGGAACCCGTTCAGAACCGGATCACAACCGGCCTCGTACACCGTGGCGGCATGCTGACACACGCACAACCCTCCGCGCGGGCCGGCACGCGCGCCTGGATCGGGCTGGCCGTGCTCGCGCTGCCGACGATCCTGCTCGCGCTCGACATGACCGTCCTCTACATGGCCCTCCCCCAGCTCGGCGCGGACCTGGGCGCCACCGGCACCGAGCTGCTGTGGATCACCGACATCTACGGCTTCATGATCGCCGGTGTGCTGATCACGATGGGCACGCTGGGCGACCGGGTCGGCCGGCGGCGGCTGCTGCTCATCGGCGCGACCGCGTTCCTCGGCGCCTCCGTGCTCGCCGCCCTGTCGACCAGCCCGGAAATGCTGATCGTGGCCCGCGCGCTGCTCGGTCTCGCCGGCGCGACCCTCACCCCCTCCACGCTGTCGCTCATCACGAACATGTTCCCCGATCCCCGGCAACGGTCCATGGCCATCGCGATCTGGCTGATGTCGTTCTCCCTCGGCGGTGCGATCGGGCCCGCGGTCGGCGGCGCGCTGCTGGAGCGGTTCTGGTGGGGGTCGGTCTTCCTGCTGGGCGTCCCGGTGATGCTGTTGCTGCTGGTCTGCGGGCCCTGGCTGCTGCCGGAGTACCGCGATCCCTCGGCCGGGCGGCTGGACCTGATCAGCGCCGCGCTGTCCCTGGCCGCGATCCTGCCGGTCGTCCACGGCGTCAAGCAGATCGCCAAGGACGGGCCGCAGGTCGTACCCCTGCTGTTCGTGGCGGCGGGCGCGGCCGTCGGCGTGGTGTTCGTCCGCCGCCAGGGGTCGCTCGCCAGCCCGCTGCTGGATCTGCGGCTCTTCGCCGACCGCCGCTTCACCGGCGCGCTGACGAGCATGCTGCTGGGCATGGTGACGCTGTACGCGTTCACGTTCTACTTCACGCAGTACCTGCAGCTCGTCGAGGGCCTGTCACCGTTCACGGCGGGGCTGTGGTTCATCCCGCTGGCCGCCGCCACCATCCTGGGGTCGATGGCCGCGCCACTGATCGCGCGCCGGCATCCGCCCGCCCGCGTGATCGCGGCCGGGCTCGTGATCGCCGCGGCCGGCTACGGCTCGCTCGCCTTCCTCGGCGTGCAGTCCGGCCTGGCGCTGCTCATCACCGGCGGAGTCGTCGTCGCGATCGGCATCAACCCGCTGCTCGTGCTCAGCACGGATCTGATCGTCGGCTCGGTGCCCCCGCAGCGGGCCGGGTCGGCCTCCGCGATGCAGGAGACCTGCGGCGAGCTCGGCGCCTCGCTGGGCATCGCCGTCTTCGGCACCCTCGGCGCCGCCGTCTACAGCTCGCGGATCGCGCTGCCGGAGGGCCTGCCGCACGCGGCGGCGACGGCGGCTCGCGACAGCTTCGCCACCGCCGCCGCCCTCGCCCAGGACCTGCCGGGCCCGCTCGGCACGAACCTGATCGTCTCCGCCCGGGAGGCGTTCGTGGCGGGCATGACCGTGGTGACCGTCATCAGCGCCGCCGTCCTGCTGGGCATCGCCGGGCTCGTGCTGGTCACCCTCCGCCGGGTACGCCCCCACAGCGCCGAAGGCGACTAGGAGCCTCCGATGCGGGTCCGCGCCGCCGGGACCGCGCTGCCGATCGTCGTGGCGAGCGTGGCTCCGAGGACGCTCACGCCGGCCAGGGTCAGCCAGATCGCCGCCGCCCCGGCGGACAGCAGTCCGGCGAGCGCGGCCGGGGCGAGCGCTCCCGCGACAGTCACGGCGAGCTGGTGGAGGGCCAGGTAGCGGCCGCGGAGAGCGTCCGGGGCGCTCTCCGCGGCGACGGTCGACGTGACGGGGCCGCCGAGGAGCTCACCGAAGGTGTAACCGGCCGCGCCGAGCAGCACGAGGCCGACGGCGAGGGCGAGCGCGTCCACGTGGCCGGCGGCGAGGAACAGGAGGTAGCCGGCCGCGAAGCAGGCGTGTCCGGCGACGAGGACGCGGCTGCGGATCCGCCCGCGCAGCCACCCGAGGACGAGTCCTTGCCCGAAGCCGACCATCAGCGTGTTGAGCGTGAAGACCGTGCCTGCGGTCCAGCCGGGCAGGTCCAGCACGTCCACGGCGTAGACCGGTATCGCGATGTTGAGGGCGAACAGGGAGATCGCGAAGCACAGCTGATGCGCGACCAGCAACAGGTACCGCCGGTCCCGAATCACGTGCCCCCAGCCTCCGGCGGCGTCCTGACGCGCCTCGGGACGGACGTCCGGCACGGCGCGCATCAGGACGTAGGCGAGGACGTAGGAGGAGGCGTTGACGATCACGATCCCGGCGTAGACGCCTGGAGTGCCGACGCCGACCGCGACGGCGGACAGCAGGCCGCCGAGCGCGTAGCCGAGGTTGCGCACCGACCCGAGGAGACCGAACCAGCGCTCCCGCCGGCCGGGCTCGGCCAGCGCCGTGATGGTGACGCCGTAGCAGCTGAAGGACACCGCCCGCCCGGCACTGTTCAGCCAGGCGCAGACGGCGATCTGCCAGGGCTGGTCCACGGCCAGATATCCGGCGAAGCCGAGCGCCTGGGCCAGGTTCGCCGCCTGCAGGACCGGCTTGGCGCCGTAGCGGTCGACCAGTCCTCCGGCCAGCGGGCCCGCCGGGAGCGCCAGCAGCCCCGCCGTCGTCAGCGCCGCGCCCGCCTGCACCAGCGTCAGCGGCGTCGTGGCCAGGAAGTACAGCATCGAGACGGGGACGAAGACACCGGTGCCGATCGAGTCGATGGTGATCGCTGCGAGGAAGCGGCGGTGCCGGGCTGCCGGTGGACGGGCCGTGTGATCGGGATGGGACACAACCCGGGACGGTATAGATTCTATACCGGTATCTACAACGCTACCGGGAGCTGCGCATGGGCAAGGCCTACAACATCATGGCCGCGACCTGCCCCAGTCGCACCGTTCTGCACCGGATCGGGGCGCGCTGGACGGTGTTCATCGTCAACGCGCTGGACGACAGGCCGATGCGCTTCACCGAGCTCAAGGCGCACATCCGGGGCATCACCCCGAAGGCGCTCACCGAGACGCTTCGCGCGATGGAGTACGACGGCCTGATCTCCCGCACGGAGATCCCCGCGAATCCCCCGCATGTCGAGTACGCCCTCACCGACCTCGGCCGGTCCCTGCTGATTCCCCTGCGCGCCATCCGGGAATGGGCCGAGACCCACGTCCCCGACATCGAACGCGCCCGCGCCCAAGCCGCGGCCCCGCCCGCCCCGACGCACCGGTAGCGGTCAGGCGCCTGCGGCGGTGTCCAGGAATTCCCGTACGGTGGCGGCGAAGGCGGCCGGGGCGTCGTCGTGGACCCAGTGGCCGCAGCCGGCGAGTTCGCGCAGCACGGTGCCCGGACGGCGCTCGGCCATCTGCCGGGCCATCGCGGTGGGCAGGACGAAGCTGTCCAGGCCGTGGATCAGCAGGGCCGGGCAGGCGGAGCCGAGCCAGCCGGGCCACCAGTCGCCGACCAGGGCCTCCTGCGAGGCCATCATGTCGTCGCAGTCGAACAGCAGCCCCCACCCGTCGGGGTGTTCGACGGCGCTCTCCAGGAAGTAGCTCGCGTCCGGGATGCCCTGGGCCTCGATGGCGCGGCGCAGGGCGTCCAGGGTGGGGGCGCGGCGGGGCCAGCCGGTCACGTCGAGGACGGGGTGCGGGATCTCGGGCCGCCGGTTGAGCGCGCCGGCCTCCTCCACGATCAGGGCCCGTACGAGGCCGGGGTGGCGGGCGGCGAGCCGGAAGGCGGTGACGCCGCCCATCGAGTGGCCGAGCACCACGACCGGCCCCAGGCCGAGCCCGCGCAGGAACGCGGCGGCGTCGGCCACGTAGGCGTCCTGGCTGAAGTCGCCGTCGCCGCGATCGCTGTGGCCGTGACCGCGCTGCTCCAGGGCGATCACGCGGTAGCGGGGGGCCAGGGCGGCGGCCAGCGGCGCGAAGTTGCGGCCCCGGCCGAAGTGCCCGTGCAGGGCGAGCACCACCGGCGCCCCGCCCTCGGACTCATCACCACGGGCGCCGCCGGTCGCGGGGTGGGAGTCGAACCAGGCCAGGCGGAGGCCGCGGACGGTGGTGAAGTGCTCGGTCATCCTGTTCATGAGCCGTGGTGTCCTTTCGTGGCTGGAGGATCGCGCAGGAGGAGGGCGGTCAGGGCGCCGACGGCCGCGGCGAGGATCGCGGTGACGGCTGCGGCCTGGGCGAAGGCGTCGGTGAACGCGCCGGTCGCCGCGGTGGCCAGCCGGGCGCCGTCCGTCCCGCCCAGGTGGCGGGCCACGTCGAGGGCGCCGGAGATCGACGCGGCCTGATGCGCGGGCAGCCGCGCGGTCAAGTGGGCGGCGGCCAGGCCACCGAGCACGGCCACGCCCAGGCTTCCGCCCACCTTGAACGCCGTCTCGTTCACGGCCGCGGCCGACCCGGCACGGTGTGCGGGGGCCGAGCCCAGCATGGCGGTGGCGCAGGCGTTCACCGTGACGGCGTTGCCGGCGGCAAGCACGGCCAGGCCCGCGATCACGGCGCCGTACTGGCCGGATCGGATCCCGGCCGCCATCAGCGCCGCGCCGCCCGCCAGCACCAGCAGTCCGGCCGCCGCCGTGGACCGTACGCCACGCCGTGCGACCACCCTGGCCACCAGATGCGCCACCCCGAGCTGCGCCACCGCGACCGGCAGCAGGAGCAGCGCCGCCTGGGACGGGGAGTGCCCGCGTACGTCCTGCAGGTACTGGGTGATCAGGAACAGCACGCCCATCAGCGCGAAGAACCCGGTTGCGGCGGCGAGCGCGGCCGGCCAGAACGAGCGGGCGCGCACCATGCCCAGGTCGAGCAGCGGATGCCGCGCCCGCCGCTGACGCACGGCGAACGCGGACAGCAGCGCCACCGCCCCGGCCGCCTCCGCCAGGGTGGCCGGGCCGAGCCACCCCCGGTACGGGGCCTCGATCACCGCGTGCACCGTGGCCACGAACGCCCCCGACACCAGCAGCGCGCCGATCACGTCCAGCCGGCCGGTGGCGCCCCGGCGCGGCCGGGCGTCGGCCGGGACCACGTACGCGATGGCGAGGGCGGCGACCGCCAGGACGGCCACGTTGGCCACGAACAGCGAACGCCAGCCGAAACCCTCCACGAGCAGCCCGCCCGTCAGCGGCCCCAGCACCACGCCGAGGCTGGCGACGACGCCCCAGGCGGCCAGCGCCCTGGGCAGCTCCGCGCGGGGGAAGACGGCGCGGACGATCGCCAGCGTGGCCGGGGTGATCATCGCGTTGCCCACGCCCTGGAGCGCCCGGGTGGCGATGAGCTGCTCCGGCGTCCGGGATAGGGCGGCCAGGACCGAGGCCAGCGCGAACACGGCCACTCCCGCCAGCAGCACCCGCCGCCTGCCGACTCGGTCGGCCACGGCGCCCATCGCGACCAGCAGCGACGCCAGGGCCAGGACGGCGGCTTCGGTGATCCACTGCACTTGTGAGGTGGTGGCGCGCAGGTCCACCGCGATGGACGGCAGCGCGATGGTCACCGCCATCACGCTGACGCTCATGACGAGGAGCGCCGCGCACAGCGCCACCAGGATCCCCCGCCGCCGAGGATGCCCGCAATCCTCTGGCGGACGGCAGGGTCCCGGCGCGGGTGGGGGCATGGGGCACCTCCGAGGGGTCGGTGGGCGGCGAGGAGCCGTTAGCATAACGACTGTCATGCTAATTGAGCAAAACAGTCGTCATGCGAATAGACTGGGCGCCTGCCCAGCGAAAGGAAGGCGGACGTGGCCAGGCCCCGCGATCCACAGCGCCGCGAGGAGCTGCTCGACGCGATCGTCGGCTACCTGGCCGAGCACGGCATCGCCCAGCTCTCCCTGCGCCCGCTGGCCAAGGCGCTCGGCCACAGCACCTACGTGCTCACCCACCACTTCGCCGGCAAGGACGAGCTGATCAGCGCCGTCCTCGCCCACCTCGACGAGCGCCAGAGGGGACGCGTGGGCGCGCTGCCCGACCCCGGGACGAGCGGCGGCCTGGGCCTGGGCGACGTGGTGCGCGCCTCGTGGGCCTGGCACCTGCGCGAGGACCTGCCGATGGTCCGGCTGCTGCACGAGATCGAGGGCCTCTCGGCCGCGGGCCGCCTGTCCGGCCCGTACGTGCCCAAAATGCTCGGCGACCGCGCCGAGTTCGTGGCCGACGTGCTACGCGCGCACGGCGTGCCCGAGGAGGCGGCGCTGCGCAAGGCCACCCTGCTCAACGCCGCCTACGCCGGCCTGCAGATCGACTACCTGACGACCGGCGACAAGGATCGGGTCGAGGCGGCGCTGGACGAACTGGCCGACACCGCCGACTCCTGGACCCGCCCGCAGTAGGCCGCCCGCGCTCCTCGAGCGTCAGGGGACGGCCTTGAGCAGCCAGAGCTCGTTCTCGTCATGACCGGAGTTCGACTGTACCACGCGCGCGCCCGGCTCCATGGAGGCGTTGGCGACCGCCAGCACCTTGCCCGAGTGCTTGGCGATGAGCCGGTAGACGCCCGCCTCGTGCTCCTTGAGGTACCAGATCTGGCTGGGACTGCCGTTGATGCCCCACTGCATCGCGAAGTCGGCGTTCTGGTTCGCCAGGGTGACGTCGAGGGCCTTGCCGGAGTGTTCGGCGATGAACTTGTAACCGCCCTCTGCGGGTTCCAGGTGGAAGATCTGGTTGGTCCGGCCGTGGGGGGTCCACTGGATCACCCAGCCGCCGTCGGACATGTCGCATTCGTTGATGTCGAGGGCGAGCCCGGACTTCTTGTTGAGCAGGGTGGCTCGGGCCGGGATGTCCATGGGGATCCTCTCGAGCTGGAGGGGGAGGCGGCGATGCGCCGCCTTGCCTCCATAAGAGACGATTGCGTACGGGAAAGCACCCTTCGGCCGTGACCACATCCGGACAGGGTTCCTGCTGCAGGAAGGCGCCGCCAGCCCCCGCCTCAGCGGCTCTCCGCTTTCGCGAAAACCCGTTGGCGGACCGCGGCGGCCACTGCTAGCTTTCTGGAGGCCGTGCGAGACAACGAGGAGGTGGTACCCGTGGACACAGTATCGACATGGGTGCTCCCCTCCGGGGTCACGGCCGGGCGATAGGTCGTCCGGGAGCGCCGTTCAAGAGCACTCCCGAAGGGCACGACCATGCGATTCACCTCTGAGCAGCGCCTCGACGACGGCGTCGTCGAACGCGCGTTCACCCTCGATGAGATCCCCGGCTTCCTGTGGACGCCCTCGTCCGCGCCCGCACCCGTCCCGCTGATCCTGCTCGGCCACCCCCCGCTCGGACTGGACAGGATGTACCCCCGGCTGGTGGCGCGGGCCCGGAGCGCCGTGGCGGGCGGCTTCGCCGCGGCCACCATCGAGCTCCCCGGGAGCGGTGACCGGCCCCGCCTGGCCGGCGCCGAGCAGGCCCGCGCCGACCTGCGCCGGGCCATGAAGGCCGGCGAACCGGTCAGCGACGAGATCATCGACGCCCTCGTCCTCCCGCTCGTCGACAGAGCGGTCCCGGAATGGCAGGCCGCCTTGGACGCCCTCCTGTCGCTGCCCGGGATCGGCGGCCCCGTCGGATACTCGGGGGGCGTGATCTCCATCGGCATCCGGCTCGCGGTGGTCGAGCCGCGCATCGTGGCCGCCGGCCTCTTCGCCGGGAGTTTCGTGCCGCGCACCATGTTCGAGGAGGCCCGGCAGGTCACCATTCCGCTGCATGTCCTGCTGCAGTGGGATGACGAAGGGAACGACAGGCAGGCGGCCCTGGACCTGTTCGACGCCTTCGGCTCCAAGGAGAAGACGCTGCACGCCAACATGGGCGGGCACACCGGCGTCCCGCAGTTCGCCGGGGAGGACGCGGCCGGGTTCTTCGCCCGGCATCTGCGCTGATCGAGGACAAGCTCCGGCCCTCCTCGACAGCGTGGGCAGGCAAGACGCACCACCGCCCCGGCCGGTCGGCCCACCACCGGCCGGTCGGGGCGCCGCCCGGCCACCACCGCCTCCATCAGCCGGGCCGCCCACATCACGAGCACGGCCCTCGGCGTCAAGAGCCCCGTCGAGCTGGGCGACCTACCCGGCGATCAGCAGCTCGCCCGGTGGAAGGCGTTGTAGAGGGCGTTCCCGGGGACGCACGAAGGCGTCCCCGGGGCGCTCTGGTCGATCGGGTGGGTGAACCACCAGGTCATGCCGAGGGCGAGGAGCACGGCGGCGAGGGTGACGGCCGCGACCGCCGGACGGTTCTGGCGCCAGGCCGGTCCCGACAGCGCGACGGCAGCCATGACCAGGGCCACCGCGGCAGCGGCTCCGGCGACGATCTCCAGCAGGCCGCCGACGTCGGACGGCGGTTCGCCAACGGTGAGGGTGTTGGACAGGATCTCCCCGGCCAGGTAGACCCACTCGGAGACGATCAGCAGAGTGACGACCGCGGTGCGCAGCCGGGTGGCGGGCAGCTGCGGCCACAGGGCGATCAGGGCCGCCATCGCCCCCAGCATGACCAGCAGCGTCGAGCCGGCGAGCATCGGATCCAGCCAGTCGGTGATCGGCATGCGCCCGTCCCGGGCCCTGACCGCGGTGAAGCCGAACCAGGCCGCGGCGAAGACCAGGCCCAGGATCAGCGAGTATCCGAGCACGCGCGGCGGGCGCACGGCGGCGCTGACGAGGGGGGAAACACTCACAGGCTCTCCAACAATAGTGAGGTGCGCACGCACCTCATTTCATCTCCAGTACTGTGGTGCGCACTCACCACACTTGTCAACCTGGAGAGATCCCCCATGGCTCCACCCGCACGACAGCGCATCCTCGACGCCGCCGCCCGGCTCCTGCGCGAACGCGGCCTGGCCAGGCTCACCACCCGCGAGATCGCCCACGCCGCGGACGCCGCCGAGGGCAGCATCACCAAGAACTTCGGCGGCAAGATCGGCCTGCTGATCGCGCTGCTGTCACAGGAACTGCCGGAACTGCGGGCCTGGCAGGCAGCCGCCACCCCGCCCGGGCAGCGGCCGATGCGCACCGTGCTCATCGATCTGCTGGAGCGCGGCATCGCCTTCTACGCGGCATCACTGCCGCTGGTGGCCGGGGCCGCCGCCGACCAGGAGCTGTTCGCCGCCTACCAGGCCACCAACCGCGAGAACGGCACCGGCCCCCACTTGGCGCTCGACCAGGTGGCCCACTACCTGGCCGAATGCCAGAAGGCCGGCGAGCTGCCGCATGGCGTCGAGCCGTACACGCTCGCCCTCACCCTGTGCGGAACCGCGCAGTTCGAGGCGTACACCGCATACGTCTCAGGGGCCGGCGCACTGCCGGGCGAACGCGCGGACCGGCTGGCCGCCACCGCCGACCTGATCCTCGGCCGGCCGGGAGCCTGACCAGGAGAGCCGCAGCCGTGACGCACCGGATGTCACACCGCCGCCCAAGGGACGGCAGGTCCGTCAGGTGAGGTCGAGCACCGCCTTGCCGTGCAGCCGGCGCCCCAGGAGAGCGCCCACCGCCTCGGACGCGTCGTCCCAGCCGCCGCGCCAGGTGATCTCGGGGCTCAGCACTCCGTCCGCGACCTGCCGGGCCAGCCAGGTCAGATCCCTGTCCAGCCCGTCGCAGAACAGCAGCATGAACGTGACGATCGAGCGATCGTCCCGGCCCGGCCCGCTGAACAGGGCGCCGAACGGGAAGTTCTCACCCTCACCCGCGGAGTGCCCGATCGCCACCAGCGTGCCCCCCTCACCCAGCTGATCGAACGCCTCCACGAGTTGCGCGCCGCCCACCATGTCGAGCACGCCGTCGAGCCCGCCGCCGGCCTGGGCGGGACCGGCCACCACCTCGTGCGCGCCCAGAGCGCGCAGCGCCTCGCCGTGCTTGGCGGGGTCGCCGGTGGAGGCGATCACGTGCGCGCCGCCGAGCCGGGCGAGCTGGACGGCGTAGCGGCCGACGCCTCCGGTGGCGCCGGTGACGAGGATCCTGCGTCCCAGGAGGGGCCCGGTCCGGTGGAGCGCGCGCAGCGCGGTGCCGGCCGCGACCGGGATGGTGCTGAGCGCGCCCGGCTCCGCGCGCTCGGGCGCCACGCCGATCCAGTCGGTACGCACGGCGCGGACCTCGGCCCAGCCGCCACCCTCGTCGAGGGTCACGACGGGGGTCCCCACGGCCGGGCCCGACCCGTCCGCCGCCGCCCGGACGACGACTCCGGCGGCGTCCCAGCCGAGCACCGTCCCCTCGGCGGCGGTCTCGATGCCGTGGCTGACCTCGCCGTAGTTGAACGAGGTGGCCGTGACCCGGACCAGCGCCTGGTTCGCGGCGGGCACAGGCTCGGGCACTTCCCCCACCCGCAGGCCACCGGGGGCGGAACGATCGACGATCAGAGCGCGCATGGCGATCCCTTCATGAGACATCAGCTCAAAGTGCTACTCAGGAGCATAAGCCTATCGAGGGCGTTCGCGCTCCCATTACACTTGAACGATGACCGCCGACACCGCCTCCCTCTCCGCGCCGGAAACGCTCTCCCTGCGGGAACGCAAGAAGCTCCGGACCAGGACCGCACTCGTCGACACGGCCCTCGCCCTCTTCACCGAGCGGGGCTTCGACGGCGTGACCCTCGACGAGCTGTGCGACGCCGTCGAGGTCTCCAAACGCACCTTCTTCCGGAACTTCGCCAGCAAGGAACAGGTCGCCTCCGCCCCGCTGGAGGCACTGTGGGACGGCCTGCGGGACGACGTCGGGCGCCTGTCCTTCGGTCACGCGCCCGTTCTGGAGATGCTGCAGGAGGCGTTGCTCGCGGCGCTCGAACGCCTCGACGACGGCGGCGCCTGGGTGACCCGCGTACGTCAGAGCCGGGAACTGGCCGAGCGCACGCCGTCGATCACCGCGTACGGGCTCCAGTACTGCGACCGCACCAGCGCCGCCGTCGAGGCGACCTTGCAGCGCAAACTGGGCCTGAACCCTGCCGACCCACGGCCGAGGCTGGCCCTGGACCTGGTGGTCGCGTCCTTCCACGCCGCCCTGCGGACCTGGACAGCCAAACCCGGCACCCCCACCCACGCGGCGCTCGCGACCGAACTGCGATCGGTCTTCGCGGTCCTCCCCGGCGCACTCACCTTCACCACGGCCTGAACGAGCTGCGCGCAGAAGGTCACGCGCGCGCCGACGGCCCGGCCCCTTTACATTGTAGATTCACACGGCCACCAGCCTCATACCCATGACCTTGGTCAGCCACTGGTGTCAGAACACCATCGTGAGCAGGTCGGCGAACAGCTCCTGTTCGTCGACCTCGAGCCCGCGTCCGGTGAACCAGGTGGCCATGTTGTGGCAGTCGCGCATCAGGAAGTCCATGCCCTTCGGGTTGCCGACGATGTCGACGACCTGGGGCAGGTCGATCAGCACGATCCGCTCGGCCTGCGCGAGGACGTTGTACGGCGAAAGGTCTCCGTGCGCGAGGCCCGCGCGGGCCAGTTCACGCATGCCGTTGCGGAGCTGCTCGAAATACACGCCGAGCAGGTCCTTCGACGGCCGGACATGGGCCAGCCGGGGCGCGGCGCCGCCCTCGCCGTCGTCGATGAACTCCATCAGCAGTTCGGTGCCGTCCACCTGCACGGGGTACGGCACCGGGACCCCGGCCTTCCACAAGCGGTTGAGGGCGTCCCATTCGGCGTACGCCCACTGGCCGGCCGCGACGCCGCGGCCGTGCGTGGTCTTCTTCGCCATCGCCCGGCCGTCGCGGCTGTTGCGGGTGCGGCGGCCTTCGACGTACGACGTACTGCGGTGGAAGGCCCGGTGTTCGTCGGTGCGGTACCTTTTCGCGGCCAGCAGCGAGGACTTCGCCGGGTTGCCGCCGATGGCTTCGACGGCCCGTTCGAGCAGGAAGACGTCGGCTTCCTTGCCGGTCTTGAGGATGCCGAGCTCGGTGTCGATCGCGGCCTGGTCCGTCACGACCCACGAGGGGCGTGGTTCGGGGCCGCGAGAGCCGCGCTCGACCTCCAGCCAGGTGGACCACCGCTGATCCGGCCCCAGTTCCTCGTCGACCGCATGGAAGGTGAAGACGAAGGCTGCGGCCGGATCCGGCTGGGACTCGTCGCGGGCGGACTCGGAGAAGTAGAGGTCAGCGGCCTCGTACTCGGAAGACAACGGGTGTGCTCCTGAACGAAGAGGTGGGACTGATGCGGACATGCCGCAGCGCAGTGATGGCCATCCGTCAGCCCTCCTTCGTCCAGGCAGCGCTCTCCGCCGCTCGATCGCCCCAGCATGCCCCGCCGCTTTCCGGCCCCGCAACGTATTTACCGGAGCTGGGATCTCACACCGGCAACGGGCCGGACCTCGTACGGCAGGCGACTATGTGAGGCTCGTCGCGGCGCGGGCCGCGTCGAGGGCGGCCACGGCGCGGTCGAGGTCCGACGCCGTGGTGCGGTAGCTGGTCACGCAGAGCCTGATCGCGCTGCGGCCGTCGAGCCGGACCGGGCTCACCCACGCCTGTCCGCCGCGCACCACGTGACCGGCCACCTCCGCGTGCCATCTGCCGCTCCGCTCCTCCCCCGCCGCGTCCGCCTCGGGGTCCACCACGCAGACCAGCGGGAGCGGGGTCTGGTTGATCCGCTGCCAGCCGCGCTCGGCCAGGCGCCGCGCGAGCAGGTCACCGAGCCGTACGTCTCGCTCCAGTTGCTCGGCGACGGCAGGCAGTCCGGCCACGGCCAGGTGCAGGAACACCTTCAGGCCGATGAACCGCCGCGACCACTGCACGCTGGTGGTGTACGGGTCGTGGGTGCCGCCGACCTCGGCCGGCATGTAGCCGGTGCTGCACTGGAAGCTCGCGGCCAGCGCCGCTGGATGGCGGGTGAGGAAGACCCCGGCGCCCATCGGGGCGGACAGCCATTTGTGCGCGTCGACCGTGACGCTGTCGGCCCGTTCGATGCCGGCCAGCAGGGGCCGCAGCCGGTCGGACAGCGCGGCGGCGCCGCCCCACGCCGCGTCCACGTGGAAGTGCAGGCCCCATTCCGTGGCCAGGTCGGCGAGCGGGCCCAACGGGTCCAGCACTCCCGCGCCGGTCGTGCCCGCCGTTCCGACGATCATGAAGGGGATCCTGCCGCCGGCCACGTCCGCCGCGTACGCCTCGCGCAGCCGGTCGAGGTCGATCCTGAGGGCGGCGTCCACCGGCACCAGGCGGACGGCGTCGCGGCCCAGCCCGGTCATGTGCGCGATCTTGAGCCAGGCCAGGTGGCTCTCCGCCGAGGCGTAGAACACCGGCCGGCCGGGCAGACCGAGCAGCCCGGCGCTGCCGTACTCGGGGAAACGGCGGGTGAGCGCGACGATGACGGCCGTGAGGTTCGCCTCGGCCCCGCCGACGGTGAAGCTCCCGTCGGTGTCCGAGGGCAGGCCCAGGCCGTTCGCCAGGAGGCGCAGCACGTGCCGCTCCATCTCGGTGGCGGCGGGCGCGTGGCTGTAGGCGGCGAGTTGCGGGTTCACCCCGGCGACGATCAGGTCCCCGGCCATGCCCCACCAGGTGGGCGACGGGTTGAACAGGCCGAAGTAGCGCGGGTGAGTGGTGTGCACGGTCCACTTCCGCAGCGCGGACATGACCGAGCCGAGCACCGCGTCGGCGGGCTTGGCCTCGGCGAAGTCGAAGCCGGCCAGCCAGTCACGGATGCGCTCGGTGTCGACGCTCGCCGGGGCCACCGGGCCGTGCACGACCTCCCCGGTGTGCCCCGCCACCAGGGCAGCGGTCTCCGCCAGCAGCCGGCCGCCCGCGTCGACGCCGAGATCGTACGGGCCGGCGCCGTCCAGGTCGGCCTCCACCGGGGTCAGCTCGTCCAAACCGGTCTCAACCAGCGGGTCGTTCGACATCCTGCTCCTCTTTCACATGGCCCTTCACCACGGCATCGTGGGTCCCACCAGGATCGGAGCCCCGTCGCGCCTCCGCCAGCGGTGAACGGGCCATAAACCGTGAACATCAAGCCACGCCAGGATTCGAACGTCTGGGAAGAAGAAGTCCTGGGCATGCTCGCTGGGATTGGAGGCGCAGCGTATAGAGGAACAAGGTGACCGTCCGGCCGGTGCGGGGCGGGCTCATCGTGATGAACGCCCCGGAGGGCAACCAGCTCTGCCTGGACGGACCGCGTTCAGGCAGGAAGCCACGGCGAGGGCGGCGCGGCGGGTCAGCGCCGGGTCACCCGCGGCCCGGACGTCCACCAGCGCTCGCCCGCCGGTGACCCACGCGAACGTACGCACATCGTCGTTGCCGGTGTCGGACCTCAGGTACGCCCCCTCCCCCAGCCGCTGGGCGTCCGGATCCGCGGCGAGGGTCGTACGGGCCAGCCGGGTCGCGTCCGCGTCCGTCGCGGCGACCCAGGAGACCGCCACCCGCACCACCGCCCCCGCGTCATCGGGCGGGAGGAACTCGCACACGTTCGGCTTGGGCCAGCGCGTCCCCAGGTGCTCCACGGTGCCCGGAACCGGCACGTACCCGGGCAGCACCGCAGGGTCGAGCAGCGCGCACGCGTCAGGCCAACGCTCCGGCGGCACCGCCAGCGGCGAGGAGGCGCCCGGCCCGTCGCGGAAGGTGTAGGCCGTGACCCGGTCGCCGCCGGGGTGCTTCTCGAACACCAGCAGGTCGCGCGAGGTGCTGCCGACGATCCTGCTCGCGCGCTCGCTCACGGGCAGGGGCAGCACGTCACGAGCGCCGTCCGCCCGCGAGACGACCTCGATCATGCGGGGGGTGAGCTCGGTGGTCGTGGCGCCCATCGCGTGAGTGGCCGTCAGGTGGTCGGCGTTCCCCAGGTATCCCTCGGCGGTGCCCGGCGACGTGCGCGGCCTGAGCGACCGGCGCCAGAGCACCCGCCCGTCGCGGGTGCGCGTCGCGGTCGTCTCCCGGCGGCCGTTCACGCTGCGGACCAGCAGCGTCAGCTCGGCGTCGTGGATCACGGTCGGCCCCCCGACCTCCGGGAACGTGATCGGCGACCGGGTCACCAGCCGGCCGTCCGCGTCCAGGACGGTGACGTGCCCGGGCTCCCGCGCGATGATCAGGCGGGTGGAGGAGACCTTGATCTGTACGAGCTCCTCACCCGAGTCCCGGAGGCGACGGGTCCAGGTGAGCCGTCCGGCACGCGGGTCGACACCGTGCAGGGCCGGCGACCGGCCTCGGCAGTCCTGGACGATGACGGCGACCTCGGATTCGAGCAGGCGAAAGTGGGGGCACCCGCCCGGCCACGGCACCGTCCACGTGTCGCGGCCGGAGGCCGGGTCGAGCCCGTGCAGGCCGCCGCCCGACGCCCACACGATGCCGGTGGGAGTGATGGCCGTCCTGGTCAGGTAGTCGAGGATCGGCGCGTCCGCGGACGGGAGCAGCCGCGTCCACCGCGTCCGGCCGGTGACCGGGTCGACGACCGTGACCCTCTCCGCGGCCCCCTCGGAGATGCTCACCGCGAGCAGCTCTCCGACGAAGCCCATGTGGTCGTCCAGCGGGTGGTACGGCCGGGCGAGCGGAAAGGTCCTCAGGATCGCGCCGGTCTCAGCGTCGTGGACCCGGATCGCGGCCGGCCTCGTCGACGGCAGCGCCACCAGGGGCCGGCCGCCGACCGTGGCCACAGGCACGTCGAGACTGATGCCGTGCACGCCGATCTCGCCCAGGTCGGCGCTCCAGGCGGCGGTGAACGCGGGACGCGCCTGCCGGGCGTTCCCGCTCCCGGCGGCGCAGGCGAGGACGAGCAGGGCGGCGATCAGCGCGCGGACGTGCATGCCCGCCCCGGCAGGAAGAGGCGGCAGGCCGCCCGCCCGGTGACGACCTTCAGCCCGGCGCCGGTGTTGCGGTAGACCGTCCCGTACGCGGTGTAGGCCGTGGGAGCGCCGGTGACCCGGAAAGGCCGGCCGGCGGGGTCCTTCACGGTGACCGTCTGCGCCTTCCCGGTCCCCGCCACGACGTACTCGACCTCCAGCACGAAGGTGTGGCTGTGTTTCCGCGCCCTGATCTCCAGGCCGAGCTCGGCCTGGTCACCTCGTTTCAGGGACAGGCTGTGGGGTCCGAAGTAGGGGCGGCCGGGTTTGCCCGCCTGGGTGAAGAACGCGTCCCGCGCGTCGAGGGAGACGGTGAGCTGCGGGTTCGCCGGTCCGCCCTGCCGTGGGTGCTCGACGAAGGCGCCGGTGACGATCGGCTGCCTGGGGGCGACCTCCTTGACCCGTACATCGGTGACGCGGACGAGGTCACGCTGGGACTCGAAGACCACCCGCATCTCCTTCTCCCCCACCCACGCGCCCTTCAGGGTGGCCACCACGTCGTCGAACGCCCGGTCGCCGAAGCGCCCGCTCAGGAAGACCGCGCGGTCACGGGGCGCGGTGGGCCGGGAGGCGACGGCCAGGTCCTGTTCGGCACCGGTGCCAGGCAGGACGGTGACCAGCAGCGGTGGTCTGGCCGCGCTCACCAGGTCGGCCGGCCGCAGGAAGAGGCTGAACGCGTCGGTCAGCCAGGCGGTGACGACCGCGGTGAGCAGCGCGCCGATCCACAGCATCACCTTGGCGAGTTTCCCCGGCCCCTTGTCGTCGTCGCTCTCCGGCACGAGAACGGCCTCCTCGCGGGTCGGCTGTCTGTGCGGACAAGGTAACGCGCCGGCAACGGTTCTGGCGGCCGATCCCGCACACCATTCGGCGTCGCGGGGCGTCGGAGCTGTCAATTCCGAGAGTCGTCCCCGTTCCGGGCGTCGTGGTCTTCGGCCTGCCGTGTTGTCTCATGCGTCGCCAATGTGTCGATCAGGCTCTGCATCTGCGCTTCTTGCATCATCAGATCCCATAAGCGGCTTTCTCCGTGATAAGTCACAGCTCTGGTTCGTACGTGCGGCTCGGCCGGATGACGGGACGTGTTCGGACAGGTAGGCGTCACCGCTCCGGCATATCAGTCCCCTCGCCCGCCTGCTGGCCACGTCCGCGGTCGCCACGGTGGCCCTGACCCTCACCGTCACCACCGCCCCGGCCGCCTCGGCCGCACCCCGCCAGGTGTGCCTGGACGCCACCAACAGCCGGGCCGACAACACCAACGTCCGCCTGTGGACCTGCCTCAACCACCCCAACCAGAAATGGGTCGTCCAGAACGGCCAGATCAAGGTCGAAGACACTCTGACCTGACCCGTAGCTCACCGGCCGTGACACGGACGCGAACCTCGTCGGCCGCTCAGAGGAATCGCGGGGCGCCGGTGGCGGCCAGGCTTCTCGCGACGGTGTCGGCGTAGGAGTCGGCCCGGCCGAGGCGCTGCAGGTGGGCGCCGAGTGCCGGGGACAGGCCGCCCAGGTGCGCCACCAGGCGGATCAGCAGGGGCGCCACGTCGGCCTCGGCGGCGTTGGTGCGGATGGCGCGGCAGACGGCCCGCGCCACCTGCTGCGGCGTCCGCGTGCCGATCGCGGCGATCCAGGAGGGCAGGGGCGCCGGTGCGCGGGTGAGCATGCCGGCGTTCCTGATCAGTCCGGGGCAGATGACCGAGACGCCGACGCCGTGCGGCGCCAGATCGGCCCGGGCCGCGTGCCCGAACCCGCGCAGCCCGTACTTGGTGGCGTTGTAGAGAGCACACCGGGCGTGTGAGATCTTGCCGCCGAGCGAGCTCATGAGGACGATGTGGCCGCGCCCGTTGGCGATCATGTGTTCGGCGGCCGTGCGCGCCATGACGATGGGGGCGCGCAGGTTGAGCGCCAGGTAGGTGTCGATGTCGCCGGTGGTGTGGTCGGTGATCGCGGCGGGGGCGATGACGCCGGCGTTGGCCACGAGAATGTCGACGGGACCGGCCTGCCGCATCAGGGCGGTGAGGCCGTCGTGGTCGGTGAGGTCGGCGGCGATGGCGCGCCCGCCCAGCCGGCCGGCCAGGGCTGTCAGGACGGCGGTGTCGCGGCCGGTGAGGATCACGCGGACGCCGTGGCGGGCCAGCGCGTGGGCGATGGCCTGGCCGAGGCCGCCGCTGGCTCCGGTGATCAGGGCGGTCGTCCCGGACAGCTCCATACGCGTTCTCCTTGGTCGGTGATCGGCGTGGTCGGTCGTGTCAGGGGCGGGAGGGGACGACGTCGGCGTGCAGGTCGGCCAGGGCCTGGCGCACCAGGGCGGGCAGGTGGCCGAGGCCGGGCAGGCGGGCGTCGAAGGCGTACGAGAACGAGACCGTCCGCCGGCCGGGCAGGACGGCGACCTGGCCTCCCGCGCCGGGCAGCAGCGAGGGCACGGCGAAGATCTCGTGGGCAGGCGGGAGCGCGGCGGCGCCGTGGAGGAGCGTCAGGCCGAGGCTGTCATGCAGCGGGCGGCGCGCGGCGGAAGCGGCCAGGCGGGCCAGGACGTGGCTGAAGGCGGCGGACATCGCGGGGGCGTGCGGGCCGCGCCGGTGGCGGGCCAGTTCCGCGAGACCGGTCTGCTCGGCGACGGCTCGCAGGCGGGTACGGGGGGTGGGTTCGGCGCTCGGCAGCCGGATGGGCATGAGGACGGCGTGGTTGCCCAGGCCGTCGTCACGGCGGCGATCGCGCCGCCCGACCGGGAAGGAGAGCACCGGCTGCCCGAGGGGGCGACGCGGCTCGGGCGGGAGCGGGCCGGCCGGGGCGGGGCCGGCCTCTGTCCACTCCTTGACGACGCCGGCCAGGACCGCCGCGGCGATCTGGGCGAAGCTGGTCCCTGTCGAGCGGGCGATGTCGCGGAACGCGCCGGCGTCGAGGCTGACGGAGCCGAGGTGCCGGGTGGCGGGGGCGTCCGTCGCCGGCGGGTGCCAGGGCTCGGTTGCGGAGGCGAAGCGGGCGATGTCGCCGATGGCCTGGCGGATGGCGGCGCCGCCGGGGCGCCCGCGTCCGCCGCCGGGCGCGGCGGCGGGCGGGGGCAGCGTGCGGCCCAGGGCGAGCGAGCTGATCGTGCGGGCGGCGGAGAGCCCGTCCTGGAAGACGTGGTGGGCGCGGTAGCACAGCAGGTGCTCGTCGGCGGCGTGACCCTCGACGACCACGAGGCTCCACAGCGGCCTGGACCGGGGCAGGGGGTGCTCGCGCAACGCCTGGCCGACCGCCTGGCACGGGTCCTGGCCGGGCGTGGCGTGATGGTGCTGTACGTGGTGGGCGGGGTCGAACGCGGGGTCGGGCTCCCAGCGCACCCGCCGGCCCGTTCCCGTCAGCCGGTAGGTCAGCGCGCGGGCCCGGACGGCGGCGTCGCCGATCAGGCGGTGCAAGCGGTGGCCGGAGGGCGGCGGTCCTGGGAGGCGCACGGCGACGCCCAGGTGCAGGTCGGCGTCCCTGTCCGGGTCCGCCTCGTCAGCCAGCCGCAGCAGGAAGCGGTCGTTGACCGTCAGCGGCACCGCCGTGGTCCGTGCGGCGGTCGTGAACTGATCTGCGGTCGTGGGCATGGTGGGCATGGCGCGGCGTCCTCAGGTCACGGGAGCGATGATCAAGGTGGCGTTGTGGCCGCCGAACCCGAACGAGTTCGACAGCACCGCTCCCGCCGGCAGCGGCCGGGCCTCGCGCACCACGTCGACCTCGCAGCGCGGGTCGGGCGTGCCGAGGTTGGCCGTCGGCGGGACGGTCCCGTGGGCGAGCGTCAGCACGGCGGCGACCGCTTCGATGGCGCCCGCCGCTCCGAGCGCGTGGCCGGTCACCGCCTTGACGGCGGTGACGGGCACCCCGTGCGGCCCGAACAGGCGGGTGATGGCCTGCGCCTCGGTCAGGTCGTTGAGCTGGGTGCCGGTCCCGTGCGCGTTGACGTGGGAGACCTGGGCGGGCGACAGCCCGGCGTCGCTGAGGGCCGCGCGCATGCACCGGTAGGCGCCCTCGCCCTCGGGGGCCGGGGCGAGCAGGTGGTGGGCGTCGTTGGTGCGCCCGTAGCCGGCGAGCTCGGCGTGCACGTGCGCGCCACGGGCGCGGGCGCCGTCGAGCGTCTCCAGGATCAGGAACGCGGCCCCTTCGGCCAGCACGAAGCCGTCGCGTCCGGCGTCGAACGGCCGGCAGGCGCGCTGGGGCTCGGCGGTGTGGCGCGACAGGGTCCGGCACTGGTCGAACGCCTGCAGGATGGTCGGGGTGACGCAGGCTTCCGCCCCGCCGGCGACGACGAGGTCGGCGGAGCCGTCGCGCAGCAGCCGCACGGCCTCCCCGATCGCGTGCGCGCCGGAGGCGCAGGCGGTGGTCACGGACATGCTGGGCCCGTGGATCCGGTGACGCAGGCCGATGGCCGAGGCGGGCGCGTTGCTCATGATCTTCAGGACGTGGAGAGGGCCTGGGTTCCCGCGCCCCGGGTGGCGGACGTCGAGCATGCCGTCCTCGTAGGTCTCGACCCCGCAGAACCCGATGCCGGTCACCACGGCCCGCCGCTCCGGTGGCGTCCGGATGGCGTCGCCGGCCCCGAAGGCGTCGTCGAACGCGTCGGCGGCCGCGCAGACGGCCAGCTTGCTCACCCGGTCGAGGTGGCGGGCCTGCCGGGGAGTCAGGTACGGCGCGGTGTCGAGGTCGCCGACCTGGCAGGCGACGTCGACGCCGAGGCCGGTGGTGTCGAAGGAGGTGATGCGCCGCGCTGTGGAGCGCCCGCTGATCAGCGCGTCCCACAGGTGCTTGGGGTGGGCTCCGGCGGCCGTGCGCACGCCCAGTCCCGTCACCGCTACCCGCGCCCGCGACGTCATCGAGCCTCCCCCTTGATCGGTGGTCCTGCCGATCAGCCTCGCTCATCGGAGGCCGGGAGATCGGCGCGCGACGCGCCACGTCCGGGCAAGAAGTGGATCAGAACAGGCAATGACTCCCCGGGCCGGTGTTGCGCCTTGAATGCCACCATCCCGTCACTCACAGTAGCCGCGTGCGAAGCCCATCGGATCATGACCAGGTGCCGATCCTGCGGCATCACACCCAGTTGCGTGCGGCTCCGGACCCGGCGGGCGGGGACGGGGCGTGCCCGCTGCCCTCCCCGCGGGTGATCCTGGAGGAGGCGGGCGACGACCTCGACCGGGCGCGCCGGTCGTGGCGGGACGCGCGTTATGACCGGTTCCGGCCGCGCGCCTTCCGCGCTGTCGCGGACCACCTCGCCGCCGCGCTCGCCGCGCTGGCCGGGCGGCAGGGCGAGCCGTTCACGGTGGACGACCTGGTCGCCGCCGGGATGCTGCCCCGGCACGTCCGGCTGGTCAACGCCGCGCTGGCCATGCTGGAGGCGGACGGCCTGGCGCGGGCGTGTCCCGGCGGGCGGTGGCGGCTCGGCGTCCCGGCCGGCCCCGGCGAGCTCGCCCGGGACCTGCTGCGCGACCATCCCGCCTTCTCCACCGAGGTGCTGCTGGTCAGCCGGATGTGCCGGGAGCTGCCTGACGTGCTGCGCGGCGAACGTGACCCGCGCGAGCTGCTGAGCCGCGACGGCGGCGGCGAACTGCTGCGGCAGCTCTACGACACCGCCCCGCTCAGCCGGTTCGCCAACCAGGTGGCGCGGGCGCTTCTCGGCCGCATCGTCGCGGCCCTGCCGGACGACCGGCCGTTGCGCGTGCTGGAGGTGGGCGCGGGCACCAGCGGCACCACCGCCGCGCTGCTGCCGCTGCTGCCGCCGCATCTGACCCGCTACACCTTCACCGACGTGTGGCCGCTGTTCCACGCCACCGCCCGCCGCCGGTTCGCCGGCTACGACTTCGTCGACTACCGGCGGCTCGACCTCGACGAGGACCCCGCCGCACAGGGCTTCCCCGAAGACGCGTACGACGTGGTGGTCGCCGCCAACGCCCTGCACACCGCCCGCGATGTGCGCGCGGCCCTGGAACGGGTGCGCCGCCTGCTCGCGCCCGGCGGGCACCTCCTGGCCGTCGAGACGCACGACCCGCGCCTGATGATCGGCATCTTCGGCGCGCTGGACAGCTTCTGGCCCATGGCGGATCACCGGCTGCGGCCCGACAGCCTGCTGCTCGCGCGCGAGCAGTGGCCGCCGCTGCTCGGCGCGTGCGGCTTCACCGGCGTCGTGCAGACCGGCGACGACAGCGGTCCCGCCCGCGACGATCTGTCGATCACGCTGGCCGCCCGCCCACTCCCCCGGAGCCGGTCACGCACCTGCGCGGCGCCGCCGCCGTCCGGGACGCGGTGGATCGTCGCCGCCGAGGACGCCGGTGAGCTGCCGTTCGCCCAGGCGGTGGCCCACCTGCTGGCCGCCGGTGGGCAGGCGGCGGGACAGGGCGGCGCCGTGGCCGTGCTGAGCACGCCCGATCCCGGCCGCTGGCGGACGCTGCTGGCCTCCGGGCCGTCCACCGGCGCGGTGGGCGTCGTCCTCGTCGCGGCCGAGCGCACCTGCGGCGCCGGGAGCGACGACGAGCCGCGCCTGCGGCTGGACGAGGCCGTCGAACGGATGCTGGTGCTCAAGGCGATCGCCCTCGCCTGCGACGACCTTCCCGCCGGACTGACCCGGTCGTTGTCCGTGGTGACCCGCCCGAGCGGCGCGCTGCCCGCGCCGGAGGAGCCGCTGGTCCCCGCCGACGCGGTGCTGTGGGGCGCCGCCCGCGCCCTGGCCGGCGAGGACGCCCGGCTACGGGTGCCGCGCATCAGCCTGCACCGCACCGCCGACCTCGCGGCCGACGCCCGGCGGCTGGCCCGCGAGCTGCTGTCCGCGCCGGGCGAGGGCGAGGTCGCGCTCACCCGCCGGGGCCGCTTCGTCGTGCGGGAGATGCCGTACGAGCCCCTCGACACGGGAACGGGCCCCTGCGTCCTGGGCTTCGACGACCTGGGCCGGGCGCCGTACTGGACACGGGCCGAACCGGCGCGTCCGCCCGGCCCCGGCGCGGTCGTCATCGAGGCTCGGGCCGTCTCGTGGAGCGGACCGGACACCTGGTGGACGTGCGCGGGCCGGATCACGGCGGTGGGACAGGGGGTGCGCGAGGTCGCCGTCGGCGACCGGGTCGTGGGGGTGGGCGGCGGCGCGCCCGGCTCCCACCTGAGCACCACCGCCCGGCTGGTGCGGGAGATTCCCGCCGGCATGGGCTTCGCCGAGGCCGCCGTCAGGCCGGGGCCGGCCATGCGGGCGCGCCGGGCGCTGGCGGCGGCGGGGCTGTCGGCAGGCAGCACGCTGGTGCTGCACGACGCCACCGCCACCGGCCTCGCGGCGTTGCACCTGGCTCTCCGGCAGGGCGCCCGAGTCGTCGCGCTCGCGCGGCATCCGGGGCAGCGGGACCTGCTGGACCGGCTCGGCTCCCATGAGGTCGTGGACGCCGCCGATCCGGACGTGGTCGCGCGGGTGCTGGCCCGCACCGGCGGGCGCGGAGCCGACGTGCTGGCCGGAGCCGTGCCGGAGAGCTGGCACGCGATGCTCGCCCCGGCCGGGCGGCACGCCTGCCTCGACGCCGCCGGCCCGCCCGATCCCCGGCTGTTCCACGAGGTCATGGACGCCGCACGGGACGGCCTGGACCCGGCGCCGCCGTACCACGTCCATCCCGCCGTCCGGGTGGGTGAGGTGTGGGCGGAGCGGTGCGCGGCGGCGGTGACACTGTCGTTCGACCCGCTGGACGGGCCCGTCCGGGCCCGGCCGCGGGCCGTGGAGCTGCGCCCGGACCCGCAGGGCGCCTATCTCGTGATCGGGGGCGTGGGCGGGTTCGGCGCCGCCGCCGCGCGCCGGTTGGCCGAGCGCGGCGCCCGCCGGCTCGCGCTGGTCTCCCGCAGGGGCGAGGCGGCGCCCGAGGCCGCCGCCGTCGCGGCCGGGCTGCGCGCCCTGGGGGCGCGGGTGAGCGTGCATGCCGCCGACGTCACCGACCTGGCCGCGATGGCGGCGGTGCTGAAGAGCGTCGACGCGGGCGAGCATCCGCTGCGCGGCGTCGTGCACGCCGCCATGGCGCCCACCCTGAGCGAGGTGCGGCAGCTGACCGCCCGGCACGTGGCCGACGTGCTGGGCTGCAAGATGGCCGGCGCGCTGGTGCTCCATCGGCTGCTGGAGGGCCGGGACCTGGACCTGGTCTGGCTGTTCTCCTCCATCAGCGGCACCTACGGCGGGGCGCGGCAGGCGGCGTACGCGGCGGGCAACGTGTTCGTGGAGGCACTGATCCGCCGGCGCCGCCACCTCGGGCTTCCCGGCCACGCCACCGCGTGGGGCACGATCGCGGACACCGGCTTCGTGGCCCGCCACGGCGCGGTGCCGCTGCTCAGCGCGTACGGCTTCGCGCCCATGCCGTCGGAGGCGGCGCTGACACTGGCCGAGCGGATGGTGGCGGCGGACGTGGCCGTCGCCGCCGTGTCCAGTCCCGACGCCCGGCGGCTGCGCGTCGGCGATGACGAGGCCGCCCGGTTGGGGCCGCTGCTGGCTTCCCAAGGCAACAACCGTTCTTGACCGGACACGCGGAGCCGGGACGGCACGGCCCGCGGGCGTCCACGAGATGCTGAAACCTGAAGATCAACGGAAAGGTGACGACCCGTGCCGAAAGAAGAGATCCTGCTCCTCATCCGCCGGTACTGCGCTGAGATCTTCGCGCTCGACCTCGCCGACGTGACCCCGGACACCGCCTTCGACGATCTCCAGGCCGACAGCATGGCCCTGATCGAGCTGCACACCGCGCTCGGCCGGCACGAGCTGCACGTCGACCTGTTCGACTTCCGGATGTCGATGACCCTCGCCGAGGCCGCGGAGCTGGCCCACCGTGCGCAGCCGGCCCCGGCTCCCTGACTCCCCGGTGGGGCGGCGGCCCGGCGCGCCGATCCCGCTGGACGGGGGTGACCTGGCGTTCCTGTCGTGGCTCGGCACGGACCGCGATCCGCTGCTGCACATCGCGCTGGCGGCGCGCCTGCCGGGTCCCGTTCCGTCCGCCCCGCAGCTGTGCCGGCTGGCCGCCGAGACGGCCGCCCGGGCCCCGGTGCTCACCTACCGGCTGACCGGCGCCGGGCGGCACGCCCGCTGGGAGCCCGACCCGGCCTTCGACCCGGCGCACCACGTGGCGCACCGCCGGGTGCCACCGGGCACGGACGTACGGCAGGCGGTGATCGACGCCGTCCGCGAGCTGCCCCTGCATCCTCGGCGGCCACTGTGGACGCTGATGGTGATCCACGGGCATCGCGACGACGAGCACGTGCTGTGTTACCGGGTGCATCACGGCTTCCAGGACGGGGTGGGCGCCGCGCGGACGGTCAACGCCGTTCTGCTGGGCAAGCCGTTGTCCACGCCGGTTTCGCGGGCGCCCG
>NZ_JBEZZG010000039.1:0-82175 GCF_040639085.1 Nonomuraea sp. NPDC023979
GCCGTGCGCGCCCTGCTGGCCCGCCGCCCGGGGGCCCGCCTGGTCACCGTGCCGGGCCCGATGGGCGAGCACGCCGTCCGCGCCGCCGGCGGCGCCTGCGCCCTCGTCCGGCCCGGCGGCGCGGACGCCCTGGCCGTGACCACGGCGGAGGACACGCGGCGGGCCGTGGCGGCGCTGGCCGGGGTGGACCTGCTGCTGTTCGCGGGCGGCGACGGCACCGCCAGGGACGTGCTGGACGCGCTGCGCGAGCTGGGCGACCAGGCGCCGCCCGTGCTCGGCGTGCCCGCCGGGGTCAAGGTCTACTCGGGATGCTTCGCCGTCAGCCCCGCCACGGCGGGCCTGGTGGCGGCCGGGTTCCGGCCCGGCCCCACCGCCGAGGCCGAGGTCGTCGACCTGGACGAGGACGGCTACCGGCGCGGCCTGGTCGGCCCCCGCCTGTACGGGACCGTCCGCGTCCCGCGGGCCCGCACCGCCTTCTCCGGCCGCAAGACCGGCTCCTCCGGCACTCCCCCGGCCACGGTCGGCGCGATCGCCCGCGAGGTCGTGTCCCGGATGCGACCCGGCGTCCGGTACGTCCTCGGCCCCGGCGCCACCACCCGGGCGGTCGGCGACGAGCTGGGGCTGGCCACGACGCTGCTCGGCGTGGACGTGGTCGGCGACGGCCGGCTGATCGCCGCCGACGTGCCGGAGGCCGAGCTGTTCGGCCTGGTCAGCCGGGGGAAGACGGTGGTGGTGCTGTCGGTGATCGGCGGGCAGGGATTCGTCCTGGGCCGGGGCAACCAGCAGATCTCGCCCCGGGTGCTCAGGGCCTCCGGGGCCACGCTGCTCGTCCTGGCCACCCAGCCCAAGCTCGCCGCGCTGAACGGCCGCCCCCTGCTCGCCGACAGCGGCGACGAGGACCTCGACAGAACACTGAGCGGGCACGTCCGGGTGATCACCGGGCACCGCGAGAGCACGATCTACCGCCTCAGCGCGGCAAGTGAGGAGTACGACGGATGAACACGCTCGACGGCAAGGTCGCGATCGTCACGGGCGGCGCGTCCGGCATCGGCCGCGCCACGGCCCTGCTGTTCGCCCGCGAGGGCGCCCGCGTGGTGGTGGCCGACATCGACGGCCCCGGCGCGCAGGCGACGGCGGCGGCGATCGAGGAGGCGGGCGGCGCCGCCGTGGCGGTGCGCGCCGACGTGTCGGCCTCGGACGACTGCCGCGAGGTCGTCCGCACGGCCGTCGACACGTTCGGTGCCCTGCACGTGCTGTTCAACAACGCCGGGATCATCCGCCGCACCACGGCGCTCGACCTCGACGTGGAGGAGTGGGACCGGGTCATGGCGGTCAACGTCAGGTCCGTCTTCCTCATGTGCAAGCACGCCGTCCCGGCGATGACCGGCGGCGGCTCCATCGTGAACACCGGCTCCGGGTGGGGGCTCAAGGGCGGCGGCAACGCCATCTCCTACTGCGCCTCCAAGGCCGCCGTGGTCAACATGACCCGCGCCCTGGCCATCGACCACGCCGCGGCCGGCATCCGCGTCAACTCCGTCAACCCGGGCGACACCGACACGCCGATGCTGCGCGACGAGGCGCGCCAGCTCGGCGAGGACTGGACGGCCTTCCACGCCGACGCCGCCGACCGGCCGATGGGCCGCGCCGGCAGCCCCGACGAGATCGCCCAGGCCGTGCTCTTCCTGGCGAGCGACGCCGCCAGCTACGTCACCGGGTCCGCCCTCGTCGTCGACGGCGGCGGGCTCGCCTGACCTCCCCCACACCCCCCACGCACAACCCCCCCCGAAGGAGTCCACCATGAGGCGTGCCCTCGCAATCCTGGGCGTGCTCGCCCTCGCGACCACCGCGTGCAGCGGCAGCGGCGGCGGGAACGTCCCCGGCACCGGCGACGGCCCTGTCACCGTCCGCTGGTCCACCTGGGGATCGGCCGAGGACCTGAAGCTGTACGAGGCGTTCACCCAGGACTTCCAGAAGCGCCACCCGAACATCCGGCTCAAGCTGGAGTCGGTCGCCAAGTACGAGGACTACCACCCCAAGCTGCTCACCCAGCTCACCAGCAAGACCGCGCCCGACGTGTTCTTCGTCGGCGACGACAACGTCGGCAAGTTCGTCGCCGCGGGCGTGCTCTCCCCGCTCAACGACAAGCTCGCCGGGCCCTCCTCCAAGAGCCGCCCGGACGACTTCTTCGAAGGCGTGTACGGCGGCGCGAAGAAGGACGGCCAGATCTACGGCGTCCCCAACGACACCAACCCCGAGGTGCTCTGGTACGACAAGAAGGCGCTCAAGGACGCCGGCATCGCCGAGGACCCCGCCGCCCTGCACGAGGCCGGACAGTGGACGATGGACGCGTACCTGGCCATGAACGCCAAGCTCAAGGCCGCGGGGAAGGCCGGGTCCATCTTCTGGAACTGGTACGGCTCCACGTACTCGATGATCAACGGCTTCGGCGGGAAGGTGTGGGACGGCGGCAAGTTCGTCGCCGCCACCGACGCCAAGTCCGTGGAGGCGCTGCGCACGCTGGCCAAGGGCTACCAGGACAAGACGTTCCTCAGCGCCGACCTGCTGCCCGCCAGCAACGGCGCGAGCACGCAGTTCCTCAAGCACAAGGTGGGCTTCTACGCCGGCGGCCGGTGGATGATCGACTCGCTGAAGAAGGGCGGCGAGCTGGCCGACTACGACATCGTGCCGTTCCCCTCGCCCGACGGAAAGCCGATGCCGGGCGCCGTCGCCGCCTCCTACCTGTCGATCAACAAGGAGACGAAGCTGCCGGAGGAGGCGTTCACGTTCCTGACGGAGTTCGTCAGCAAGGAGGGCCAGCTCATCCGGCTCAAGAGCGGCGGCGCGGTGCCGTCGATCAAGGGCGCCGAGCAGATCGTGCTGGCCGACGGCTACCCGGCGCACGCGCAGACGTTCCTCGACGTGCGTGACACCGGGTTCGCGAACTACCCCGAGGAGGTGGCCGTGCCCGGTCTCACCGCCGCGATCAACGAGCACCTGATGAAGGTGTGGACCGGCAAGGTGCCCTTCGACCAGGGCATGACCGAGCTGGGCTCGCTCGTCGAGAGCAAGCTGGGCTAGCCGTGGCGCTCGACACCGGGGCCCGGACCGGGCCCCGCCCCGGGAGCGCCCGTCCTGGGGCTCGCGCCGGCCGGGTGCGCCACCGTGACGGCTGGTGGGCCGCGTTCTTCCTGGCGCCGCAGGTCAGCGCGCTGGTCGTGTTCCTGGTCGGGCCGCTGTGCTTCGCCGTGGTGCTGGCGTTCATGCACTGGGACGGGCTCGGGCAGAAGGAGTGGGCGGGCCTGGCCAACTTCGCCGCCGTGCTCACCGACCCGCAGTTCGGCCGCGCGGTGTGGAACACCGTCAAGCTCGCGCTGCTCACCGTGCCCGCCGGGCTCGGCCTGGCACTGCTGATCGCCGTCGCGCTCAACAACGTCCGGGGCAGCGGCTTCTACCGGGTGCTGTACTTCCTGCCGGTGGTCACCAGCTCGGTCGCCGTCGCGCTGATGTGGCAGATCATCCTCGCGGGCGACGAGTTCGGCGTGCTCAACACGAGCCTGGAGCAGTGGTTCGGCATCACCGCCCCCGACTGGCTGGGCGATCCGGACTGGGTGATCGTCGCCATCGCGGCGGTGACGATCTGGTCGTCGCTCGGCCTCAACGTGGTGATCTTCCTGGCCGGACTGCAGACGATCCCGCCGCAGATCGTCGAGGCCGCCCGCATGGACGGCGCCGGCCCCGTGCGGATCTTCCGCTCCGTCACGCTGCCGCTGCTCTCGCCGACGATCTTCTTCTCCACCGTGGTCGCCGTCATCAGCTCGTTCCAGGCGTTCGACCAGATCTACGTGCTGGTCAACCCCCAGGACAACGACGGCGCGCGGACCATCGTCTACCAGGTGTACGAGCTGGGCTTCCGCGACTTCCAGTTCGGGCTGAGCAGTGCCGCCGCGCTGATCCTGCTGGTGCTGACGCTGCTCGTGACCCTCGTCCAGTTCGCGGCGCAGAAGCGCCTCGTCCACTACGACTCGTGAGGGGGCCCGCATGCGACCCCGGCAGATAGCCCTGCACGCCGCGCTCGCCGTCGGCGGCCTGGCGATGCTGTTCCCGTTCGTCTGGATGCTGCTGACGTCGTTCAAGGGCGTCCGCCAGATGCTGAACGACCCGCTGGCCTGGCTGCCCGACCCGTGGCGCTGGGCCAACTATCCCGACGCGCTCGGCGCCATGCCGTTCGGCCTCGCGTACTGGAACAGCTTCTACATCGCCGCGATCAACGTCACGCTGACGCTGCTCACCTCCGCCATGGCCGCCTACGCCTTCGCCCGGATCCGCTTCCGCGGGTCCGAGGTGCTGTTCGTGGTGTTCCTGGCCACCCAGATGGTGCCCTCGCAGGTGACGGTCGTGCCGCTCTACCTGATGCTGGCCGAGCTGGGGTGGATCGACTCCCACCTGTCGCTCATCGTGCCCACCGTCGCGAACCCGTTCGCGGTCTTCCTGCTGCGCCAGTTCATCCGGGCCGTCCCGGTGGAGCTGGAGGAGGCCGCCAGGATCGACGGCGCCGGGCGCTGGCGGTGCTTCTGGAACGTGGTGCTGCCGAACATCCGGCCCGGCCTGGGCGCCCTCGGCATCATCGCCTTCCTGGCATCCTGGAACTCGTTCTTCTTCCCCCTGATCTTCCTGAACTCCCCCGAGCTGGCCACGGTGCCGCTGCTGCTGAGCCAGTTCTCCGGCCAGCGCATGGCCGTGGACTACGGGCTGATCCTGGCCGCCTCCGCGATCGCGGTGGTGCCCACGCTGATCGCCTTCCTGTTCGGGCAGCGCAGGATCATCAACTCAATGGCCGCGTCCGGGCTGGGAGGCCGCTGATGCTGGATCTGCGCGAGCGCCCGTTCACCGACCGGGGCTCCCGGCTGCTCGTGATGGCGGCCGACGACGGCTCCCTGTGGATCGCCAGGGCGCTGTACGAGACGCGGCTCGCCGACGCGACCGTCCTGACGGGGCTGCGGGTCCTGTCGGGCGATCGGGAGCTTCCGGTACGGCGTGCGCTGCCGGACCGGGTGGAGTTCGCGGGCGGGGTGACGATGGCGTTCGCCGGGCCGGACACGCTCGTCCTCACCGGCCGCGACGCCCGCGCCGTGTGGGACGGCGGCGAGGCCCCCATCGACGGAGTCCTCCCCCTCACCACCCCGGACGGCCACACCCCGGACGGTTCCACCCCGGACGGCCCCAGTGTGTGCGGCCCTTCCACCGGAGGCCCCACCCCGGGCGGTTCCTCGCCCGGAGGGCCGGGGTTGGATGGCGGGGCGGTGGTGGCGGCGGCCGGGGCGCGGTGGCGGGCGTGGTTCGACCGGATGCCCGCCGTGCCGCCCGGCCTGAGGGAACGGGCCGAGCAGGCGTGGTGGACGCTGGCGGTGAACCTGGTGCCGATCCGGGGCCGGGAATCCCTCATCCCCTCCAAGTACGGATATGTCGGCTTATGGAACTGGGATGCGTACTTCCACGCCATCGCCCTCCGCCACGCCGACCCCGCCCTGGCCAGGGAGCAGATCCGCATCCTGCTCGACAACCAGCGCCCCGACGGCCTGATCCCCGACGTGGTGCACGACCACGGCGTGCTGGCCGAGACCACCGACCTGCCCCGCTCCGACCTGGCCAGGCTCGCCCAGCACGTCGGCGGCCCGCCGGACCCCACGGTCGTCCCGGTCACCAAGCCGCCGCTCACCGCCTGGGCCGTGTGGAAGATCCACGAGGCCGACCCCGACCCCGCCTTCCTGGCAGAGGTGTTCGAGCCGCTCGCCCGCTCCCAGGAGTGGTGGTTCACCCGTTCGGACCCCGACGGCGACGGCCTGGCCGAGTACCTGCACCCGTACTCCTCCGGCCTCGACGACAGCCCGATCTGGGACCACGGCCCGCGCGCCGAGCCGCCGGACCTGAACTCCTACCTGGCGCTCCAGTACGACCGGCTCGGCGACATCACCGCCGTGCTGGGCCGTGACCCGGGCCCGTGGCGGGAGAGGGCGCAGGCGCTGGTGGACCGCATGGTCGCGCGCCGGTGGAACGGCCGCCGCTTCGTCACCCGGGTGGGCGGGGGCGAGGTGGACGTGCGCACGCCGCTGGAGTTCATGCCGCTGCTCACCGGCAGGCTCCCCCGGCAGGTCGCGGACCGGCTGGTGGCGGACCTGACGTCGCCGTCGTTCTGGGGCGAGCGGCCGGTGCCGACCGTGGCGTTCGACGACCCGCGGTTCGACCCGGACGCGATGTGGCGCGGCCCGGTGTGGCTGAACGTCAACTACCTGCTCGTCGAGGGGCTGCGCCGCTCCGGCTACCCGGACACGGCCGCCGAGCTGCGGGAGCGGACGCTGGCGATGGTGCGCGACGGCGGCGGGCTGTACGAGTACTGGAACCCGCGCACCGGCCGCCGCGCGGGCCGGGCGACGAGCGGCTTCGGCTGGTCGGCCGCCCTGTTCCTGGATCTCGCGCACACCGGCTGACCTGAGGTTTCCGCCCGTCCACCGGGGTACCGGACGGGTGAGGACCTGGGAGGCCGGATGCGCTCGTCGATCTCGCTGGGCCGCATCGGCGGCGTCGCCGTCGGGCTGAACGTCAGCGTGCTGTTCATCGTCGCGATCCTGGTCGTGGGCCTGGCCTTCGGGAGCTTCCCCGCGCTGTTCCCGGGCCGAGCCACGGCGCTCTACCTGCTGGCGGCGCTGGCGGCGGCGGTGCTGTTCCTGGCGTCGCTGCTGGCGCACGAGCTCGCGCACGCGCTGGTGGCCCAGCGTCACGGCATCGAGGTGCCGAGGATCACGCTGTGGCTGCTCGGCGGCGTGGCCGAGCTGCGCGGCGAGCCCCGCACTCCGGGCGCCGACCTGAAGATCGCCGTGGTGGGGCCGCTGACCAGCCTGGCCTGCGGGATCGTGTGCGGCGCGGTGGCGATGCTGCTGTCCGGCGCGCCCCTGGCGGCGGGCGTCTTCCTCTACCTGGCCGGGCTGAACGTCCTCCTGGCCGTGTTCAACCTGATCCCGGCCGCGCCGCTGGACGGCGGCCGGGTGCTGCGCGCCGCGCTGTGGGCGCGCTCGGGCGACCGGACGCGCGCCGCGGTCACCGCCGCCCGCGCGGGCCGGGTGTTCGGGTACGCGCTCGTCGCGCTCGGGCTCTTCCAGGTCGTCACCGGCCTCGGCTTCCAGGGGCTGTGGCTGGCGCTGATCGGCCTGTTCCTGGTCAACGCCGCCGGCGCGGAGGAGCGGCAGACCCAGGTGTCCTCGGCGCTGGGCGGCGTCCGCGTCGGCGACGTGATGACCGGGCCGCCCGTGGTCGCCCGTCCTGACGAGACCGTCGCGGGGCTGATCGAGCGCCTGGTCATGACGAGCCGCCTGTCCACGTACCCGCTCACCGACGAGCGCGGCGCCTTCCTCGGCCTGGTGACGCTCAACCGCATCCGGGACGTGCCGCCCGCCGCGCGGGAGACGACCCGGCTGAGCGACATCGCCTGTCCCGCCGGGGACGTGCCGAGCGCCCGCCCGGACGAGCCGCTGACCGGCCTGCTGTCGCGGATGGACGGCTGCGCCGACGGGCGGGCCGTGGTGCTGGACCCGTCGGGCCGGCTGATCGGCCTGCTCACGCCGACCGACATCAGCCGCGCCATCCAGACCGCCGGCCTTCGTCCCGGGCCCTGACGGCGCTCCCGGGCGGTGACGCCCCCGTACGGCGAGGTCCCCGCGGCGGAGTGACTGCGCCCGCCGTCCTCTACAGGCTGTAGAGTGAGCGCGAAAATCGGATGAAAGTGGTGGGGGCGTGCTGCGCTGGTTCCGGATCGTGGCGGTGGCCGAGGCGTGCTCGTGGGCCGGGCTGCTCGTCGGGATGTTCTTCAAGTACGTGACCGAGACCGGCGAGCTCGGCGTGAAGGTGTTCGGGCCGATCCACGGCGCGCTGTTCGTGCTGTACGGGCTCGGCGTGATCCTGTCGGCGCGGGAGGCGGGCTGGAGCCGGGGCACGGTCGTGCTCGGCCTGGCGTGCGCGGTGCCCCCGTTCACCTCGATCTGGTTCGAGCGGCGGATGGCGGCGCGCACGGAGGCCCGCCAGCTCGCCTGAGCGTTAACCGCGCTCTTACCCCCGATCTGCGGGAATGCCACCATGCGAATTCTGGTGGCCGAGGACGAGCGGGTCCTGGCGGATCTCGTGGCCGAGGGGCTGCGCGGCCGGGCGATGACGGTCGACGTCGCCTACGACGGCGCGGACGCGCTGGAGCGGCTCGCGGCCGGCGCCTACGACGTGCTGGTCCTGGACCGCGACCTGCCCCGGCGGCACGGTGACGACATCTGCCAGGAGCTGGCCCAGCGCGGCGACCCGGTGCGCATCCTGATGCTGACCGCCTCGGGCACGGTGCACGACCGCGTCGCCGGCCTGAACCTGGGCGCCGACGACTACCTGCCCAAGCCGTTCGCCTTCGACGAGCTGGCGGCCCGGGTCGGCGCGCTCGCCCGGCGGTCCGGGCCGCCGCTGCCGCCGGTGCTGGAGCACGCCGGCATCACCCTGGACACCGGCGCCCGCGAGGCGTTCCGCGACGGCCGCCCGCTGGCGCTGTCGCGCAAGGAGTACGGGGTGCTGGAGGTGCTGATGCGGGCGCGCGGCACCGCCGTCAGCGCCGAGGAGCTGCTGGAACGCGCCTGGGACGAGCAGACGGACCCGTTCACCACGGTCGTGAAGGTGACGGTGAGCAAGCTGCGCGCCAAGCTGGGCCTGCCACCGGTCATCGTCACCGTGCCGGGCGCCGGGTACCGCTTGTGAGACCGCGGCGGATCCGGCCGCTAGGCCGCCTCTCGGTGCGGGCCCGGATGACGCTGCTGTACGGCGGGATCTTCACGGTCATCACGCTGGGGGCGCTGGTGGTGGCGCAGCGGCTCCAGGGGGACGCCGTCGGCAGGAACCTCCAGGACGTGGCGGTCCGGCGGAAGGCCGAAGGGCCGTGCGAGCCGGGCGCCCCCTGCCTGCTCCCGCCCGGGGTGGAGACGTTCGTCCGGGCGGACGAGCTCGAACAGGAGCTGGTGGACTCCCAGCGGGTCATCACGCTCGTCACGTTCGTGGCGATCGCGGTGCTGGCGTTCGCGGTGTGCTGGTGGCTCACCGGGCGGCTGCTGCGCCCGCTGCACCGCATCACCGCCACCGCCCGCAGGCTGTCGCTGTCGACGCTGCACGAGCGCATCGCGCTGACCGGGCCGCAGGACGAGCTCAAGGAGCTGGCCGACACCTTCGACGCCATGCTCGACCGGCTGGAGCGCGCGGTGGCCGGTCAGCGCCGGTTCGTCGCCAACGCCTCGCACGAGCTGCGCACGCCGCTCGCCATCCAGCGCACCGCCGTCGAGGTCGGCCTGGCCGACCCCTCGCCGGAACGGCTGGCCTGGATCCGGGCCGAGCTGCTGCGCAACACCGAGCGGTCCGAGCGGCTCATCGACGGCCTGCTCGTGCTGGCCCAGGGCGAGCGCGGCCTCGACGCGCCCGCGCCGGTGGACCTGGCGGCCGTGGTCGAGCAGGTCGTCGCGGAGCAGTCGCCGGCGGCGCGGGACAAGGACGTCACGGTCGCCGTCTCCGTCACCGGTGGCCCGGTCGTCGTGGCGGGCGACGAGGTGATGCTCACCCGGCTGGTGGCCAACCTGGTGGAGAACGCCGTCCGGCACAACCATCGGGGCGGGCGCGTCCTGGTCGAGCTGTCCCCGGCCGCCGGGCTGGTCGTCGGCAACACCGGCCCGCTCGTCCCGCCGGGCAGGGCCGGCGAGCTGTTCGAGCCGTTCCGCAGGCTCGACCCGGACCGGACCGGCTCGGCGGGCGGCGCGGGGCTCGGGCTGTCGATCGTCGCCGCCATCACCGCCGCCCACGGCGGGCGCGTGGAGGCCGTCCCGAACCCGGACGGCGGCCTCCGCGTCACCGTGGCCCTCCCCCCGTCCACCTGATCGGACGCGGTCCGGGAATGACCGGCGAGCCGCCGCCGTTGTACAGAACAGCCGGGTCAGTTCCGTGTATGTGGTTTGCCCCGCACGCCTTCGGGCGGGCGGCTGTTTCTTCTTGAGAGATGGTGCGGTCGCAGCAAAGACAACCCCGGCCGGCGATCCGCGATCCCGCGGGTCACCCATCTCTGACGAGGAGACATCGCAATGGCACAGGGCACTGTGAAGTGGTTCAACGCTGACAAGGGCTTCGGCTTCATCGCCGTCGACGGCGGCGGCGCGGACGTGTTCGTCCACTTCTCCGAGATCCAGTCGGGCGGCTTCCGCAGCCTGGAGGAGAACCAGCGCGTCGAGTTCGACATCAACCAGGGCGCCAAGGGCCCCCAGGCCGTCGGCGTGACCGTTCTCTGATCCGCAGAGCGTGAAGACAGCCCCTCGTCCTCCGGGACGGGGGGCTGTCGCCGTCTCTACCGGGCGGCGCTGACGCCGAAGGCCGTCCAGCCCAGGTCGGGGAACCCGGCCGCGGCGGCGACCGCCGCGGAGGCCAGGTTGCCGGGCGCGTGCATGTACGTGGGCACGGCCCCCTCGTCGAGCACCCGGCGCGCCGCCTGGGCGACGAGCCGCCGGGCGAGCCCGCGCCCCTGCGCCCGGGGCTCGGTCACCACGGCCAGCTCGCGCCCGTGGTGGTCGTGCCGTTTGACGCCCACGCCGGCCAGGTGCGCGCCCGTGCGCGGGTCGCGCGCCACCAGCACCTCGCCGCCGAAGGGCCGCAGCCACTCGGGCACCTCCGGATCGGTGGCGGGCACCCACACCCCGGCGTCGGGCAGCGGCGCGGGCCGGGCCGTCCAGCGGTAGACGGCGGTGAACCAGGCGCGGGCGGGCGGCCCGAGCAGCGCGGGGACCCGCGGCCCGAAGCCGCCGGGGTCGTCGGCGTGCAGCTTCGCGACCTCCTCGGCGTGCTCGGGCAGCACCGAGAGCACGCCCCCGCCGGGACCGCCGACCCCGAGCACGGGATGGATCGCGCCGTCCCACGCGGGCAGCGCGCGCCCGGGATGGGCGACGACGTCCAGCGGCCCGCCGGGCGGCCAGGCTCCGAGCCACCGGGTCAGATGCTCGTGCAGCCTTCGCTCAGGAGTCATGCCCAGATCCTATACCCTCCGGGGGTACCGAGAGCGCACGCTCCCACAGCATCACCACCGCCCTGACGTGGCCGGGGCCGTCCGGCGGGTCGAGCAGCGCGCCGTGCAACTGGGCCTCGATGCCCTGGACGGCCAGCAGCGCGTTCAGCTCGGGATCGGGGCCACCGGCTCCGAGGCGGCGCAGCTCGGCCGCCAGCGCGCGGGCGATCCGGCGCTCGGCGTCCCGGAAGCGGGCGACCAGGCCGGGGGTGCGGGGGACGTGGTCGTACAGCAGCCGGTGCAAATCCGGCCGGTCGGTGTGCAGCGCGGCCACGCCCTCCACCAGGTCGGTGAGCAGGGCCGACAGGGACGGCCGCCGCCCGGCCGCGCCGGCGAAGACCTGCGCGACCCGGTCGGCGCTCTCGGCGAGGTAGTGCTCGGCCAGCGCCACCAGCAGCGCGTCCTTGTTCGGGAAGTACTGGTACAGCGACCCGATGGACACCCCGGCGCGTTCGGCGATCTTGTTCGTGGTGGCGCCGGCGTAGCCGTGCCTCTGGAAAAGCTGAGCCGCCGCCTCCAGGATCGCCGCGACCGTCTGCCTGGAGCGCTGCTGGCGTGGCTGTTTACGGGGTGTGAGCACGACCCTCCAATGCGAGTACCGAAAACTGAGAATAGCTCGCATTATTGAAGGCGTTTCGCTCTCCCCTCGTGAACGGAGCCCTCTGTGCTGCCCGAACTCCTCGCCTACGGCGCCCGGGTGCTGCCCGGCCTGCTCCTGATCGGCGGCTGTTACGCGCTGGCGCGCGGTGAGCGCGACCCGCTCGCGCGCGTCATGGCGCTCGTGCTCGCCTTCATCCTGATCAGGGACGCGATGACCCCGCTCGGGTTCTGGCGGATCGGCACGGCGGGGGCGGTCCCGTGGCTGCGCTTCACCGACCAGGCGGGCGTCCTGGTGGTGTTCGGGCTGGGCACGGTGGCGGCGACGGTCGCGGTGCTGCGGCTGGACGCCGGGCTGCGGTCGCTGGTGCGCTGGGGGCGCTTCGGCCCCGGCACGGTCGTGTGGGGCGCGGGCGGCGGCGCGCTGGCCGCCGCGCCGGTGCTGCTGCTGTCGCTGACCACACCCCTGGACGGGCGCGGCGGCGCGGTCGCGGTCGCGCTGCTGCCAGTGCTGCTGCTGTTCAGCCTGTCGGGCAACCTCGCCGAGGAGGTGCTGTTCCGCGGCTTCCTCCAGGGACGGCTCGAACAGCGCCTGGACGCCACCCGCGCCGCCCTGCTGTCGGCGCTGCTGTTCGCCGCCTGCCACGCCTTCCTCGCCTCGACGGTCACCGACGCCGGCTGGCCGCTGCTGGCCTTCACCCTGTACGAAGGGCTGATCTGCGCGTTCCTGCGCGTGCGCCACGGGGTCACCACCGCCGCGCTCGCCCACGGGATCGCGATCTTCCTGCTGGCCGCCGGGCTGGTGTGATCGGTCAGTCCGGCTCGGTCGCGGCCAGGAGCCGAGCGGCGAAGGCACGGCAGCCCGCGGTGAACTCCGGGCCCGCGGTGATCCGGAAGTCGGCGTCCAGGAAGGCGAGGTTGAGGATCAGCCACTGCCAGGAGTCCAGCGCGAGGCTGACGCCGGTCCGCCCGTCGTCCAGCGCGCGGACCTCGGCGTCCTGGAACTTCAGCGCGTCGAGCACCGCGGCGGCCGGGGCGTCCACCAGGACGCTGACGTCCTGCTTGTCCCGGTTGATCCCCTGCCGCAGGTAGTCGGTGGCCGACTCGGCGGGCAGCGGGCGCGGCTCGTAGCGGTCGCCGGTGCCGGTCGCGCCGGTGACCCGGTCGAGGCGGAACACCCGCCAGTCGCCGCGCCCGAGATCCCAGCCGAGCACGTACCAGCGCAGCAGGTGGTGGATCTGCCGGTACGGCTCCACCCGCCGCTCGCTCCGGCCGCCGCGCGCGTCCGTGTAGGCGAACGACAGGACCTCGCGGCGCGCGATCGCGTCGGCGACCAGCGCGAGCTGCTGGGCGGGCACGCTCGGCGCGCGTTGCGGGCTCGTCTCCAGGCTGGCCCGCACCGCCGCGACGCGCGGGCGCAGCCGGGCGGGCAGGAACTGGTCCAGCTTGCCGTACGCGCGGGTCGCGGCGTCGTCGATCCCGCCCTCGGCCGCCGCCCCGACGGCGGCGAGCGAGGCGAGCGCCAGCAGCGTGGCCACCGCCTCGTCGTCGTCGAGGACGAGCGGCGGCATCGTGCGCCCGGCCGCGAGCCGGTAGTAGCCGCCGGGCCCTGGCTGGGTCTCGACGGGGTAGCCGTAGCCGCGCAGCCGGTCGACGTCGCGGCGCAGCGTGCGCGGGCTGACGCCGAGCCGCCGGGCCAGCTCCTCCCCGCCGAACGGCCGCCCGGTCTGCAGCGTCGACAGCAGGGCCAGCATGCGCTCGGTGACGTCCGCCATGCCTCGATCCTGCCATCGGACGCGGTCAGAATCCGGCCACATCTGCTCGTAGCGTGACGGCATGACAGCGCGCACCATCACCCTTCGTGGAGCCCGGACGAACAACCTGGCCGGTCTGGACGTCGACATCCCGCGCAACCGGCTGGTCGTGTTCGCGGGCGTGTCCGGCTCGGGCAAGTCGTCGCTGGTGTTCGACACGATCGCCGCCGAGGCGGGCCACCAGCTCAACGAGACGTTCCCGCCGTTCGCCCGCAACCGGCTGCCGAAGTGGACGCGCCCCGACGTCGAGCACATCGGCGGCCTGACCCCCGTGGTCGTCATCGACCAGCGGCGCATCGGCGGCAACGCCCGCTCGACGGTCGGCACGATCACGGACGCGTGGACGTACCTGCGGCTTCTGTTCTCCCGCCTCAGCAGCCCGTACGTGGGCGAGTCGAACCGGTTCTCCTTCAACGAGCCCGCCGGCATGTGCCCCACCTGCTCCGGGCTCGGCGAGGTGGTGGTCAGCGCGGTCGACCGCTTCCTCGACCTGGACAAGTCCCTGGCCGAGGGCGCGATCCTGCTGCCCGGCTTCGGCAACGGCGGCTACTGGTACTCCCGGTACGCCGACATCGGCGCCTTCGACGCCCACACCCCGCTCCGCGACTGGACCCCGGCCGAACGCGAGGCGCTGCTGTACGGCGGCGAGGCCGCGGCCTCGCTCGGCAGCAGGCCGCCCCGGGACTACGAGGGCGTCGTCGAGCGGTTCGAACGCATCTACCTGCACACCTCCGACAACCTGTCCGAGCGCAAGCAGGAGGCCATCCGGCGCTTCACCCGCGCCGGGACCTGCCCCGAGTGCGGCGGCGACCGGCTCGCCAAGGCCGCCAGGACGGCCACCGTGCTCGGCCGCACGATCGGCGAGCTGTCCCGCATGGAGATCACCGAGCTCGCCGCCCTGGTCCGCACCATCGACTCCCCCGGCGTCGCGCCCGTCGTCGCCGCCCTGGTGGAACGGCTGGAGGCGATGGTCACGATCGGGCTCGGCTACCTCACGCTCGGCCGGGCGACCACGACGCTGTCCGGCGGCGAGTCGCAGCGGATCAAGATGGTCAAGCACCTGGGCTCCAGCCTCGCCGAGATGACGTACGTGGTCGACGAGCCGACCGTGGGCCTGCACCCGACCGACGTGGAGTCCATGATCGAGCTGCTGGAGCGGCTGCGCGACACGGGCAACACCGTGCTCGTCGTCGAGCACGACCCCGCCGTCATGGCGCACGCCGACCAGGTCGTCGAGATCGGGCCCGGCGCCGGCGCGGGCGGCGGGCGGCTCGTCTTCCAGGGGCCGTTCGACCGGCTGCGGGAGGCGGACACGCCCACCGGCCGCGCCCTGGCCCGGCGGCTGCCGGTCAACACCGCCCCGCGGCAGGCGACAGGCCACCTCACGGTGGCGGGCGCCTCCCGCAACAACCTGCGCGACCTCACCGTACGGATCCCCACAGGCGTGCTGACCGTGTTCACCGGGGTCGCCGGGTCCGGCAAGTCCAGCCTGGCCCACGAGCTGGTCGCCCAGCACGACGCCACGGTGATCGACCAGCGGCCGGTCAGCGCGAACCGCCGCTCGACCCCGATCACCTACACCGGGATCGCCCCGGCGATCCGCAGGCTGTTCGCCCGGCGCAACGGCGTCCCGGCCGCGCTGTTCAGCGCCAACTCCGAGGGCGCCTGCCCGGCGTGCAAGGGGCTCGGCGTGATCTACACCGACCTGGCGTTCATGGACGGCCAGGAGGTCCGGTGCGAGACCTGCGAGGGCCGCCGGTTCACCCCGGAGGTCCTGGCCCACACCGTGGACGGGCTGTCGATCGCCGACGTCGACGACCTCACCATCGCCGAGGCCGTCGACCGGCTGCCCGACCGGGCCATCGCGGACGCGCTGCGCCAGCTCTCCGCCGTCGGCCTCGGCTACCTGCGCCTGGGGCAGTCGCTGAGCACGCTGTCAGGCGGGGAGTGCCAGCGCGTCAAGATCGCCAAGGAGCTCCGGGAGTCGGCGCGGCCCACCGTGTACGTGCTCGACGAGCCGACGACCGGCCTGCACCCGAGCGACGTCGGCACGCTCCTGCGCGTCCTCGGCGACCTCGTCGCGCAGGGGCACACCGTGGTCGTCATCGAGCACAACCTGGACGTCGTCCGGCAGGCCGACTGGCTCGTGGACCTCGGGCCGGGGCCGGGCCGGCACGGCGGGAGCGTGCTGTACGAGGGCCCCGTCGCCGGCTGCACCGACCGCTCGACCCCCACCGGCCGCGCCCTCGCCGGATGATCGCGCCTGGTGATCGCGCCTGGTGATCGCGGGCGGCCCTCACCCGGCGCCCGGGCAGGTGGCGCCCGGCGGCGGGAGGCGCAGGCTGATCAGGTAGCGGTTGACGTGCGCGGTGACGCAGCCGCCAGGACCGGACAGGTACAGCGTGTGCCCGTGGCCCTCGTACCGGAGGCTGGACGAGCCCGGCACCCGGCGGACGGCGCGGGCCACCTCGTCGTGGTCCGTCCAGCTCCCCACCCCGAGCAGCGGCGGCAGCCCCCGCGCGGGCAGCGGCGCCGGCGGGTTGGTGACCGGCGCGGGCCAGCCCGCGCAGGCCAGCGGCCACCACGAACGCTGCCCGGCGAAGTGCGGCGACACCCGCTCCGCCTCGCGCAGCGCCTCCCGGAAGGCGGCGTAGCTCCCGTACCCCTTGCCGTCCAGGCAGTGCGTCATGTTCTGGCCGGCGGCCGCGGGCACTTTGGCGCTGCCCGTGGCCTGCCTGACGTAGTCGGCGAACCCGGAGGCGTCGCCGCCCTCCGCCTTCTCGATCGCGGCGGCGAGCTGGACCCAGCGGGGCACCTCGGGCTCGCGGCCGGGCGAGACGAAGCTGGGCCCGGCGGCGACCTTCAGGTCGAACCCGCTGTAGGCGGCCCCCGACGGGTCGCCGCGCACCGGCACCGGCTTGCGGTCGGCGGCGGTGACCAGCCGTCGCCACACCCCGGCCACGTCCCTGCCGTGCAGCGCGCAGGCGGTGTCCGCCCGGCACCAGGCGGCGAAGCGCACCAGCTGCCGCTCCAGCCGCGCGTACAGGGCGGGCTCGGTGGCGGCGACCGGCTCCTGGTGGTCGGCGGCGCCGTCCAGGACCATCGCGCGCACCCGGGCGGGGAACAGCCGGGCGTACGCCTCGGCGGGGTGGCCGCCGTAGGAGTTGGCCAGGAAGCTCAGCCGCGGCTCGCCGAGCGCCACGCGGACGGCCTCGATGTCGCGGGCGACGGAGGCGGAGTCCATGTGGTCGAACAGCTCCGGGTCGGCGGCGCGGCACCGCTCGGCGTGCTCCCGGTTCGCCCGCGCCAGCTCGGCCCACTCGGCGCGGTCGCCGGGCAGCGTGATCCACGGGCCGGTGGACAGGCACGCGTACGGCAGCGGGCCGCCGGGGACGGCGGTGTTGCGGGGGGCGAGGCTGACGACGTCGAACCGGTCGCGCAGCTTGGCGAACCGCGCGTGGTGCTGCTTCAGGTCGTCGATCCCCGACCCGCCGGGGCCGCCGGGGACGGAGAACAGGACGCCGATCCGGCGGCCCGCCCCGGAGGCGGGCAGCATCGCGACCGGCACGGTGATCGTGCGCCCGGCGGGCTTGTGCCAGTCGAGCGGCACCTCGACGGAGGCGCACCGCAGGTCCCCGGGCGCGTCCTTGTCCGCGCACGGCCGCCAGGCCAGGGCGGACGCCGCGCCGCCCGCGTCACCGGACGCGGGCGCCACCGCCGGTTCTGCCGGCATCCCTGGTGACAGCCCGGCCGCCGGCAGCACCGTGGGCAGGACCGCCGTCAGCGCCGTCAGCAGCACCGCGGCCGCGCCGGCGAGCAGCGGCCTGAGCCTGCGGCCCTTCAGCGCCGTGACCGTCGCGCCCGCCGCCAGCGCGACGGCGACGTGGCCCGCGAGCAGCGCCGCCGCCGCGACGGGCGGCAGCAGCCCGCCCACCCCGGCGACTTGCGCGGGCAGGTTCTCCAGCAGGTACGAGCCCACCTGGGCCCGCAGCGGCGACGGCAGCGCCTGCGCGGCCACGGGCAGCACCAGGAAGACCAGCACGAGCGCGACCAGGGTGCCCGGCGTCGACCGGATCGCCGCGCCCGCCCCCAGCCCGACGAGGGCCGCCGCCGTCATGGACAGCCCGGAGACGGCCACCGACGCGAGCACGCCCGGCTCGGCGAGCGAGGTCCCCAGCGTCCCGCCGTCGAGCAGCAGCTGGTCCGCGCGGCTGCCGAGGACCGCCTGCGCGGCCCCGTGCATGGCGAACGCCAGGACCTGACCGGCGACCAGGGTGACGGCGGCCAGGCCCGGCACCTTGGCGAACAGGAACACCTGCCGCCTCGGCACCGCCGCCAGGCTGGTGCGGATCAGGCCGGTGGCGTGCTCGGCGGTGATCGTGAGCGCGCCCAGCGTGCCGAACACGACGTAGGCGATCGGCAGGCCCGTGCCCAGCCCGGCGCCGACGCCGGTGAAGCCCAGCCGCTCCTCGAACGTCTGCCGGTCGAACCCGCGCCCGATCAGGTACGCCACCCCGGCGCAGGCCAGCACGGCGAGCAGCGAGACGGCCAGCAGGTACGCGTTGGAGCGCAGCGAGCGGAGCTTGTGCCATTCGGCGGCGATCGCGTCCGTCATCGGCCCTGCTCCGTCCCGGTACGGGCGCCGTACTCGACGCTGTCCTCGGTGAGCTCCATGAACGCCTCCTCCAGCGATGCGCCGCGCGGTGTCAGCTCGCGCAGCGCGACGCCCGCGCCCAGCGCCAGCTCCCCGATCACCTCGGCATCCAGCCCCCGCACGGACAGCCCGCGCACGGACGGGTCGCGTGCGGGTGGACCGGGGGGCGCCTCTTCGGGGGTCACGGTGGCGCCGTGCGCGCGCAGGACCCCGGCCAGCCGTTCCGGGTCCGCGGCCCGGACGAGCACGTCGCGGCGGAAGCGGCCGGCCAGCTCGCCGATCGCCGTGTCCGCGATCAGCTTGCCGCGCCCGATGACGACGACGTGGTCGGCGGTGAGCGCCAGCTCGTTCATCAGGTGGCTGGACAGCAGGACGGTCCGCCCCTCGGCGGCCAGCGCCCGCAGCAGGTCGCGGATCCAGCGGATGCCCTCCGGGTCGAGCCCGTTCAGCGGCTCGTCGAACATCAGCACCGCCGGGTCGCCCAGCAGCGCCGCCGCGATCCCCAGCCGCTGCTTCATGCCCAGGGAGAAGCCGCCGATCCGCCGCCCGGCCACGTCCGTCAGCCCCACCTGGCCGAGCACCTCGTCCACCCGCCCGGCGCCGATGCCGTTGCTGCGGGCCAGGCAGCGCAGGTGGTCGCGGGCGGTCCGGCCGCCGTGCACGGCCCCGGCGTCGAGCAGCGCGCCCATCGTGCGCATCGGGCGGCGCAGCGACGCGTACGACCGCCCGTCCACCAGCGCCTCGCCTCCGGCGGGCACCTCCAGCCCGAGCACGGCCCGCATGGTGGTGGACTTGCCCGCGCCGTTGGGGCCCAGGAATCCGGTCACCAGGCCCGGTCTCACGCTGAAGGTCAGCCCGTCCACGGCGACCGTGCGGCCGTAGCGCATGGTCAGTCCCCGTACGTCGATCACGTCTCCCCCTCGTCCGGCATGGTCGGCCGGAACGAGCCTCGCGGTGCGCGGGCCCGGTCTCCAGGGGGGCCGGTCCACCTCCGGGGTGGGAATTCACCACCCCGGTGGTAGGCGCAGACCTACCGCCGCACGCTCGCGGGCACGGCAGACTGCAGGGGTGAAGGGGAGGAAGACCGTCGCCCGGCGGGCGCTCGGCGCCGTCGCCGGGGTGGGGGCGCTGGCGCTGAACGCCGCCACCGGGGTGGCCGCGCCCGTCCTGCTCGCCCTGCTGGCGTCGGGCGCCGCGCTGGCGCCGCTCACCGGGCGGCCGCTCGCGTGGGCGCGCGCGGCGGTGGGGCGGCTGGCCGGGCATCAGCGCCGGTGGGCGCGGCGGGTGCTCGCCCGGGACGGCGACCCGGCGGACGCACCGGCGGGCGGCACGGTGGATGCCTCGGCGGGCGGCCCGGCTGCCGCTCGGCGGGAGGTGCTGTGGCTGGCCGTGCACGCGGTGTCCGGACCGGCTCCCGTGGCCGTGGTGTGGGCGATGCTGGCGGCCCTCGACTATCTGTTCTTCCGGCTCCAGCCGTCCCGCCCGAGCATGCTGAACACGTACTCCATCAGCCTGGCCCTCGTGGCGATCGCGGTCGTGGCCCTGCTGGCCGTGCCGCTGTTCCGCACCGGGCAGGCGCGGCTGGCGCGGCTGCTGCTCGACGCGCGGCCCGCGCCGGACGCGCGCATCCGGGAGCTGACCGCCTCCCGCGCCGCGGTCGTCGACGCGCACGCCGCCGAGCTGCGCCGCATCGAACGCGACCTGCACGACGGCGCCCAGGCCAAGCTCATCGCCATCCGCATGAGCCTGGGGCTGGCGCGCGCCGCCGCCGACCCGGACGAGGTGCTGCGCGCGGTCGACGAGGCCAGGGAGGTCGCCGGTCAGGCCCTGACCGACCTGCGCGACCTGGTGCGCGGCATCCACCCGCCGGTGCTGGCGGACCGCGGCCTGCCGGGCGCGATCGGGGCGTCCGCGCTGCTCTGCCCGATCCCCGTCGACGTCGACGCCGAGCTGCCCGGCCGCCCGCAGCCGCCCGTCGAGTCGGCGGCGTACTTCGCGGCTGCCGAGGCGCTGGCCAACGTGGCCAAGCACAGCGGCGCGTCGCGGGCCTGGGTGCGGCTGCGGCACACCGGTGGCGTGCTGCGGCTGACGGTGGGCGACGACGGTCACGGCGGCGTGCGCCGCGACCTCGGCACCGGCGTGCGCGGCATCGAGGACCGGCTGTCGGCCTTCGACGGCACTCTCACCGTGGACAGCCCGCCGGGCGGGCCGACGGAGCTGATCATGGAGGTGCCGTGCGCGTTGTCATAGCCGAGGACCTGGCCCTGCTGCGCGACGGGCTGGTCCGCCTGCTGTCGGCGTACGGCTGCACCGTGGTGGAGGCGGTCGACAACGGCCCGATGCTGCTGGAGGCGCTGCTGCGGCACCGCCCCGACGTGTCGGTGATCGACGTGCGGCTGCCGCCGGGCTTCGCCGACGAGGGGCTGCGCGCCGCCCTGGAGGCGCGGGCCCGGGTGCCGGGACTGCCGGTGCTGATCCTGTCGCAGTACGTGGAGCAGCTGTACGCCAGGGAGCTGCTGTCGGACCGGTCCGGCGGGGTGGGTTACCTGCTGAAGGACCGGGTGGGCGACGTCGACGGGTTCGTCGGCGCGGTGCGCCAGGTGGCGGCCGGGGGCACCGCGATGGACCCGGAGGTCGTCTCGCAGCTCCTCACCCGGCGCGGCCGGGACGAGCCGCTGGCCGCGCTGACGCCGCGCGAGCGGGAGGTGCTGGCCCTGATGGCGGAGGGCCTGTCCAACCTGGCGATCGCGGCGCGCTTCCGCGTCACCGACAAGGCGGTCGCCAAGCACACCACGAACATCTTCGCCAAGCTCGGCCTGCCGCCGTCCGACGACCACAACCGGCGCGTCATGGCGGTCCTGGCCTACCTCCAGGCCACCCCATAGCCACCCCCGGCCCCCACCATCCACCGTCCACACTTACGACCGGACGGGTACGGGGGCCGGGGCAGGGCTCAGTCGCCGCCCGGGGGGACGCGGCCGGGCGGGGGCGGGGTCGGGGCGCCGCCGGTGAGCGTGTCCTCGGGACGTACGGGGAGGTTCGACTCGCGGACGTAGAACGCGGGCGGGCGGGGGGCGACGCGGTGGACGTAGCGGCCGACCACCGCCACCCCGGCGAGCGTGGCCGCGGACACCAGCAGGTGCGCGGCCTCCAGCCCGAGTGCCGCCGCCGCCAGCGCCAGCACCGCCACCAGGTAGAGCGCGTTCAGGGGCCGCCACGAGAAGCCGAAGAACAGCTCGAAGGCGTGCCCGGCCAGCCGGGCGGGCCGCAGCTTGGAGCGCCCGGCGTCGCGCTCGCGGTGGCTGACGTCGACCGCGGTGTGCCGGGCCCCCACCAGCGGCACCGCGGGCATGAACCAGGGCAGGCGCAGCTCGCTGATCGTCCGGGCGACGCTGGTGCGCATGAGCCGGAACGTGGAGGCGCCGCGCGGCATGTCGATGCGGAACACGGCCCGCGCCGCCCAGTGCAGCCCGGCCGAGCCGATCTTGCGCAGGAGCGGGTCGCGCCGGCGCACCCGGCGGCCGAAGACGACGTCGTAGCCCTCGGCTGCCCTGTCGAGCAGCTTCCAGATCTGCGACGGCGGCACCTGCAGGTCGGCGTCGCACTGCACGATCCATGGCCACGCGGCGTAGCGGTAGCCGGCGGCCGTGACGGCGTCGATGCCGAAGTTGCGGGTGAAGGACAGGTATCCCACTCTCGGATCGGCCCCGGCCAGCGCCCGGATGTAGGCGAGCGAGTCGTCGGTGCTGCCGTCGTCGACGAACAGGATCTGCAGGTCGGCGAGGTCCCCCAGCTCCCCGGTGAGTTCCCGGTAGGCGACCTCCACCTGCGCGCCCTCGTTGTAGCACGGAACCAGCACGGTCAGCCCGGTGCTCATCGCGCCCTCCACAGCGCCAGGCCGAGGACGAGCGGGTTCGCCCCCAGCGCGTACACGGCTCCGGCCGCCCCGGTCAGGGGTACGGCCACGGCGCCCAGCGCGGCGACCGCGGCCAGGGCGACGACGACGGCCCGGGCGTTGGCCCGTAGGTCGGTGTGTTCGACGACGAAGGTGGCGCCGCTGGCCAGGGCCTGCATCGGCAGCAGCGTGAGGGCGAGCGCGGCGAGCGCGACCGGCCCGTGCGCGCCTGCCGCCAGCGCGAACCCGGCGGCCGTCAGCCAGAGGGCGGCGCCCAGCGCGGCGAGCCCGGCCATGCGCCGCCCGAGCACGCGCGCCCCGGCCGCTCCCCCGCCGGCCACCCGCAGGGAGAGCTGCGGCTGGTAGATGCGCTGCACCGTGTAGAGGATCGACAGCGCGAACCCCCAGCCGAGCGTGACCAGGTACAGCTCGCCGCTGTGGGCCGCGTACGGGCTGAGGGCGAGCTCGACGAAGAGCACGCCGATCATCGCGTTGTTCATCACGTCGGCGGCGCCCATCAGCAGCACCGTGCCGGTGAGCACGCGGCGCAGCCCCGGCCGGGGCCGTGATGCGCGCGGCAGCCCGGGCAGCAGGGACAGGTTGAGCGCGGTGACCAGCGCCAGCAGCCCGGCCAGGTAGCCGGCCGGGCCGACCCCGGCGAGGAAGGCGAGCGCCGCCATCGCGCCCATCCCGAGGCCGAGCACGGCGAAGTGGACGGTGTCGCGCGTGTAGCGGCCGAGCGCGCGGTGCAGGGCGACGCCGAGCATGCCGCAGCCCAGCGCCACGTAGTAGGCGACGCCCAGCAGGTAGAGCGTGACCGGCTCCCCCGGGGCGAGGGCCAGCGCGGCCAGCGCCGCCGCGAGCGGCGGCAGCGGCACGTAGGCGACCAGGACGCGGAGCATCCCGGCGAGGTCGTCCCGGGTGCGCCGGGCGCGCGGGATGAGCTTCAGCGCCGCCTTCTCGCCGCCCGACTGGACGACCATGCACAGCCAGCCGGCCGCCCCCATCACCGCCCCGTACGCGTCGAACTCGGCCCGGCTCCAGGCCAGCGCCAGCAGGGCCGCCGAGCCGTACAGCATCACCCGGAAGGCGGCGCGACCGGCGAGGAGCGTCACGAGCCGGGGCAGCCCGATGCGGTGGGCGGCGGCGGTCATCCGGCGTCCAGGTCGGCGGGCAGGTCGGCGGGCTGGCCGGCGGGCAGGTCGGCGGGCAGGTCGGCGAGCACCCGGTCGCGGAGCGGGCGTGAGCCGTCGCGCAGGTAGGCGCGCAGCGCGTCCTCGATCTCGGCGGCGCCGAAGCGGCCGATCACCCCGGCCAGCGACGGTCCTCTCTCCACCTGGAACAGCGCCGAGAACAGCGCTCTGACCTGGGCGGGTTCGAGGCGTTCCGGCAGCGGGAGGAGGCCGGCGACGAGCTCGGGGTCCGGCGGCTCCGCCGGTGGCGCCGCCGGCCAGGTGGCCGGGCGGCCGGGCCCGGCGAACCAGGCGCGCACGTGGGCGAGCCGTTCGGCGGCCCAGGGGTCGCCCGGCGCCAGGCGGGCCTCGGCGAGCGGCAGGTCGTAGCAGGTGGCGTGCAGGGCGGCGCACACCTGGGAGAAGGCGGGCGGCTTGGCGGGCAGGTCGGCGAGCGGGATCTCGCTGACCTCGGCCAGGAGCGCCGCGGCGGCGTCGTCGGTCCTGGCCTTGGCCACGAACGCGTCGAACTCCTGGTACCAGCGGTTCATCGCGGCCCGGTCGGGCGGGCCGTCGTCGCCGCGTTCGCGCAGCCATCGGATCATCCGGGCGGGCAGGTACGGTTCCAGCGGGTCGCCGGCCACGGAACGGAGCACCACCGGGGCCGCGCGGAAGACGGCCCCGCAGGCGCGGCAGGCGTGCCGCCGCCGGTTCGGCAGGCGGCCCGGCAGCGGCACGGGATGCGGGTCCCCGCACTGGACGCACCTCACGGCGGCTCCCTTCACCACGGCACCGCCAGCGCCGAGGAGGTCACCAGTTCGGCGCCCAGGTCGCTCTTGACCTCGGCCTGCCCCTTGCCGAGCACCAGGCCGCGCCTGCCCGCGCCGATGGCCCACTCGATCATGCGGACGTAGCCGTCGAAGTACAGGTGCTTGCGCCCGCCCTGCTCGACGGGGACGGCGCCCCAGCTCAGGCAGATGGGCCAGGCGGCGTGGTCGAGGATGAGCGACAGGCCGAGCAGCCTCCCGCGCCGCCGGTACGTCAGCGCGACGCATTCGCCGCTGCCGATCAGCGCCTCCAGGTAGGGCAGCGGGAGCGGCGGGGCGGGGGTGAGCCGGCTGCGGTGCTTGAGGTCGTTCTCGGCGCGCATCCGGGCCGCCTCGTCGGCGCTGACCAGCTCGCCGGCCGGGCCGACGCGAACCGACAGTTCGGCGGCGATGGTCCGGGCGCGCCTGCGCAGGGAGTCGCGGCGGCGCGGGTCGAGCACGGCGTACCACTGGTCCAGGTCGGGCCAGGGCAGGGCGAGCGTGGCCAGCGGCGCGGTCGGCAGGCGGAGCCCGAGCCGGCCGGGCAGCCGGGCGGCCTCGCCGTCCGACACCTCGCGCCAGACGGTGCCCCGCCAGCCGGGGCCGAGGTGGCGGCGCAGCGCGCGCGTGCAGGCGGGCAGGAGGTCGGGGTCGGGGTCGCCGCGCCACCACCAGCCTTTCTGCGACCGGTTGGCGGGCGCGTGCACGTCCACGACGCCGGCGGGTCCGTGCCGGTCGGCGTAGGCGCCGCGCCGCAGCCTGGGTGACCGCAGTGAGGCCGCCACCGCTCCCACGGCCCGGCCGTCGCGCCGCGCCACCGCCAGCGCGAGGGGCGCCTGGGCGCTCCAGGCGTAGGCGCGCAGCAGGTCGTACCGCCAGGTCACCCGCTGGCCGGCGGCCTGGCGTAACTCCTCCCAGTCGCCGGGCTCGGGGTCGTGGCGCGGGTCCAGCAGCTCGACCCTCATCCGATCGCCCACCGGGGGACGGCCACCAGCCGCATGGGCAGGTAGTCGAAGCCGAGCGAGCGCTTCACGTCGACGAACCCGCGGCCGGCGAACAGTCGTTCGGCGCGGCCGGCGGTCGCGTGGGCGATGATCCGGACGTAGCTGTCGAAGTACAGGTCTTTCCGGCCGCCCTCCTCGGCGGGCAGGGCCGCCCAGGGCCCGTACATGGGCGTGGTGGGATGGTCGTAGACGACGGCGAAGGCCAGGAGCCGGTCGCCCTCGTGGTAGGAGACGGTCCGGACGTCGTCGCGCCGGATCAGCTCGGCGAAGTAGGCGGCGGTCAGCGGCAGGCGGCGGTCGAGCGCGGCGGCCACCCAGCCCCGCGGCGTCGTGGGCGCGGTCAGCCGGGCGGCGTGGCGCTCGTGCAGCCGGGCCAGCTCGGCGGGGTCGAGGTCGGTGCGGCCGTTGCCCTCCACGACGGTCAGCGTGCCGTCCTCCTCGATCCGCCTGATCTGGCGGCGCAGCGTGGAGCGGCGGTTGCGGCTGAGCGTGGCGATCCACCCGTCGCGGGCGGGCCAGCGTACGGGAAGCTGTGTGGTGCCCGGGGACTGGCGGACCAGGGCGCCGGTCCTGGCGACGAGCGGCAGCGCGGCTTCGGTGACCATCCGGTAGACGACCCCGGCCAGCCGCCAGCCGAACTCGGCTGCGGCGGCCCGCTCGAAGCCCCTGATGAGCTCGCGCCCTTCGGCGCCGCCGGGCAGGCACCAGGTGGGGCCGTTGGAGTGGGCGGGCAGGCGCACGTCGAGCACGAGCGGCCCGCGTCCGAACCGGATCGCGCCCACCGCGCCGACGATGCGCCCCGCCTCGTGGACGACGCACAGGAGGGGCCGGGCCCACGATCGCTCGAAGGAGGCGCGGATCACGTCATAGGACCAGATGGCCGTCAGGTCGTGGCCGCGGCGGAAGTCTTCCCAGCCGTCGGGCTCGGGGTCTCGCCCTGGCTGTAAGAAGCTGAACTTCACGATGTGCCCTATTCGGATTAGGCATAACAACTCTGCATCAGACTTATGGCCTGTTAAGAATCGCAGTATATGTCTGCTTTGATCATGGACGCGCATCAACACCTGGTGCGTGAATCTGCTGCCCGAGCATCACCAGTGCACGGCGTTTCACCAGGGGAAACAGCATGAAAGTTGGCGTCACCGGAGGTAACGGCTTCATCGGCCGCTACGTCTGTGAGGAGTTAGCCACCCGCGGTCACACCCCCGTCGTCTTCGACCACCGCGATCGCGGCGCCGGAAGCTTCGAGTTCATGCTCGGCGACATCAGGGATGCCACGGCGATGGTCGAGCTGGCCGCGCACACCGACGCGATCATCCACCTCGCCGCCGTCCTCGGCACCCAGGAGACCATCGACAACCCGCGCCCCGCGGCCGAGACCAACCTCTCCGGCGGCCTGAACTTCCTCGAGGCCGTCACCCAGTACGACCTGCCCGGCGTCTACATCTGCGTCGGCAACCACTGGATGGACAACAGCTACTCCATCTCCAAGACCGCCGTCGAGCGTTTCGTGCGCATGTTCAACGCGCACCGCGGCACCCGCGTCAACCAGGTCCGCGTCGTCAACGCCTACGGCCCCCGCCAGATGGCCGCCCCGCCCTTCGCTCCCGGCAAGGTACGCAAGATCACCCCGGCGGTGATCTGCCGCGCGCTGTCCGGCATGCCGGTCGAGCTCTACGGCGGCGGCACGCAGATCTCCGACATGGTCTGGGTCGGCGACGTCGCCCGCGGCCTGGTGTCGGCGCTCGAGGCCGCCGCCGCGGGCAACACCCTGGACCACGTCGTCGAGGTCGGCCCCGTCGAGTCCGCGAGCATCCGCACGATCGCCGAGCTGATCATCGACCTGTGCGTGGAGCGCGGGCACGACCGCGTCCCGATCGTCGACCTGCCGATGCGGCCGGGCGAGACCCCGGACACCGCCGTCACCGCCGACCCGGAGACGCTGCGCGCGGTCGGCATCGACCCCGCCACCCTCGTGTCGCTGTCGGAGGGCATGGCCAAGACCGTCGACTGGTTCATCGAGAACCGCGGCACCCACTGGAACAGCCCTTCATGAGACACCTGGTGGTCCTCGGCGGCTCGGACGGCACGGTCAGCGCCTTCCGCGCCGCCCGGCGGCTCGGCCTGGCGACGATCTGCGTCGACATGCGGGCCGACGCGCCGGGGGCCGTGGAGGCCGACGAGTTCCTGCACGTCAGCACCCGTGACGTGGCCGCCGTCGCGGCCGCGTTGCGGGGCCGGGCCGACCTGGCCGGCATCCTGGCTCCGGGCAGCGACATCAACCTTCCGTCGCTGGTCGAGCTGGCCGGCCTGCTCGGCCTGCCCTGCGGGGTGCCGGAGGAGACGCTGCGCGCCTCCACGGACAAGATCTACTTCCGCCGGGTGTGCGAGCGGATCGGCCTGCCCGGACCACGTTACGCCGACCGGCCGCAGGACCGGCCGCCGCTGCCGGTCATCGTCAAGCCCGTCGACTCCGGCAGCTCGCGCGGCATCACCGTCTGCCGCGAGCAGGCCGAGCTGGGCCCGGCGATCGAGCACGCGGCGGCCGTCTCCCCCAGCGGCCGGTTCGTCATCGAGGAGCTGCTGACCGGGCAGGACCTCTGCGCGGAGGCCATGCTGCAGGACGGCGAGGTCGCCCTGCTCGGCCTGAGCAGGCGCGTCACCGAGCCGCCCGGGGTGGTCGCGATCGGCCACGACATGCTGCCCCCAGGCGCCCTCGACAAGGAGGTCGCCCGGCAGCTCGAACTCCTCTGCGCGGAGATCGGCTACACCGACGGGCCGCTCAACGCCGACCTGTTCGCCGACGGCGGCGAGGTCCGGCTGATCGAGATGGGCGCGCGGATCGGCGGCAACGGGCTGGGCGAGGCGCTCGGACTGATGCACGGCGTGGACACGGTCGAGGCGACCGTCCGCCTGGCGATCGGCGAGCGTCCCGACCTGACGTCCGCCCGGCGCGGACCGGCCTCGGTACGGGTGCTGCGCGCGCCCGTGGCCGGCACCCTGGTCGCCATCCGGGGCCTGGAGTCGCTGCCCGGCAGCGCCGAGGTCGTCGTGGTGGCCAGGCCGGGAGACCCGGTGGCGCCGTACACCGAGTGCCGCGCCAAGCTCGGCTACGTCGTCGACCACGAGCCGCCCGACCTCGACGCGCTGATCACCGTCGATGTCCGTTGAGGTCACGGCGGCGGGAGTCCCGGCGGTCAGGTTCTCCCCGGTGAGGTGGGAGCGGGCCTACCGGCGCGCGGTGCGCGCCGCGTTCGCCCGCGTCCCCTTCTACCGGGACCAGTGGGTACGGGCCGGGCGGGCGCTCGGTGAGCCGGTGCCCACCCCGAGCGCCGAGCTGGCCGGTCAGCTCCACCGCCTGTGCCCGTTCGCCCGGCCCTACGATCCGGGCGCGGAGGCGAGCCCGTGGATCGGCCCGGCCGGTGACCTGCGGGCCGCGCTGGCCGTGGCGGGCGCGGGCGGCCGGGCGCCGGTGCTGGAGGTGCGCCGGGCCGTGCTCGACCGTCGCGCGCTCGGCCCGGGCCGGCGCTACGGCGTGCTGCTCCATCCGGACGCCGACGTCGTGCACGAGCGGCGGCGGCGCGAGCTGAACGAGCCCGCCCTGCGCCTGGCCGAGACGGCCGGGCGGGCGGTCGTGGTCGGCGAGCGGGAGGCCGTGGCGGAGTTCCTGCCCGCGCTGGCCGGGGTCGAGACGCGCGTGCTGGAGCGGACCGGCCTGGCGGGCGCCGGTGACCTGATCCACGACCCGCACCTCGGCTACTACGCCGCGCGCGCCGCGTGCGGCGAAATCCACCTGCTGTGGCGGCGCTTCCACGCCCGGCCCGCGGCCGGCTCGCCCGCGGTCACCGCGCTGCTCAGGCGCAGGCCGACGCTGGTCGACGTGGTCCCGGAAGGGGCCGCCGCGCTCGGCCGCTGCCCCGGCCACGGCACCCCGACCCTTGGAGTGACCCCGTGATCACCATGATCAGGGCCAACCTGGTGACGCTCGTCGCCGGCCTCGTGGCCGTCGCACTGGCCGGGCTGGTCCGCTTCGTCCTGCCCTACGAGCAGGACATCACCACGCTGTGGGGCTTCCTCGTCAAGCTCACCCCGCAACTGGCCGCGATCGTGGCCATCGCGTGGCTGGACGTGGAGACCGCGCGCAGGCTGCGGCTGCACCTGGTCGTCCTGCCCGCGCTGTTCCTGGGCTTCCTGCTCTACTTCGTGCCCGGGACGTTCATCGCGGCCATGGACATCGAGGAGGGCCTGAGCACCTTCGAGGAGCTCTATCTGCACGTCGTGGTGTTCGTGCCGTTCCTCATCGTGGCGCTGCTGCTGGCCTACCGGCTGGGCGGCGGGTCGCGGGAGGGCGTGCTGCGGACCGGCCTGGCGATGTCGATCCTGCACGTGTCGGGGCTGGAGGACCTGGTGGCGGTCCTGATGAACCGCAGCCTGGAGACCATCCCCGAGGTGTGGGCGTGGGCCGACCACATCACCGTGCGCCTCGGCCACCCGGCGACCAGGACCGAGGTGTACGTGTTCATCACCGTGCACGTGGTGGCGGCGCTGCTCGTGCTGTTCGTGCCGCGGCGATGGCTCCGGAGATCTCCTCAAACCGACTGAATACGGTTATCGTTTGCGTGCCGGGCATGCCGACCGGCCGGGACGCGGACGGGAGATCAGGGTGCGAGGACGAGCCACGATCCTGCTGCTGGCGTTGCTGGGCGCGGTCCTGGCGGGCTGCGGCGCGCCGGAGCAGGCAGGCGCCGGGCAGCTCACGCTGGCGGCCCCGCGTGACCTCGTCGCCGGGCCGCAGGACCCGTACTACGCGCACCAGACGCTGGGCGTGTGGGAGCCGCTGGTGACGGTGGACGACCGGCTGCGGCCGGTCCCGGCGCTGGCCGTCTCGTGGGAGCGGGCCGAGCGGGGGCGGCGCTGGACGTTCACGCTGCGCGACGGGGTGCGGTTCAGCGACGGGTCGCCGCTGACGGCCGAGGCCGTGGTCGCCAACGTCCGCCGGTTCCTGCGGATCGCGCCCCGCCAGTCGGCGTTCTTCAGCCTCGACGCCGGGATGGAGGCGGCCTACGGCAAGCTCCGCGACGTGCGGGCCGAGGCGGGCAGGGTGACGTTCGAGCTGGCCGAACCGGTGGCCGACCTGCCGGCCAGGATCGCCGGGTTCTTCAGCATGGTGCAGTCGCCGAAGGCGTTCGCCGCCTCGGGCGACTTCACCGGCCAGCCCGTCGGGACCGGCCCGTACAGGCTCGTGGAGTGGGTGAAGGGGCAGCGGGCGGTGCTGGCCGCCAACCCGCACCACCACGGCGGCGCGCCCGCCTACGACCGGATCGTGGTCCGGGTGATCCCCGACGCGAACGCGCGCGTGGCGGCGCTGCGGGCGGGCGAGGTCGACGGGCTGATCGACAAGGGCGCACTGCTGCCGGGGCAGGTGGGCGCGGTGGCCGCCGATCCCGGCTTCCGGGTGGTGCGCAGCCCGTCGGTGCTGACTCATTACCTGACGTTCAACGCCTCGCGTGGCCCGTTCGCCGACGCCCGGTTACGGGAGGCGGCCGAGCTGGCGATCGACCGGCGGGCCGTCGCGCGCACGCTGCTCGGGGGCACGGCGACGGCGGGCGGGGCGTTCCTGTCGCCGGTCTTCGGCGACCTCGCCGCCCCGGGCTCCGGCGCTCCGTACGACCCGGGACGGGCCCGCGAGCTGGTCGCCGCCGCCGGAGCGCCGGCCGAGCCGGTGTCGATCCTCGTCTCGTCCGCCGAGACCGGGCAGTTCCCCTATACGGGCATCGCCGAGGTGCTGCGGGTCGCGCTGGAGCAGGCGGGGCTGCCCGCCCGGGTGACGGTGGCCGAGGCCACCAAGGCGGTGATGGAGGCCGGCGACTACGACGTCTTCCTGAGCGCGTACAGCGTGCCGAACGGCGACCCCGACTACCTGTTCCGGCGGTTCCTGCGCTCCGACGCGGCGTGGAACACCGAGCGGCGGCTCGGCTACCGCAGCGCCGCCTTCGACGACCTGGTCGACGAGGCCGCCGTCGAGACCGATCCGGGCGGCCGGCGCGAGCTGTACCACCGCGTCCAGCGGATGCTCGCGGCCGACCGGCCGATGATCCCGCTGGCCTACCAGGACAACGCGATCGTCACGACGAGCCGGGTCGGCGGCGTGCGGCAGAGCGTGGCGTACGTGGTGGACCTGGGCGCGCTCGTCCCGCGACGGTGACGGCCGTCGTCCTGCGGCGCGGCGCGGAGCTGCTGCTCGCGCTGCTGGCGGTGTCGGTGCTGGTGTTCCTGCTGACGTCGCTGGCGCCGGGCGACCCGGCGGAGGAGATCCTGCGGCGCGGCGGCGTGCAGCCGACGGCGGCCGGCGTGGCGGCGCTGCGGGCCGAGCTCGGCCTCGACCAGCCGCTGTTCACCCGCTACCTGCGCTGGCTGGGCGGGGTGGCGGGCGGCGACCTCGGCCGGTCCTACGCCGACCGGTCCCCGGTGGCCGCCGAGGTGTTCTCGCGGGTCCCGGCGACGCTGCGGCTGGCCGGGGCGTCGGCCCTGGTCGCGGTGGGGCTCGCGGTGCTCGCCTCGGTCCGCCTCGCCCTGCGGCCGCGCGCGCCGCTCAGCCGGGCGATCGCTCTGGTGACGGCGGCGCTCACGGGCGTGCCGCCGTACATCGTCGGCATCCTGCTGATCAGCGTCGTCGCGGTCGGCCTGCGCGCGCTGCCCACGGGCGGCGACACCGGGCCGGGCGCGGTGGTGCTGCCCGCGCTCACGCTCGGGCTGGCGGGCGCGGCGACGCTGCTGCGGCTGCTGCGCGCCGACCTCGCCGACGCGCTGCGGCAGCCGTTCGTCCGGCTGGCCGCCGCGAAGGGCCTGCGCGCGCGGCGGACGGTCCTGGTGCACGCCGTACGGGTGGCCGCGCCGAACGCCGTCACCGCCGCCGGGGTGGTGCTCGCCGAGCTGCTGGCCGGGGCGGTGGTGGTGGAGACGCTGTTCGCCTGGCCGGGCCTGGGGCAGCTCGCGGTGACGGCGATCCGGCAGCGGGACGTGCCGGTGGTGCAGGCGTACGTGCTCGTCACCGGGGCCGCGATCGTGCTGCTGCTGGCGTGCGTGGAGCTGTGCCTGGCGGCGTGCGACCCGAGGGTGCGGCGGCGATGAGGGGACGCGCCGGGCAGGCGCTGCTCGCGGCGGTCGTGCTGTTCTGCCTGGTCACGCCGCTGGTGACGGGACACGATCCGCACGCGCCCGACCTGGGGCGGGCCATGCTGCCGCCCGGTGGCGGGCACTGGCTGGGCACCGACCAGCTCGGCCGCGACCTGCTCACCAGGACGGCGGCCGCGGGCCGTACGTCGCTGCTGGTGGCGCTGGCGGTGACGGCGGCCACGACGGCGCTCGGCGCGGTGACGGGCGCCGCCGCCGGGCTGGCCGGCGGGGTGGCGGACCGGCTGCTGGGCTTCGCCGCGACCGTGGCGCTCGCCCTGCCGGGGCTCACGCTGGCGCTCGCGCTGGCGGGCGTGCTGCGGCCCGGGTACGGCACGGTGCTGGCCGCGCTGGTGCCGCTCGGCTGGGTGAGCTGCGGGCTCGTCGCCCGCACCGCGACCCGGCAGGCGGCCGCCTCCGATCACGTGCTGGCGGTGCGGGCCATCGGCGCGTCACGCCTCTACCTGCTGCGGCGCACGATCGGGCCGGAGCTGGCCGGTCCGCTGCTGACCGTCGCCACGGCCGACTTCGCCAGGGCGCTGGTCGCGGTCACGTCGCTGAGCTTCCTGGGGGCCGGGCTGCCGCCGCCCGACACCGACTGGGGCGGCATGGTGAGCGAGGCCACGCCGCTGCTGGTGGCCGCGCCCCGGCTGGCCGTCGTGCCCGCGCTCGCCCTGGCCGTCACCGGCCTCGCCGTCGCGCTCGTGGCCGACGCGCGACGGGCGGCTCAGACGGCTCAGACGGCTCAGACGGCTCAGGCGGCTCAGGCGGCTCAGGCGGGCGGGAGCCGGTAGACCGACACGTGCGAGCGCGAGTCGGCGGTGAACTCCGCCCCGCTCCAGTCGGCGTGCCGCGACTCCAGCTCGAACCCGGCGAGCTGCGCCATCAGGTCGAGCTCGGCCGGCCACACGTAACGCTGCGGGGTGCGGAACAGCTCCGCCTGCCGCCCGTCGCCGAACGTGAAGTGGTGCGACACGACGAGCTGCCGCACCACGTCGTAGGTGTCGAGCCCGATGTAGCCGGGCTCGCTGTGGTAGACCATCGCCTGCTGGCCCGGCGGGAGCCTGCGCAGCTCGGGCACCCAGAGCTCGATCACGAACCGGCCGCCGGGCGACAGGTGCCGGGCCGCGTTGCGGAAGCAGGCGACCTGCTCGGCCTGGGTGAGCAGGTTGCCGATCGTGTTGTAGACGAGGTAGACGAGCGAGTACGCGCCCGGGGCGACCGCGCTCGCCATGTCGCCGGCGACCACCGGGATCGCCGCCTCGCCCGCCTTGGTGCGCAACTGGTCGATCATCGGCTGGGACAGCTCGATGCCGGTGACGGGCACCCCCCGCTCGGCCAGCGGCACCGCGACCCGGCCGGTGCCGATGGCGAACTCCAGCGCCCGCCCGCCGCCCGCGAGCGCGGCGAGCCGGTCGACCGCGGGCTTGAGCACCTCGGGCGCGAACATGCCGGTGCCCGGCGTGTCGTAGCGGCGCGCGGTCTCGGCGTCCCAGATCTCCTCCTGTCGCATGCTCCCCACCCTGACCCGGCGGCGTCCGGACTGTCCACCGCTTCACGGCCGGGTGAGCGCCGCGCCGAGCAGGTAGCAGAGGCAGACGGCGGCCACGCCGAGCACGAGGTTCATCCCGATGTTGACCAGCGCCCTGCCGGTCGATCCGGCCGCGAGCAGCTTGTACGTGTCGGTGCTGAACGTGCTGAACGTGGTCAGCGCGCCGCAGAAGCCGGTGCCGACCAGCGACAGCACCGCGTGCGGCAGAGCCCCGTTCGAGGTCATGCCCATGAGGACGCCGAGAACGGCCGAGCCGATCACGTTGACGGCCAGCGTGCCCCACGGCAGGGCGGTGCCGGCGCGCTTCTTGACGAACGAGTCGATCAGGTAGCGGGCGGGGGCGCCGGCCACGCCGCCGGCGAACACGGCCAGGACGAGCATCATCGCGTGCTCCTCCCGAGGCGTATGCCCGCCCAGACGGCGAGCAGGCCGAGGCCGACGCTGAGCACGAGGTAGACGGCGGCCCAGCCGGGCGTGCCACCGGCGGTCAGCTCCCGGACGCCGTCGACGAGGTGCGAGAACGTGGTGAACCCGCCCAGGAATCCGGTGCCGAGCAGCATCTTCAGCGGCTGCCGGTGCAGCGGGTGCGCGGCCAGCTCGGCGGTCAGCAGCCCCATGAGCAGGCAGCCGACGGTGTTGACGACGAGCGTGGGCCACGGCAGCGGGTGGGAGGCGCCCATCAGCGTCTCGGTGAGCAGGTGCCGGGCGACCGCGCCGGCGCCGCCGCCGAGCGCGACGAAGGCGAGCGCGCGCGCCGGGTGCCTGTCCTCGGCCATCAGCTCTCCGCCCTGAACTGGGTGTCGGAGCCGGCGAGCTGCTCGGCCTCGGTCTCCCGCATGCGGAAGAGGCGGTCGACGACCTTGCCGATCAGGTACGTGACGACGAAGGAGTACAGGGCGACCACGATGACGGCGGCGATCTGCTTGAGCAGCAGCCCGATCGAGCCCCCGTACAGCAGGCCCCTGGTGGTGCTCGCCGTGGCGCCGGTGGCGAACAGGCCGATGAGGACGGTGCCGACGACGCCGCCCGCGCCGTGCACGCCCACGACGTCCAGCGTGTCGTCGTAGCCGAGGACGAGCTTCCAGGTGACGGCGAACGACACGACGACGGCGGCGACGACGCCGATGACCAGCGCGCCCTCGACGTTGACGTACGCGCACGACGGGGTGATGGCGACGAGCCCGGCCAGCGCGCCGGTGGCGGAGCCGAGCCGGGTGAAGCGGCGGTAGCGGACCCATTCGATGACCAGCCAGGCGAGCATCCCGGCCGCGCCGGCGACCATGGTGTTGAGGAAGGCGTTGACCGCCACCCGGCCGTCGGCCATGGCCGAGCCCGCGTTGAAGCCGAACCAGCCGAACCACAGCAGGCCCAGGCCGAGCATGACGAACGGGATGTTGCTCGGCTCCGGCGGCTCCTTCCTGCGGAACCTGACGCCGGGCCCGAGCGCGACGGCGAGCGCGAGTCCGGCCATGCCCGAGTTGAGCTCCACGACCAGCCCGCCGGCGAAGTCGAGCACCCCCCACCGGTTGATCCAGCCCGCCTGGTCGAACACCCAGTGCGCGATGGGGAAGTACACCAGCGTCACCCAGACGACCGAGAACAGGATCCACGGCCCGAGCCGGGTCCGCCCGGCGACCGAGCCGCTGATGAGCGCGACCGTGATGATGGCGAAGGTGAGCTGGAACAGCGCGAAGGCGAACGTGGGCACCCGGCCGTGCAGCATGTCAGGCGCGATGTCGGAGAAGCGCAGGTCGCCGAAGCCGATCAGCCCCGCGCCGCCCACGTCCGGCCCGAAGACGAGGCCGTAGCCGTAGCCGAACCACAGGATCGTCACCAGCGCGATGGAGACGAAGCTCATGAAGAGCATGCTGAGGACGTTGCGGGCGCGGACCATGCCGCCGTAGAAGAAGGCGAGTCCGGGGGTCATGAGCAGCACCATGGCGGTGCTCACGAGCACCCATGCGGAGTCTCCGGTGTTCAGTCCTGGCGGCATCGCTCGACCTCTTTCCCCAGGGCAGAAGATGATCGGCCGGGCGAGCATCGAAACCGTCAATGGAATACCTTTAGATGCCGCTGACCTGCTTGAACGCGCCTGTCATGGGGATGCTTCGGCCCGTGCGCGCCACCGTCTCCGATCTGCCTCTGGCCTCCCTGCGGGGTGTCGGTCAGGTCGAGTTCCAGACCGACTACCGGACCGCCGCCTGCTTCGTCGTCGCGCTCTTCGCGGGCGGCTGGCAGTTCGGCGTCTTCGGTCTCGTCGGCGCCGTCGCGGCCACGCTCACCGCGTGGTTCCTCGGCGTCTCCGGGGATCGCGTCACGGGCGGGCTCGAAGGGTTCAACGGGACGCTGATCGGCGTCGCGCTGGTGCTGTACTTCGACGCCCGCTGGATCACCCTGCTGCTGGTGGTCGTCGGCTCCGTCATGGGCAGCGTGCTGACGGCGGCGCTCAACGCGCTGCTCACGCCGCACGACCTGCCGACGTTCACGGCGCCGTTCTGCGCGGTGACCACGGTGATGCTGATCGGCGGCCCGGCCTTCGACCGGGTGTGGAGCGGGCGCAGCCTGGCGGCGCCGCCGTCGGCGGGGTTCCCTGGCCCGGAGGTGTCGTTCGCGGACCTGTGGCAGGGGCTGCTCAACGGGATCGGCCAGGTGTTCTTCCAGGACAAGTGGTACGTCGGGCTGATCTTCCTGATCGGGCTCCTGTTCGCCGGGTGGGTCGTGGCGCTGGCCGCGCTGGTCTCCAGCGCGGTGGGCATCGTCGTGGCGCTGCTGCTGGGCGCGCCCGCGGCCGACATCGGCGCGGGCCTGTACGGCTACAACGGCGTGCTGACCGGGATCGCGCTCTGCGGCACGTTCGTCGCGCTGACCCCGCTCGGCGTGCTGTACGCGCTGGCGGGGGTGGTGTCGGCGACGCTGCTGACCGCGTTCGTCGGCAACCTCTTCGAGCCGGTCGGCGGGCACACCCTGACCTGGCCCTTCGTCATAGTCACCTGGATCTTCCTGGCGGCGGTGCCGGTCTTCTCCGGCCTGCGCCGCAGTAGCACCTAAGGAGAGCTCATGAACCTGGCCCCGCGCGAGATCGACAAGCTGCTGATCTACGTGGTCGCCGACCTGGCGGGCAAGCGGCGCGAGCGCGGCCTCAAGCTGAACTACAGCGAGGCGGTGGCGCTGATCAGCGTCGCGGTCCTGGAGGCCGCCCGCGAGGGCAAGACCGTCGCCGAGTGCATGGAGCTCGGCAAGCAGGTGCTCGGCGCCGGCGACGTCATGCCCGGCGTGCGCGAAATGCTCAAGCTCATGCAGGTCGAGGCGTCGTTCAAGGACGGCTCCAAGCTCGTTTCCTGCCACGACCCCATCGGCGGCTGACCACCCGCCCCGCTCACCAGAGGAGAGATCATGACGGACACCGACAGGGTCGTCCACGCCGACGAGCCGATAGAGATCAACGCCGGCCGGCCGACGATCACGCTGACCGTGCGCAACACCGGGGACCGGGCCGTCCAGGTCGGCTCGCACTTCCACTTCTTCGAGGCCAACCGGGCGCTCAGCTTCGACCGCGAGAAGGCGTTCGGCATGCGCCTGGACATCCCGGCGGGCACCGCCGTGCGGATCGAGCCGGGCGACACCCGCCAGGTCACGCTCGTCGAGTACGGCGGCGGCATGCGCGTCGTCGGCTTCGCCGGGCTGCTCGACGGCGGCATCAGGGCCAGGGACGCGCGCACGCACGCGCTGCGGCGGCTGGCCGAGCTGGGCTACCTGGACGAGCCGGAGCCCGAGGCCGTGAAGGAGGAGCGGGGAGCCAGGACCGCCGCCAAGACCGGCGCCAAGGCCCCGGCCCGCAAGCCCGCCGCCAAGAAGGCGCCCGCCAAGAAGAAGAAGGGCTGACCGGCCATGGGCACGATGAGCCGCAAGCAGTACGTGGACATGTTCGGGCCGACGGTGGGCGACCGGGTCCGGCTGGCCGACACCAACCTGGTGATCGAGATCGAGAAGGACCACTCGGCCGGCTACTACGGCGACGAGGCCGTCTACGGCGGCGGCAAGTCCGTCCGCGACGGCATGTCGGCCGACCCCGGCTCGCAGAACGCCACCATCGCCCTCGACCTGGTGATCACCAACGTGGTGGTGCTGGACCCGGTGCTCGGCGTCGTCAAGGGCGACATCGGCATCAAGGACGGCCGGATCGTCGGCATCGGCAAGTCCGGCAACCCGCACACCCAGAACGGCGTGGACCGGCGCCTGATCATCGGCGCGGGCACCGAGGTCCTGTCGGGCGAGAACATGATCGCCACCCCGGGCGCCATCGACCCGCACGTCCACCTGATCGCGCCGCAGCAGGCCCAGGCCGCGCTGAGCAACGGCATCACCACGCTCATCGGCGGCGGCACGGGGCCGACCGACGGCACCCGGGGCACCACGTGCACGCCGGGCCCGTGGAACATCGGCCGGATGCTGCAGGCCGTCGAGGCGCTGCCGGTCAACATCGGCATCATGGCCAAGGGCAACGGGAGCATGCCGGCGGCACTGGCCGAGCAGGTCCGGGCCGGGGCCTGCGCGTTGAAGGTGCACGAGGACTGGGGCTCCACCCCGGCCGTGGTGGACTGCGCGCTGCGGGTCGCCGACGAGTTCGACGTGCAGGTGGCGCTGCACGCCGACAGCCTCAACGAGGCCGGCTACCTGGAGGACACGATCAGCGCGATCAACGGCCGGGCGATCCACACCTTCCACACGGAGGGGGCGGGCGGCGGCCACGCGCCGGACATGATCCGCATCGCCGGTGAGCCGAACGCGCTGCCGTCCTCGACGAACCCGACGCTCCCGTACACGATCAACTCGGCCGACGAGCTGCTCGACATGGTGATGGTCTGCCACCACCTGAGCCACGACATCCCCGAGGACGTCTCCTTCGCCGACAGCCGGGTGCGGGTGGAGACGATCGCCGCCGAGACGGTGCTGCAGGACATGGGCGTGATCAGCATGTTCTCCTCCGACTCGCAGGCGATGGGCCGCATCGGCGAGTCGTTCACCCGCGCCTTCCAGACCGCGCACCACTGCAAGGACCAGCGGGGCAAGCTGCCCGAGGACTCCGAGCGCAACGACAACGAGCGCGTGCTGCGCTACCTGGCGAAGCTGACGATCAACCCGGCCCGCACCACCGGCATCGCCGAGACGGTCGGCTCGCTGGAGGACGGCAAGCTGGCCGACATCGTGCTGTGGCCGTTCACCTCGTTCGCGGCCAAGCCGGCGCTCGTGGTCAAGGGCGGGCTGATCAACTGGGCGCAGATGGGCGACCCGAACGCGTCGCTGCCGACGCCTCAGCCGGTCTACTACCGGCCGATGTACGGGGCGATGGGGATGGCGCAGCGTAAGAGCAACGTGACGTTCCTGCCGGACGCGGCGATCGCCGCCGGGGTGCCGGAGCGGCTGGGCCTGCAGCGGCTGATCAGCAAGGTGCGCCACGCCCGCACCGTCGACAAGCGGCACATGGTGCGCAACTCGGCGCTGCCCGTCATCACCGTGGACCCGGAGACGTACAAGGTGACCGTCGACGGCGAGCACGCCACGATCGCGCCGGCGCGGGAGCTGCCGCTGAACCACCTGTTCTTCCTGGCATGAGCCTGCTCGCCCAGCTCCAGCTCACCGACTCGGCCTTCCCGAGCGGCCTCTACACGCTCTCCCACGGGCTGGAGGCGTACGCGCAGGCCGGGCCGGTCGACGTGGCCGCGCTGCTGGAGGACGTGCTGCTGAACGCGGCCGGTCCCGGCGACGCGGCCGCGCTGGCGCTCGTCCACCGGGCGGTGACGGCGGGCGACTGGGACACGGTCGTGGCGGTGGACCGGCGGCTGCACGCCGTCAAGCTCAACCGGGAGATCCGGGCCGCCGCCGTCAGGACCGGCAACCAGGTCCTGACGACGGCTGCGCTGGTCTTCGCCACGCCGGAGCTGGACCGGCTCGCCCGGCTGGCCGGCGAAAAGGTCACGCCGGGCAACCACGCCGTCGTGCTGGGCGCCGCCTACGCGGGGCTCGGCGTGCCGGTGGACGCCGCCGTGACCGGCGACCTGTACGCCTTCGCGGCGAGCTGGGTCAGCGCCGCCGTCCGGCTGCGCAGGCTCGACTTCCGGCAGGCCCAGGCCACGCTGTGGGGCGCGGCGGGCGCGATCGGGCGGGCCGCCGAGCACGCGCTGGCGGCGGCCGGGCCGCTCGACCTGTACGCCGCCACGCCGCTCGCCGACACGATGAGCGCCGTTCACGAGCGGGCCGAGGCCCGCCTGTTCACCACCTGAAAGGCAACGCGCATGGACAACGTTCGCAAGATCGGCATCGGCGGACCCGTCGGATCCGGCAAGACCGCGCTGATCGAGGCGCTGGTGCCCATCCTGCTCGACCGGGGCCGCAGCGTCGGCGTCATCACCAACGACATCTACACGGTCGAGGACGCCGACCACGTCAAGCGCACGCTCGCCGGCGTGCTCGACCCGGAGCGGATCGTCGGCGTGGAGACCGGCTCCTGCCCGCACACGGCGGTGCGCGACGACCCGTCGATGAACCTGGCCGCCGGGGCCGAGCTGGTCGAGCGCTTCCCCGACATCGACACGCTGCTGTACGAGAGCGGCGGCGACAACCTCACCCTCACCTTCAGCCCGGCGCTGGCGGACGTGTACGTGTTCGTCCTGGACACCGGCGAAGGGGACAAGATGCCGCGCAAGCGGGGGCCCGGCATCACGGACTCCGACCTGCTCGTCATCAACAAGGTGGACATCGCCCCGTACGTGCGCGCCGACGTGGAGGTGATGACGCGTGACGCCCTCCGGGTCCGGGAGGGGCGGCCGGTCGTCCTCACCGACTCGCTGCGCGGCACCGGGGTGCCCGAGGTCGCCGACTTCGTCACCAGCCACCGGCCGGCATGCTCGCCGGCCCGGTAGACCGGCTGGACGCCGGCCACTACACGATCCCGTCCGTGCCGGCGGAGGTGGCGCGGCACGCGCACGTGCCCGACACGCTGCCCGTCGGCAGCCCCGGCAAGGTGGGCGTGCTGGAGCTGGCCTTCGAGCGGCGCGGCGGGCGGAGCGAGCTGACCGGTCACTACCAGAAGGCGCCGCTGCAGATCATGCGCCCGCTCTACTTCGACCCGGCGCGGCCCGACCTGCCGTACGTGATCGTCATGTCCACGGGCGGCGGCGTGCTGCAGGGCGACCGCTACAGGCTGGACGTGACCTGCGGCGAGGGGGCCGGCGTGCACGTGACCACGCAGGCGGCGACGAAGGTCTACCGGATGGAGCAGGACTACGCCACCCAGCTCGTCACGATCACCGCGGGGCCGGGCGCGTACGTCGAGTACCTGCCCGACCCGGTGATCCCGTTCGAGGGCTCCCGCTTCTACCAGCGCACCCGGGTCGGCGCCGGGGCCGGGGCGAGCGTGGTCGTCGGCGAGACCATGCTGGCCGGGCGGCTGGCCAGGGGCGAGCGGCACGCGTACACCGCCTTCTGCAACGACCTGGAGGCGTACGGGCCGGACGGGGATCTGCTGTTCGCCGATCCGCTCCGGCTCGTCCCCGGGCGGGCGCCGGTCACCGGGCCCGCGATGTTCGGCGGCCACGGCGTGCTGTCCACGCTGTACGCGATCACGCCCGCCGTGGACGCCGGCGAGCTGGCCGGGGCCCTGCACGAGGCGGTGGCGGGCAGCGGGCTGGCGGGCGGGGCGAGCGTGCTGCCGAACGGCGCCGGCGCCTGGGCGAGGCTGCTCGGCGCGGAGACCCCGCACGTCAGCGCGACCCTGGACCGGCTGTGGGACATCACCCGGCGCATGATCACCGGCAGCCCGGCTCCCGACCGGCGCAAGCCCTGAGGGCAGCGGCCGGGTGGCCGCGCCGGGCGTGGGACCTGCTGCGGCCGGAGGGCAGGCCGGACGTCCCGGTGGGCGTCGCGGCCGGAGTGTCGATCATGCTGCCGCTGCTCGCCGGGGCCTGGCTGGACCGCACGGGGTCCGGCACGGGAGTGGGCACAGGGGTGGGCACGGGGTTCGGGGCCGCCATGTCGCTGGCCACCACGCTCATGCTCATGCCGGCGGCCTTCCCGCTGCCCCGGCTCATGCTCGTGCGCGGCGTCGCGGTCACCGCGGCGGGCGTGTGCGCCTGGCTCACCGGCGCGCACCCGTGGCTGCTGGCCGCGGCCGTGACGGCCTCCGCGGTCGCCGGGGCGCTCTGGCCGATCCTGGGGACGACGGGCGCGCTCGCCACCCTGTTCGTCGCGATCATGGGCGGGGCGGACGTCGTGGGCGTGCCCGGCCTGGCCCAGGCGGCCGGGGCGGTGTGGGGGGCGCTCGTCGCGCTGCTGCTCGGCCGGCTGTCGGGCGGCGGCTCCCCGCGGCCGGAGCCGGGCGGGTCGAGACTGCGGCACGCCGCCCGGCTCGGCGTGCTCGTCGGCGCCGCCATGACGCTGGTCGCGAGCCTCGGGCTGCGCGTCGCCGAGGGCCACTGGCTGGTGACCTCCGTCCTCAACACGATGCGGCCCACGCCCGAGGCCACCGGCACCCGCTACGCCAAGCGGATGCTGGGCAGCCTGGCCGGCAGCGCCCTGGCGGCGCTCATCCTCGTCGGGCACCCGTCGACGCTGGTCACCGCGCTGTGCGTGGGCGCCGCCGGGGCGCTGGCGCACGCCTACCGGGCGGCCAACTACGCCTACTGGGCGATCTGGATGCCGGTGATGCTGTTGCTGCTCAGCGACTTCAGCCGGCCGGAGCCGTGGACCGCCTCGCTGGCCCGGATGGCCATGAACCTCCTCGGCGGGCTGGCCGCGCTGATGGCGACCCGCTGGTTGTGGCCCGACCGGCGCGACGAGTGAGGACCGGATACGGTGATCGGCTGACTACGCTGCGCAGTTGTCTCTAGGTTGCGACAGGAGCGCCGCTCCCCCGCCCGCAGTCAGAAAGGATCACGTATGTCGAGGGTCAGATCGATCGTCGTCTGGACGGCGGTCGCGATCGCCGGAGCGGTCGCCTGGGGCGTCCTGGCGCTGTCGCGGGGCGAGAGCGTGTCGGCGGTCTGGATGGTCGCCGCCGCGCTCGGCTCGTACGCGATCGCGTACCGGTTCTACGCCCGGTTCATCGCCCGTACGGTGCTCGGCGTCGACGACCGCAGGGCCACGCCGGCGGAGCGGCTCGACAACGGCGTGGACTTCCAGCCGACGGACCGGCGGGTGCTGTTCGGCCACCACTTCGCGGCCATCGCCGGGGCGGGGCCGCTGGTGGGGCCGGTGCTGGCGGCGCAGATGGGCTACCTGCCCGGCACCATCTGGATCATCGTGGGGGTGATCCTGGCCGGGGCCGTCCAGGACATGGTGGTGCTGTTCTTCTCGCTGCGGCGCGACGGCAAGAGCCTGGGCCAGATGGTGCGCGAGGAGATCGGGCCGATCGGCGGGGCGGCGGCGCTCGTCGCGGTCTTCGCCATCATGATCATCCTGCTGGCGGTGCTGGCCCTGGTCGTCGTCAACGCGCTGGCCGCCTCGCCGTGGGGCGCCTTCTCCATCGCGATGACCATCCCCATCGCCCTGTTCATGGGCTTCTACCTGCGGGTCCTGCGGCCCGGCCGGGTGGTCGAGACGTCGGTCATCGGGGTGGCGCTGCTGCTGCTGGCCATCGCGGGCGGCAGCTGGGTGCAGGACTCCGCGCTGGCCGGGGTGTTCACGCTCAGCCCGCAGACGCTGGTCGTCTGCCTGGTCGTGTACGGGTTCTTCGCCTCGGTGCTGCCGGTGTGGATGCTGCTGGCGCCGCGCGACTACCTGTCGACGTTCATGAAGGTCGGCACGATCGGGCTGCTGGCGGTGGGGGTGGTGGTCGCGGCCCCGGTGCTGCGCAACGAGGCGGTGACCGAGTTCGCGCTGACCGGGGACGGGCCGGTGTTCGCCGGGGCGCTGTTCCCGTTCGTGTTCATCACGATCGCCTGCGGGGCGCTGTCGGGCTTCCACGCGCTCATCTCGTCGGGCACCACGCCGAAGATGATCCAGAAGGAGTCGCAGATCCGGCTGATCGGCTACGGCGGGATGCTCACCGAGTCGTTCGTCGCGATCATGGCGTTGATCGCGGCCAGCGTGCTGGAGCCGGGGCTCTACTACGCGATGAACGCCCCGGCGGGGCTGCTCGGGTCCACCGCCGAGAGCGCGTCGGCGGCGGTGGCGCGGCTCGGGTTCACGATCTCGCCCGAGGACCTGACGGCAGCGGCGGCGGCCGTGGAGGAGAGCACGATCATCGCGCGGACCGGCGGGGCGCCCACGCTGGCCGTCGGCATCTCCGAGATCATGGCGGCGGTGTTCGGCGGCGCGGCGTTCAAGGCGTTCTGGTACCACTTCGCGATCATGTTCGAGGCGCTGTTCATCCTCACGACGGTCGACGCGGGGACCAGGGTCGGGCGGTTCATGCTCCAGGACACGCTGGGCAACGTGTGGAAGCCGATCGGGCGGGTGAGCTGGAAGCCGGGCCTGTGGGCGACCAGCGCCGTGGTGGTGCTGGCGTGGGGCTACTTCCTGTGGGCGGGGGTCAACGACCCGCTCGGCGGGATCAACCAGCTCTTCCCGCTGTTCGGCATCGCGAACCAGCTTCTGGCGGCGGTGGCGCTGACGCTGGCGACGACGCTGCTGATCAAGTCGGGCAAGCTCCGCTGGGCGTGGGTGACCGGCGTGCCGTTGGCCTGGGACGTCGCGGTCACGCTCACCGCGAGCTGGCAGAAGGTGTTCGACGCCGACCCGAAGATCGGCTTTTTCGCGCAGCGCGAGCTGTACGCCGAGGCGCTGGCGGCGGGCCGGGTGCTGGCCCCGGCGCGGAGCCTCGACCAGATGCGGACCGTCGTCACCAACTCCACCGTGGACGGCGTCCTGGCGGCGCTGTTCGCCGTGCTCGTGCTGGTCGTCATCGCCGACGCGGCCGTGGTGTGCGTGCGCGCGCTCCGCTCCCGCGAGCCGCTGCCGCTCAAGGAGGCCCCGTACGTGGAGTCGGCCCTCGTCGCGCCGTCGGGGCTGTTCGCCACCCCGGGCTCGCGGTCGTCGTGAAGGCGCTGCGCTTCCTGCGCTGGTACGTGCGCGAGCTGACGGGGACGGCGGCCTACGAGCGGTACGCGGACGCGCACGCGGCCCACGGCGGGACGCCGATGTCGCGGCGCGAGTACGAGCGGCGGCGATCGGACCTGCGCGAGGCGGCGCCGGAGAGCCGCTGCTGCTGACCCGGAACTTTCGGGCTCAGCGGGGACGTACGGCCGGCCCTCTTGAATAACCCACACTATTGGTAGGAAAATCAGGCATCTATTCCTTCGTGAAGGGAAAGATCGTGCCTCTGCCTGATTTCCTGATCGCCGGCGTGCCCAAGGCGGGGACCACCGCCCTGCACACCGCGCTGCGGCGGCACCCGGACCTGTTCCTGTCCCGGGTCAAGGAGCCGAAGTTCTTCCTCACCGACGGCCCGCCCCCGCACACGGGCGGCCCGGGCGACGCCGACACCTACCGCGAGCACGTCTGGCGCCGCACGGACTACGAGGCGCTGTTCGCCGACGCTCCCCCGGGCGCGCTCACCGGCGAGTCCACCCCCTTCTACCTGTACGACACGGCCGCCCAGCGGCGCATCCACGCCCTGATCCCTGACGTGAAGATCATCCTGACGTTACGGGACCCGGTCGAACGGGCGCACTCCAACTGGACACACCTGTGGTCGGCCGGGCTGGAGCCCATCGGCGACTTGGTGCGCGCCTGCGAGGCCGAGCCCAAGCGGATCGCCGACGGCTGGGGGCACTTCTGGCACTACACCGGCCTGGGCCGCTACGGCGAGCAGCTCGCCCACCTGTTCAGCCTGTTCCCCCGCGAGCAGGTGCTGATCTTCCGCTACCGCGACGTCGTCGACCGGCCCGCCGCCACCCTGGACCAGGTCTGCGCCTTCCTCGGCGTCCGCACCGGCCTGCTCACCGAGGTGCCCCGGCAGAACGTGACCGCCCACCCCCAGGCCGGCGCCCGGCACGCCGTGCTCGCCACCCTCCGCAGACGGCTGCCCGCGCCCCTGGCCGGGCCCGTCGAGGGCCTGCTCCAGCGGCGCGGCCAGGCCCGCCGCCCGCTGGAGTGGGAGCAGCGGCAGCGGCTCATCCCCTGCTTCGCCGACGACATCCGGCTGCTCCAGGAGCTCACCGGCGACGACTACGGCGACTGGCTCCGGCACCGGCCGCGCTCCGGCGGCCTCGTCGGCGTCCGGCCGCCCGGCCAGCGGCAGGCGCGCAACGGCCGCCGGAGCTGACGCCGCGCCGCCCGGTCAGCGCAGTTCGGTGCGCAGTTCGGTGCGCAGTTCGGTGCGCAGCTCGGTGCGCAGCTCGTGCGCGCCGTCCGCGCGGGTGAACTCGTAGTACAGCCGTACGCCGCCGCCGGGCAGGTCGACGATGTCCAGGTAGCGCAGGCCGCCTCCGCCGTGCGGGGAGGCGGCCGCGGGCGCCCCGCCCACCGGCGTCAGCTCGGCCGGGCCCGCGCCGACGGCGACGCCGGTGCGCTCCTCGTAGTTCTCCGCGGCGTCCGCCCGGCCGTCGTAGAAGGCCAGCACCCGGTCTCCGGCGAACCGCACCGCGCTCACCCGCACCCCGCGCGCGTCCCACAGGCCCGGCCTGCCGCTGAGCGCCGTGCCGTGCCACGTCCACTCCAGGCCGTCGGCGCTGGTGGCGTAGTCGGTGACCATCTGGTCGGCCTCGTCGAAATCGGCCAGCGGATGACAGGAGGCCCACAGGTGCCAGACGCCGTCCCGCTGGACGACGACCGTGTCCTTCACCCCGGTCTTCGGGTCGCCGGGCAGGACGGTGACGCGCGAGCGCGGGTCGAACCCGGCCGGGTCCGCGGCCTCCAGCACCTCCACCCGCCAGTGCTTGGTGCCCTCGGTGGCGCAGCTCAGGTAGAGCCGCCAGCGCCCGTCCGGCAGGCGCACCAGCGCGGGCCGCTCCAGCGACTCGGCGTCCATCCGCTCGCGCGTGACCGTCGTCAGCGTCTCGAACCGTTCGCCGTCCGCCGAACGGGCGACCACCACCGCGTACCCGCGCCCCTGCCCGACCGGGCGGCGCAGCCGGTAGGCGAGGTAGATCAGCCCGTCCGCCGCGACGGCGCTCGGCGCGCCCGCCCAGTGCCCCTCACCGGGTGACGGCGGCGGGACCGCCACCACGGAGCGGTCCGGGTCGGGCAGGAAGGCGTTCTCATCGATCGACATGGGCGCGACACTAGGCGACGACGCACGGCGCTTCACGGACCCTGACCCTCCCTTGGACGTTCCCTGCTCCACGCATAGTCGTTCCCTTCCGCAACCCCTCGGGGGTTCCTGTCCGCCCCGGGGTTCCTGGGGCTCGTGGTCGTCGGTGGCGTACGGGCCGGCTCAGGGGAGGGCGGCGCGGGCGTCGGCCTGGACGTCGGCGCGGGCGTCGGCCTGGACGTCGGCGCGGGCGTCGGCCTGGACGTCGGCGCGGGCGTCGGCATCCAGGCCGGACAGGGCCGCGCGGGCGTGGGCGCGGACGTCGGCGTCCGGGTCGGACAGGGCGGCGCGCAACGCCTCGGCCACCTCGGGCCTGCCCGCCCAGCGCGACAGCGCGAGCACGGCCGCCTTGCGCACGTCCAGGTTGGCGTCCGACAGCGCCCCGGCGAGCGGCCCGCAGGCGGTCTCCGCCTCGGCGGCCGCCAGGCAGCGGGCCGCGCCGACCCGCACCTCCCAGGCGGGGTCGCGGAGCGCCCGCGCCGCCTCGGCGGTGAGCGGGGCGCCGGTCGCGCCCGACGCCTCCAGCGCGGCGGCGCGTACGAGCGGGTCGGCGTCGGCGGCGAGCGCGGAGAGGGCGGCGAGCGCGGCGGACGGCTTGCCGATGAGCCCCAGCCCCTTGGCCACCCACACGCGCACCTCGCGCGACGGGTCGGCGGCGGCCCCGGCGACGCGGTCGGCCTCGTCGAGCGAGACCAGCCCGCGGATCGCCTCGACGCGCACCCGGCGGTCGGGGTCGGCGAGCCCCGCGGCGAAGGTCTCGGCCCCGGCCAGCCGCAGGGCGCGCAGTACGTCGAGCGCGCACGCCCGCACCACCGCGTCGGCCCCGCCGAGCTGCCCGGCCAGGGCGGCGCCCAGCTCGGGCGTGGCGGGCAGCACCTCGACGAGCTCCTTGAGCGCGGTGGCGGCGGCGCGCCGCACGGTGCCGTGGGCGTCGCCGAGCGCGGCGGCCAGCGCGGCGCCGGTGCCCTCGGGGACGACCTCGGTGAGCGTGGCGACGGCGGCCCGCCTGACCTTGGGGTCGGGGTCCGACAGGTACGGGCCGAGCCGGTCGGCGGTGGGCTGCTCCTCGGCCAGCCGGTGCAGCTCCAGGATGCGCGGCGAGCGGCCGACGGCGGCCCGGCCGGTGGGCGCGGCGGCGGCGCGCCGTACGGGGGTGGCGGTGTGCGCGCCGAGCACGACCGGTTCGGCGGCCACGGGCGCGTACTCGGGCACGGGCACCAGGTAGGGCTCGACCGGGCGTTTGACGAACTCCATCGCGCCGTCGTCGCGCTTGCGCAGGTTGAGGTGGAACAGCCAGGTCGCGTCGTCGCGGGCGGGCAGGTCGGCCCGCTCGTGGTAGAGGCCCCAGCGGCTCTCGGTGCGGGTCAGCGAGGCGCGGGCGGCCATCTCGGCGCAGTCGCGGATGAAGTCGACCTCCACGCAGCGCATGAGCTCATGCGGGGTGCGCGCGCCCATCGCGGCGACCTCCTCGCGCATGCGCTCGAACGACTCCAGCGCGAGGTCCAGCTTGGCGGCGGTCTTGGGCGGCGTCACGTAGTCGTTGACGAACCGGCGCAGCTTGTACTCGACCTGCTGCTGCGGCGGCCCGTCCGGGTGGCGCAGCGGGCGGTAGACCAGCTCGTGGGCGGCGGCGACCTGATCGGCGGGCAGCGTGTCGGGCGACCCGCCGGACTCGGCGACCCGGGCGGCGGCGTGCGCGCCGGCCAGGTCGCCGAAGACGAACGCGCCGATCATGTAGTTGTGCGGCACGCAGGCCAGGTCCCCGGCCGCGTACAGGCCGGGCACGGTCGTCGCGCCGTGCTCGTCCACCCACACCCCGGAGGCCGAGTGGCCGCCGCACAGGCCGATCTCCGAGATGTGCATCTCCACGTCGTGGGTGCGGTAGTCGTGGCCGCGCCCGGCGTGGAAGGTGCCGCGCGTGGGCCGTTCGGTGGTGTGCAGGATGTTCTCCAGCGCCCCGATGGACTCCTCCGGCAGGTGCGTGAGCTTGAGGTAGATCGGCCCCCGCGCGGAGGCGATCTCGGCGGCCACCTCGGCCATCATCTGGCCCGACCAGTAGTCGGAGTCGACGAAGCGCTCCCCCCGGTTGTTGACCTGGTAGCCGCCGAACGGGTTGGCCACGTAGGCGCAGGCCGGGCCGTTGTAGTCCTTGATCAGCGGGTTGATCTGGAAGCACTCGATGCCGCTGAGCTCGGCCCCCGCGTGGTAGGCCATGGCGTGGCCGTCGCCGGCGTTGGCGGGGTTCTCGTACGTGCCGTACAGGTAGCCGCTGGCGGGCAGGCCGAGCCTGCCGCAGGCGCCGGTCGCCAGGATGACCGCGCCCGCGCTCACCGTGACGAACCGCCCGGACCGGGTGTCGAACCCGGCCACGCCGACGGCCCGGCCGCCGGAGGTGAGCACCCGTACGGGCATGACCCGGTTCTCGATGCGCACCTTCTCGCGGATGTCGCGGCGGCGCAGCACCCGGTAGAGGACCTTCTTGACGTCCTTGCCCTCGGGCATGGGCAGCACGTAGCTGCCGGAGCGGTGGACGCGGCGCACCGCGTACTCGCCGTACTCGTCCTTCTCGAACTTGACGCCGTAGCGCTCCAGGCGGCGGACCATGTCGTGGCCCCGGGTGGCGGTCTGGTGGATCGTCCGCTGGTTGACGATCCCGTCGTTGGCCCGGGTGATCTCGGCGACGTAGTCCTCGGGGGTGGCCTTGCCGGGGATGACGGCGTTGTTCACCCCGTCCATGCCCATGGCGAGCGCGCCGCTGTGACGGACGTGCGCCTTCTCCAGCAGCAGGACGCGGGCGCCCCGCTCCGCCGCGGTGATCGCGGCCATCGTGCCCGCGGTGCCGCCGCCGACGACGAGCACCTCGCACTCCAGGTGCAGGCGGTCGTCGATCGAGGGAATCTCCATCTACAGCTCCTTCAGAATCCTGTCGCGCAGCCCGGCGTCCCGGCCGGCGCCGCGTACGGCGAAGGACGCGCGAATGCCGTGCCCGTTCCCGGGTCCGCCGAGCACCACGATCCGGTCGGCCAGCAGCAGCGCCTCGTCCACGTCGTGGGTGACGAAGACGACGGTTGCGCGGGTGCCGGCCAGCACGTCGAGCAGCAGGCGTTGCATCTGGGCGCGGGTCTGGGCGTCGAGCGCGCCGAACGGCTCGTCCATCAGCACCGCGCGGGGCGCGGCCACGAGCGCGCGGGCGAGCTGCACGCGCTGCCGCATGCCGCCGGACAGCTCGCGCGGCAGCTTGCCCTCGGCCCCTGCCAGCCCCACCCGGTCGATCCACTCCAGCGCCGCCGCGGTCCGCTCCCGCCTGCCGACCTTGCGGATGCGCAGCGGCAGCTCGACGTTGCGCAGCACGCTGCGCCAGGGCAGCAGCCCGTCGTCCTGGAAGACCATGGCCCGTTCGGCCGAGGTGCCGGTGATCTCGGCGCCGCCGGCGCGGACCGTCCCGGCGGCGGGCGGGAGCAGCCCGGCCAGGGCGCGCAGCAGCGTGGACTTGCCGGAGCCGGACGCGCCCACGACGACCAGCACCTCGCCCGGCTCGATGTCCAGGTCGACGCCGCGCACGACCGGGTCGTGGCCGTAGCCGAGCGCCAGCCCCTCCAGCGTGAACCCGATCCCGGCGGGCGCGGCCCCGACGGCGGGCAGCACCGCGGTCATGACACACCGTCCCGCGCGGCCCGGGGCAGCCAGCGGGTGACCCGCCGCCCGGCCAGCTCCACGGCGGCCGAGGTGAGCCAGCCGAGCAGGCCGATGGTGAGCATCCCGACGATCACCGCCGGGTAGTCCACCAGCGTGTACGCCTGCCAGGTGCGGTAGCCGACGCCGAACTCCCCCGAGATCATCTCGGCCGAGATCACGCAGATCCACGACACGCCCATCCCGACCGACAGCCCGCCGGACACGCCGGGCAGGATGCCGGGCAGCACAACGTGCCGCAGCACGTGGAGGCGGCGCCCGCCGAGCGTCCTGACGGCGTCCTCCCACAGGGTGGGCAGCGCCCGGACGGCGTGCCGGGTGCTGACCAGGATCGGGAAGAACGCGGCGACGAACGTGATGAACACGATGCCCTGCTCGTCGGTGGGGAACAGCAGGATCGCCACCGGGACCAGCGCGATCGCCGGGATCGGCCGGACCGCCTCCAGCAGCGGCAGCAGCACGTCCCGGGTCCGCGGCGACCTGCCGAGCGCGATGCCCGCGGCCACGCCCGCAACCGTGGCCAGCCCGAACCCGGTGAGGATGCGGATCAGGCTCTGCAGCAGGTCGAGCGCGAACACCGGGGTGACGAGCTGCCGGGCGGCCTCCCCCGCGATCTCGTCGAGCGTGGGCAGCCGGTCGAACCTGAGCCACAGCCGGGCGTCGGCGGCGGTGAGCGCCTGCCACAGCCCGGCCGCCGCCAGCACGGAGGCCGCTCTGACGGCCCAGCCGGTCACGTGTCACCCGCCTTGCCCGCCGTCTTGCCCGCCGTCTTGCCCGCCGCCTTCCCTGCCGCCTTCACCGCGTCCTCGTACGTGATCGGCTCGGCGTCCGGGTGCGCCGCGCGGTAGGCGGCGGCGCCCTCGGCGGTGGTGAAGGGCAGGAAGTCCGCGCCCGCGCGCAGCCACACGGCGTGGCCGGCGAACCAGCGGGTGCCGGTGACGGTGTCGGGCACGTACGCGGCGCGCACGGCCGTCCCGGCGGCCCGGGCGGCGGCGATCTGGCGCAGCAGGCAGGCGGGCGTGGCGGCGGGCCGCGTCGTGGCGGCGCCGTCGAGCCACAGCTCCGAGGCCGTCGCCGGGTCGGTGACCGGGCCGCCGCACACCGGGTCCGTCCCGGTGATCGCGGCCGGGTTCGCGGTGGCGGCCACGTCCCGGTCGTAGTCCGGCCCGTACGCCTTGCGCAGGTAGGAGTCGTTGACGAAGGCGGCGACGTCCACGCCGGCGAAGTCGTCGCCGATGCGCTTGAGGAACGGCACGTCGTGCTCGTGGGCGGCCTTGAGCTGCGGCTTGAGCGTGACGTCGAAGGTGGAGATGCCGCCGGGGCCGTTGTAGAGGTAGACGACCTCGGGCGGCAGGCCGGTGATCCGCGCGACGGTCTCGGCCGCCTCCAGCGGGTGCTCGTGCAGGTAGCGGGTGGCGTCCAGCTGCGCCTTGAGGAAGGCGTCCACCACCTCCGGGTGCTCCTTCGCGTACGCCTGCCGCACCACCACGCCGTGGAAGGTCGGCACGTCCAGCGCGGAGCCGTCGTAGATGAGGCGGCCCTTGCCCTGGAAGACCACCAGCCCCGGCCAGGCGACGAACTGGGCGTACGCCTGGACGCCGCCCGCCTCCAGTTGCGAGGCGCCGACGGCGGGCTGGTGGTTGACCACCTCGACCCCGGAGACGCCCGCCTTCTCCAGGGCCTGCACCAGCGTGCCGTGCCCGGCGGAGCCGACGCTGGCCGACACCTTGGCCCCGCGCAGGTCGGCCAGGGTCGTCGCCGGGGAGCCGGGCGGCACGACGACCATGTTGAGGCCGCCGCGCAGGTTGTAGCCGGTGGTGGAGATCAGCTCGGTGCGCGCCTCGGGGACGCCCTGGGTGCGGGAGGCGTTGATGAGCAGGGGGTAGTCGCCCATCGAGCCGATGTCGATCTTCCCGGCGACCATCTTGGCGGTGATCGGGGCGCCGGTGTCGTGGTCCTGCCACTCGACGGCGTACCGGTCGCCGAGCCGCTTCTCCAGGTAGCCGAGCGAGCGCAGCAGGGTGCCCGCGGTGACCGTGTTGATGGTCTTGGACTGGTAGCCGACGACGACCGTCGTCCTGTCGGCGCCGCCGCCGGTGACCGAGCAGCCGGCGGCGGCGAGCAGGACGAGGGCCGCCAGAAGCACGCGCGTCATCGTCGTCCTCATCGCAGCAGGTAGGGGATGTTGATGGTGACCGCGTCGACCGGGCACCGGGCGGCGCACGGGCCGCAATACCAGCACTCGTCGACGTACATGTACGCCTTGCCGGTCTCGTCGCTGATCGCGAGGGAGTCGAGCGGGCACGCCTCGACGCACAGCGTGCAGCCCTCGACGCACAGCGCCTCGTCGATGGTCACGGGCACCTCGACCCGCTGGTCGATCAGGGCCATCGCCCCTCCTCCTGGGTGGCGCGGTCGAGCTGCCCGCGCATGGTCAGCCGGTCGCCGCGGAAACGGATGAACTCCAGGTCGACGGGCCTGCCGTCGGCCAGGTGGGTGAGCCGCTCGACCATGAGCAGCGCGGCTCCGCGCGGGACGGCGAGCATGGCCGCGGTGTGCGGGTCGGCGTTGACCGCCTCCAGCGTGAGCTCGGCGGTGCCGAGCGGGCTGCCGGTGATCCGCTCCAGCAGCACGAAGATGTCGTTGCTGGTCAGGTCGGCGTCGAACAGCGGCTCGCCGGCGTCGCGGACGAGGTAGGTCAGGTCGAGCGAGAGCGGCAGGCCGTTGAGGCTGCGCAGCCGTTCGAGGTAGACGACGGGCTCGCCCGGGGGCAGGCCGAGCCGGGCGCGCACGGCGGGCGGCGGCTCGATCAGCGTCATGGTCCTGACCTGGTTGGTCACCCGGCCGTGCTCGTCCAGCGTCTCGGCGAGGCCGAGCAGCCGGTGCAGGCCGTGCGGGTACTTCTCGCCGGCGATCGTGGTGCCGACGCCGGGGCAACGCTCGACCAGCCCTTCCTCGCGCAGCAGGCGCAGGGCGTCGCGCACGGTGTTGCGCGAGGCGCCGAACTCGCGGGCCAGCGCGGCCTCGGGCGGCAGCCTGCCCTGGGGGAAGCCTCCGTGCACGATCTGGCGCCTGAGCAGGTCGGCGACCTGTCTGGCCCGGTCCGCCCGGCGTCGCGCGACCTGTCCCATCTCCACACCTCCCGTTCGGCCTGGGCTATAACCTAGCAAGCAGGTAGGTAAATAGGGATAACGGAAGGATTGCGCCACACCAGGCCCGCCCCGCCCGCCGCGCGAACAGCGGCTCGCCGTCGGGATGCCGGAAGATCCGCCACCCGAATTCCCCTAATTGCCTATTGCTTTTGTGGGAAATGTGGCGCACGATCAGGCCATGACCAGCATCCTGACCGTCAAACGCGTGGCCGGGCACATCGGCGCCGAGATCGTCGGCCTCGACCTCGCCCACCCGCTGGACCCCACCACCGTCCAGGAGATCCGCCAGGCCCTGCTCGCCCACAAGGTGCTTTTCTTCCGTGGCCAGACCCTCGACCACGCCGGGCAGATCGCCTTCGCCCGCCAGTTCGGCGACCTCACCCACGCCCACCCGCACGAGGACGCCCCGCCCGAGCGGTTCCCGCAGATCCTCACCATCGACCCGCGCCGCTACGAGGAGCGCTACGGCCCCGGCTACCGCGAGCTGTACCGCAAGAAGCGCTACTCCTACGCCTCCGGCTGGCACACCGACGTCACCGCCGCGGTCAACCCGCCCGCCGCCTCGATCCTGCGGGCCGAGACCGTGCCGGAGTTCGGCGGCGACACCACCTGGACCAACCTGGTGGCCGCCTACGAGGGGCTGTCCGCGCCGCTGCGGGCGTTCGTCGACGGGCTGCGCGCCGAGCACCGCTTCCTGGCCGGATACCGGCCGGACGAGGAGGACGGCCGGCTCACCAAGCGGATCAACGACAACCTGCTGGTCTCGGTGCATCCCGTGGTCAGGGTGCATCCCGAGACCGGGGAGCGGGCGCTGTTCGTCAACCCGGGCTTCACCGACCACATCGTCGGCCTGTCCGAGCCGGAGAGCAGGCGGGTCCTGGACCTGCTCTACGAGCAGATCACCCGTCCCGAGTACACCGTCCGCTGGCGCTGGCAGCCGGGCAGCCTGGCGTTCTGGGACAACCGGGCCACGGCCCACCTCGCCCCGTCGGACCTCGACCACCTCGACGTCCAGCGGACCCTGCACCGGGTCACGCTGATCGGCGACCGTCCCGTCGGGCCCGACGGCTTCGTCTCCGAGATCGTCGCCGGGCGGGAGTTCACCGCCGAGTCCCTCGTCGTCGCCTGACGACCCACGAGCGCGCGGGCGGGGCCGGGGGGCTCGCCCGCGCAGGCGACCGCCGCGCTCCAGGCACGGGCGGTCGCACGAGTCAACCGCGCAACCCGGAGGCGGGCAGGCAGCTTGGCGATAGCGCGAACATGAGAGCTCTTCCTCGTTAGGCTTCGTCACGGAGATCGCGCGGGTGCCGGCGGAGAGGGTGACGGGTGGCTGGGGAGGCGGCGCTGCTGCTGGTGCGCTTCGGCCGCCGCTACGCGGCCGCGGTGCGCCTGGCCACGCTGGCGCCGATCTGCGGGATCGCCCTGTTCCGCGCCCAGGGCGAACAGCTCGCCGCCACCGCCGCCGTGGTCGCCGTCGCGGCGGCCTGGACGTGCGGCTTCTCGTGGTGGCTGCGCGCCGGGCGGGGGTCCTGGCCGGTCGCCCTCGACGTGCTCGTCCTGCTGGGCCTGTATTCGAGCGTGCCGTGGACCGGCGCCATCGAGGACACCAACACCGGCTGGCTGCGGCTGCTGGTGACCTTCGCCTGCGTCACCTGGCAGTGGCACACCACGCCCGCCGCCGGCGGTGCGGCGGCGGTGGCCGCCGGAGGCGGGGCGGCGCTGATCGTCGCCCTGGCCGGCGGCGAGTCGCTGGTCAGGGAGGCCATGTGGGCGACCGCGGCGGCGGCGCTGTCCCGGCTGGCCTGGGTGCTCGTCCACCACGCCGCCGGCCGCGCCGACCGGGCGGCGGCCGAGGCCGTACGGGCGCGCGGCGCGTCGCTGGTGGCCGAGGCGGTCCGCGCCGAGGAGCGCGAGCTGGCCAACTCCCTGCACGACACGGCGGCGACGACGCTGCTCATGGTCGGCACCGGCCAGGTGCGCTCGGACGACGGCTGGCTGGCTCCCCAGGCCCGCCGCGACCTCGACCGCCTGTGCTCCGACGCCGGCCGCCCGCCGGGCGGGGACGACCCGGAAGGACCGGGCGGCGAGGACGACCTGGTCGAGCGGTTGCGGGCCAGGCTCGGCGAGGCGCGGCTGGCCGTGGAGTTCGACGCCCCTGAGCGCCTGCGGCTGCCGTCGGACGTGGCACGGGCGCTCGCCGACGCGGCCGGGGAGGCCCTCACGAACGTGCGCCGCCACGCGGGCACCGGCCGGGCGAGCGTGCGGCTGGAGGGCGACGCGCGGGCGCTGCGGCTCGACATCGCCGACCGGGGCCGGGGGTTCGCGCCCGCGTGGGTGCCGCTCACCCGGCGCGGCATCCGCGAGTCGCTGCGCGGCCGGATGAGCCGCGTCGGCGGCACCGCCACGATCACCTCAGCCGAGGGCGAGGGCACCCTGGTCAGCCTGGAATGGCCCGCCCCGGCCGGTGACGCGGACCGATGACCCCGATGGGCGAGGCCGTGGAGGAGGAGGCGACGCGGGCGCGGCTGCGGCGCGGCCTGCGCGTGGCGACGCTGCTGGTCGCGCTGGCGATCGTGGCCGGGCTCGGGCTCGCCAACCTGCTGCGCCACCTGGACGAGTACGGGACGCCGCTCGCCCAGGTCGCCGCGCTGGGCCTGCTGGTCGCGGTGCTGGCGGGGGAGGCGGCGCTGCTCGTGCGGCGGCGCTCGTGGGACCGGCTGCGCCTGCCCGCCGTCGCCGTCGTGCTGGCCGCGTCCCTACTGTCGTACGCGACCCTGCCCGACGGGCGGACCTCGACCACCGTCGACTGGATCTTCGGCGCGGCCAACTGGGTGGGCGTCGTCGTGCTGCTGGACCGCCCGCTGCGCGTCACGGTGTCGTTCCTGCTCGCGCACGAGCTGACCGCGCTGCTGAACGTGCTCGTGCTGCACGAGCCGAGCCGCGCCGCGCTGGCCCGGTTCGCCACCGGCTCGGTGACCGTGATCGGCTTCCCGCTCTGCGTGGCCGTGGTCGCGGGCCTCCTGCACGGCCTCAGCGCCGCCGCGGCGGCCTCCCGTGCGGAGATCGAGCGGGTACGCGTCGCCGAGGCGGTCGCCGCCGAGTCCCACCGGCGCAGGCAGCAGCGCTTCGCCGAGCTGTCGGCGACGACGATCCCGCTGCTGAAGGGGCTGGCCGACGGCTCGCTCCGCCCGGAGGACCCGCAGGTGCAGCGGCGTTCGGCGATCGAGGCGGCGCGGATGCGGCGGCTGTTCGCCGAGACCGACACGGTCGCCGATCCGCTGCTGCACGAGCTGCGCCACTGCGTCGACGTGGCCGACCGGCGGGGCGTCGTGGTGGAGCTCGACACGCGGGGTCAGTGGCCGGCGCCGCCGCTGGCCGTCCGCCGCGACCTGACCGAGGCCGTGGTCGTCATGCTCGCCACGGCGGCCTCGAAGGCCCGCGTCACGGTCACGGGGGTCGCCGGGCTGGTGTCGGTCAGCGTGGTGGCCGACTGCGGCGAGGTGGGCGTGCCGAGCCCGGCGACGCCCGGCGTGCGGGTGGAGGCGCTGCACGACGACGACACGGTGTGGATGGAGGCCCAATGGCAGGCGACGACCTGATCACCGCGGTGATCGTGGACGACCACACGGCGATCGCCGCGGGGGTCCGCTTCTGGTGCGCGGAGGCCGTGCCGCCGATCGAGCTCATCGACGCGGGCGACCGGCTGGCCGAGGTGTGGACGGGCCCCGGGGCCGGCGCCGACGTGGTGATCTTCGATCTGGAGCTGGTGCCGCGCCGGCCCGACTTCGGCGAGCTGCGCCGGCTGGTCGACAACGGCAGGCGGGTGATCGTCTACTCGCAGCACACCGACGACGCGACCGCGATGAAGTGCGTCGACCTGGGCGCGCTGGCCTACCTGACCAAGCGCGAGGGCCCCGAGCACCTGGTGCCGGCGATCCGGGCGGCGGCGCGCGGCGAGCCGTACACGGGCCCGTCGCTGTCGGGGGCGATCATCGCCGACGACTCCCCCGACCGGCCCCGGCTCTCGCAGCGCGAGACCGAGGTGCTGCGGGCCTGGTTCGTGTCCTCGTCCAAGGATCTCGTCGCCGCGAAGCTCAACATCACCGTCAAGACGGTCGACACCTACATCACGCGCGTCCGGATCAAGTACGCCAACGCGGGGCGCGCGGCCCGTACCAAGAGCGAGCTCGTCGGGCGGGCGCTCGACGACGGCGTGATCACGCTGGCCGAGCTCAACGAGCCCGTTTTGTAGGGCGTTCACCCGACACCGGCCCCGGCCGCGCCTGCGTAGTGTTTCCCCCGGTGGCGCGGACACCCACTGCGGCGGGGGCGAGGGGGTGTCCCTTCGTTCTCCGTTTCCCCCGCCGTCGGCGAGCGACAGGGAGAGCCCGCGTGGGGCTGGAGATCAAGATCCTGGGGCCTTGGGAGATCACCGCGCACGGCGAGCCGGCCGGGCTGGCCGGTGAGCGGCGGGTCGGTGTGCTGGCGCGGCTGGCGCTGAGCGCCGGCCGGCCGGTCCCGGCCGAGCAGCTCCTGGCCCAGGTGTGGGGTGAGAGCACGGCGACGACGGCCGGCAAGCAGCTGCACATCGTGGTGTCGAAACTGCGCGGCCTGCTGGCGCCGCACCAGGACGAGGAGATCATCGCGACGGTCGCGGGCGGCTACCAGCTGAACCTGGCCCGCGAGAGCGTCGACGCGCACCTGTTCTCGCTGCTGGCCCGGCGGGCGCGGGAGGCGCGGGCGCGGGGCGAGGTCGCGGCGGCGGACGGCCTGTTCCGGCGGGCCCTGGCGCTGTGGCGGGGCGACGCGCTGGCGGGCATGAACGCCTCCTGGGCGCACGCCGAGTCGGCCCGCCTCCAGGAGGAGCGCCTGACGACGCTGGAGGACCACGTCGACCTGCGGCTGGCGGCCGGTGACCACCACGCGGTGGTGCCGGTGCTGCTCGCGCACGTCCGGGCGCACCCGCTGCGGGAGCGCCCGCGCGCCCAGCTCATGCTGGCGCTGTACCGGGCCTCGCGGTCGCCGGAGGCGCTGGAGGTCTACCAGGAGACCCGCCGCGTCATGATCGACGAGCTGGGCATCGAGCCGGGGCCCGCGCTGCGCCGGCTGCAGCAGGCGGTCCTGCGCCGCGACCCCGCTCTCGACCCCGCTCCGGATCTGGGCTGCGGCCTGGACGTCCCGCCCCGGCGGGTGACGGTGGCCGCGCCCGTCGTCCCGGCGGCATCGCGGCCGGCCTCCGGCGCCTGCCGGTGGAGCCCGCCGGTCACGTGTTCCTCCTGCCCGGGCTGCCGGACCCGCCGGCGTGCCCGGCGCTCGCCGCGGCGGCGCTGACCGGCCTGCCGCGCGTGCGCCCGCTCGAACCCGCCGGGCCGGGCCGCTACCGGGGGCCCCGCCCGGCCGACTGTTACTGTGCGTCGTAAGAAGTGACGTTCAGTGACTTAGGGGCTCCTCGTGCACATCGCCTGCGTCGGCGGCGGGCCGGCCAACCTGTACTTCTCGATCCTGATGAAGCTGGTGGACCCCGCCCGGGACATCACCGTCTACGAGCGCAACCCCGAGGGCTCGACCTACGGGTGGGGCGTGACGTTCTGGGGCGACCTGCGTGACAGGCTGCTCAGCACCGACCCCGAGACCGCGCGGGCCATCGTGGACGGCTCCGTCCACTGGGACAGCTGGCTGATGCGGGTCCACGACCGCGCGACGGTGACGCTGGAGAACGCCGAGGAAGGGCTCGGCATCGGCCGCCGCGAGCTGCTGGCCATCCTCGCCGACCGGGCCCGCTCGCTCGGCGTGCGGATCGCGTACGAGCACGAGGTCGCCGCCGAGGAGGAGCTGGCCGGGGCGGACCTGGTCATCGCCGGTGACGGCGCGGGCAGCGCGCTGCGCGAACGCCACGCGGACCACTTCGGCACCGACGTGGCGACCGGCCGCGACCCGTACGTGTGGCTGGGCACCACCAAGGTCTTCGACGCCTTCACCTTCGCCTTCGCCGAGACCGAGCACGGCTGGATCTGGTGCTACGGCTACCCGTACGGCAAGGCGAACAGCACCTGCGTGGTGGAGTGCTTCCCGCAGACGTGGCGGGGGCTGGGGCTGGACGAGGCGGGCGAGGCCGACGGGCTGGCGCTGCTGGAGAAGCTGTTCGCCGAGGTCCTCGACGGGCACCCGCTGATCGGCGGGGGCGGCGGGCGCTGGCAGCGCTTCCGCACGGTGACGAACCGGACGTGGCATCGCGGCAACCTGGTCCTGCTGGGCGACGCCGCGCACACCACGCACTACTCGATCGGCGCGGGCACGGCGCTCGCGCTCGGGGACGCGGCGTTCCTGGTGCACGCGCTGCACAACACCCCCCGGCTGCCCGAGGCGCTGGCCTGGTTCGAGCGCGAGCGCATGGCGGCGATCCGGCCGACGCAGCGGGCGGCCCGCTACAGCGCCCGCTGGTACGAGAACCTGGACCGCTACGTCGGCCTGCCGCCGGAGCACCTGCTCACGCTGCTCGGCCGCCGCCACTCGCCGCTGCTGTCGCGCGTCCCGCCCCGGCTCTACTACCGGGCCGGATGGCTCGGCTCGCGGATCGCCCGGCCGTTCGCCTGGTGAGTGAGGTACGGGTGCGTGGGCAGAGGGTCAGGTGAACCCAGGCACTCGAGCGAAACAGGACGCCGACATGACACCGACACCAGATCAGCCCCGGCCGCCGGAGGACGAGGCCGCGACCGCCGCCGAGGTGGAGATCAGGCGCGTCGAGGAACCGGCCCGGCTGCTTCGCGTGAGCGCCATGGTGAGCTCGCTGCTGGACGAGGCCCGTACGGTGCCGCTCGACGAGCACGCCCGCGAGCAGCTTCAGCACATCCAGGAGCAGGCCGTCAAGGAGATCGGCCACTCCGTGGACCCGGAGCTGCGCGAGGAGCTGGCCCGCCTGCTGCCGGACCCGTCGGCGCCGCCCACGCAGGCGGAGATCCGCATCACGCAGAGCCAGCTCGTCGGCTGGCTGGAGGGGGTCTTCCAGGGCATCAAGACCGGGCTGGCGCTGCAGCAGGCGGCCCACCAGCTGCCGCCGCCGCCCCGGCCCGATCTGCCTCCGGCGGCCGGCGGCGGGCCGTACCTATGAGTGCCCGCCGAGGAGGCGGGCGAGCGCCTCGGTGAGCTCCTGCCTGGTGTAGGAGCGCTCGGGCAGCTCGTTGAGCTGTCCGAGGGTGTCGGCGGGCAGCTTGACGTGCTCGGACGCGCACGAGTAGACCTCGCGCCGCGTCACCTCGTCCCGGTCGCGGAACACCTCGTCCAGCACCCGCCGCACCTCGTCGGGCATCTCGTCATGCCCGGTCTCGTCCGTCATCTCGTTCTCCCGTCGTCCCCGGCGTGCTATTCGAAGTCGTCGGGATTGAGTTCCTTCTGGCGCAGGAAGGCCTCGTCCAGTTCCTCGTCGCTGAGCTCGTCCGGCTGGTCCTGCTCGGCCGGCTCCCCAGGCTGCTCGGTCATCGTGTTCTCCCCCGTTTCTGCTGCTCAGAGCCTGGCTACCCAGCACCCGGGACGCCACACCGGGGCGGGTCAGCCGGACGCGGCGGCGCGGGCCTCGCTGGGGGTGCGGCCGAAGCGGGCCCGGAACAGGCGGGCGAAGTGCGCCTGGCTCGAGAAGCCCCACCGGTGCGCCACGTCGGCGATCGTGGTGTCGCGCGCCCCGCCGCCGGTGAGCTGGCGGTGCGCCTCCTCCAGCCGCCGCTCGGTGATGTGCCGGGCCGGCGACCTGCCGGTGGACTCGAAGATGCGGGCCAGGTGCCGCACGGAGATGCCCATGACCCCGGCGACCCGGGCGGTGCTCAGGGCGGGGTCGTGCAGGTGCCGCTCGATGTAGTCCTCGGCGACGATGAGCTGGGTGCGGTAGCCGTCGTGGCCGGGCCGGCCGCCGGAGCGCTCGGCGGCGAGCTGGCGCAGCAGGTCGAGCACGGCGGCCTCGGCGTGGTCGGGCTCCCAGCCGGACCGCAGCGCGGCGAGCCCGCCCAGCAGCGAGCGGAGCGCGGCCACCAGCGTGCCCTCGCGGGCGGTGTCGCGGCCGAACAGCATCGGCGCCGGCAGCCCGCCCGCCAGGCACGCCCGGTCGAACAGGTCGCGCGGGATGTCGACGAGGATCTGCCGCATGCTGGAGGAGAACCCGAACAGGTAGGGGCTGCGCGTGTCGTAGACGACGAGCTCCCCCGCGGTGGCGGCCAGGCAGCCGTGCTCGTGCAGGAACACCGCGTCGCCGGTGAGCAGCAGGGTGGCGAAGACGGAGTCCTTGGGCGCGGACCGCACGGTCTGCGGGCTGCGCTCGATCGCGTGGGCGTTGCCCGCGATGTCGGCCAGCCGGATCGCGGTCAGCTCGATGTTGGTCTGCTTGGCGAGCAGGCCCTGGTCGGAGTAGGAGGTGCAGGACAGGCCCACCAGCGCCCTGCGGTTGTAGTCCTCCCAGTAGTCGATGCGCTCGGCGGGTGCGACGTGCTCGGTCGTGGCCCTGGAGACCACGGTGACGGTGTCGGCCGGCATGTGTCCCTCCTTCCCCGGCGGGACGCACAGGATAGCAACCCGGTGTGATCTGTCACACAGGCCGGACCAGCACTTTCACCTGTCCTTCCCCGCCGCTCAGCAGCGCCTCGAAGCCGTCGCGCACCACGTCGGCCAGCGGGATGGTCGAGGTGACGATCCCGGTCAGGTCGACGCCCTCCTCGGCGACCATGCGGATGAGCTCCGGGTAGGCGTCCCGGTAGCCGACGCTGGTGAGGATCGACTGCTCGTTGTTGACCAGGGCGAAGGCGTCCAGGCTGACGGTCCCGGCCAGGCCGAGGAACATCACCCGCCCGCCCCGCCTGGTGGCGGCCAGGCTGGTGCCGAGCGCCACCTCCGAGCCGACGGCCTCGAACGTCACGTCCGCGCCCTCGCCGCCGGTCGCCTCCCTGACCTGCGCCGCGCAGGAGTCGCCGGCCGGCACGGTGTCCGTCGCGCCGAGGGCGCGGGCCAGCGCGCGCCGGGCCGGCGACGGGTCCGCCGCCACGATCCGCCCGGCTCCGGCGCGGGCCGCCAGCCGCGTCACCAGCAGCCCGATCGGCCCCAGGCCGACGACGGCGACGGTCTCGCCGGGCGCCACCGCGGCCCGCCTGACGGCGTGCAGCGCGACCGCGGCGGGCTCGAAGACCGCCGCCTGCTCCAGCGGCACCGACTCGGGCAGCCGGTGCAGCATGTACGCGGGCACGGTGACGCGCTCGGCGAGCCCGCCGTGGCCCATCAGCCCGGCGAAGCCGAAGTGGCGGCAGATGTTGTACTCGCCGGCCCGGCAGCGGGGGCAGTCGCCGCAGCGGTAGTGCGGTTCGACCGCCACCCGGTCGCCGGGGGCGACGCGGGTGACGCCGGGGCCGGTCTCGGCGACGGTGCCGCAGAACTCGTGACCGAGCACCAGCGGGGCGGCCACGCCCGACTCCGGGTGCGGCTCGCCGACCGGGATGGCGTGCGGGCCGTCGGCGTACTCGTGCAGGTCGCTGCCGCAGATCCCGCAGTACGCCACCTCGATCGTCACCTCCCCCGGGCCGGGCGGCGGGACGTACGTGTCGAGCACCCGGACGTCGCGGGGGCCGTACCAGACGGCGGCCTTGACGGCGGGCCTGCGGGCGGTGCCGCTCATGAGCCCGCCGCGCTGGGGGCCGGTCCGGCGGCGGCGCGGCGGCGCAGAACCGCGGGCGCGGTCTCGCGCAGCGCGAACGAGAGCACGACCACCAGCAGCGCGCCGCCGGCCGCGATGAACATCGCGGTCTGCAGCCCCCACTGGTCGGACGCCCAGCCCGCGACCATCGGCGCGAGGAACCCGCCGGCCAGCTCGCCCACGCCCATGATCAGGCCGAGGGCGGTGGCGAGCGCGCCGCGCGGCACGGTCTCGGCCGGGATCGTGGCCATGAACAGCGTGAAGCAGCCCAGCCCGGTGTAGCTGACCACCATGAGCGCGCCGAGCAGTACGGGGTCGTCCACGTACACGAGGAACAGCGGGCAGCACACCGCGAGCGCGGTGAAGCCGATCAGCGTGGGCTTGCGGCCCAGCCGGTCGGAGATCCCCGGCGTGGCGAACCCCCACAGCACCCAGGCCACGCCCAGGCACGTCATCACGCCGCTCATCGTGCCGGGCGCGAAGCCCTTCACCTCGGTCAGGTAGGTCGGGGTGAAGGTGATGATGGTGATGAACCACGTCAGGTAGAAGCAGGCGATCAGCATGCAGACGACGATGTTGCGCAGCTTGAGCACCTCGCCCAGCGGCACCCGGGCCGGCTTCGGGGCGGCCGCCGCGGGGGCGTCCGGCGTGCGGGGCGAGCGCTCGTGCACGAACTTGGCGATGAGCGCCGCGATGATCAGGCCGGGGATGATCGTGACGTAGAAGGCGACCTGCCAGCTGTAGGTCTCCGCCAGCCACACCACGGCCAGCGGGGCCACGATGCCGCCGAGCAGGCCCGCGGACGAGCCCTGGACCAGGCCCATGTTGAAGCCCCGGCGGCTCTCCCTCGACGCCTCCACCATGAGCGACTGCGCCATCGGCAGCACCGCGCCCTCGGCCGTGCCCATGAGCGCGCGGGCCGCCAGCAGCCCGGCGAAGCTCGCCATCAGGCCGGAGGAGGCGGAGAACAGCGAGAACAGCACCACGGCCGCGATGAGGATGGGCTTGCGGCGGCCGAGCGCGTCCGAGAGCCGGCCGGCGAACATGCCGGCCAGCGCCCAGGTGAGCGCCAGCACGCCGGACAGCGTGCCGAGCTCGGCGTTGGACAGGCCGAAGTCGGCGTCCATGTACGGCGCCAGGAACGACAGCGCCTGGCGGTCGAAGAAGACGAAGCCGAAGGCGAGGAACAGGATGACCAGCAGGCGGTTCTCGTACCTGTCGGCCGTGGTCCCGGTGGGGGTGTCAGCCATGACGACCTCGTGTCAGCGGAAGAGGGAGTTGACGTAGTCGGCGCCGATCCCGACCTTCTCGTAGTGCTCGCGGCACATCGCGATGTAGTCGTGCACGTCGAAGAAGCCGTCGGGGTCGCCGTTCTCGTCCAGCCAGATGAGCGGGCCCTTGACGATGAAGAACGTCTTCATCGGCTCGCCGCTGTCGTAGGCGACCAGCGTGTGGCCCTCGCCCGGCGCCTCGTAGACGAAGTCGCCCGCGCTCGCGGTCCAGGGCCGCTCCAGGTAGCCCCACTTGCCGGAGATCGTGTACGCGAACACCTCGTGCGGGTGGTAGTGCCGGTTCACCAGCCCGGCCTCCTTGGCCCGCAGGATGTCGGCCCAGCTGTTGTCCTTGACGTTGATCCACAGCGGGCGGGAGCCGACGGTGTCGGTGAACGGCACGTAGTAGCGGTCGTCGTCGGTGGCGACCTGCGAGAGGTACACCTCGGGCAGCGCGTCCGGGCGGAAGGAGTTCTCGATGGGCCGCAGGTCCTTCCAGAACTCCGACTTCGGTGCTTCCGGCATGGTGACGGGTCCTTTCTGGGATGTTTCCCGGAAGTGAACCCCGGCCGGCCCGTCCCCGTCTTTCCCCTGGCGGACCTCACGGTTTGCACAAAGCGGACATGCCGCTGGTCAGCCGTGCACGAAGCAGAACTCGTTGCCCTCCGGGTCGGCCATCACCTGGAAGGAGCCCTGGGCGTCGGTGACCGTCGCGCCGAGTCGGGTGGCGCCCAGCTCCACGGCGCGGGCGGCAGCGGGCTCGATCGCGGCGACCTCGACGTCCAGGTGCAGCCGGTTCTTGCCGGCCTTGCCCTCGGGCACCTGCTGGAAGGCCAGGCGGACGCCGCCGGGCGGCTCGACGTAGGACCAGTCGGCGGCGCGGTCCACCGGGTCGCCGCCGAACAGGGCGGCCCAGAAGCGGACCAGGCCGTGTGGATCACGGCAGTCGATGACGATCTGGCCGAGACGCGGATGCATGGGGCAAGCGTAGCCAGCCGTCCGCGCACCCGCAGCCACAGCCGTCCGAGCATGCGCACCCGTCCGCGCACCAGTCCGAGCACCCTTCCGAGCACAGCCGCACGACCGCGTCGGCGATCTCCTCAGCGCTGCCGTACGCCGGGGTCACGGCGCTGACCCGGACGCCGGTGCCGGCCAGGTCGCGGGCCGTCGCGCGGGTCAGCTCGGCCACGCGCGGGCCGGTGGCCAGGTTGACGATGCGGCCCCGCCCGGCCAGCCGCATGGGCGGAAGCTCGTACCGCATGGCCAGGGCGGCGCGGGAGTGGTTGAAGGCGGCGTCGAGCCGGCCGAACGCGCCGAGCGTCTGCTCCACCAGCCGCCGCACCGACACCGGGCTCGAAAGGTCCGTGGGGACGGCCACCACCGCGCCGCCGGCCGCGCCGATGCGGGCGGCCAGCGCCTCCAGCGCGCGGCCGTCGCGGGCGGCCAGCACGACGCCGGCGCCCGCCCTGCTCAGCGCCCGCGCCGCCGCCGCGCCGATCGCGCGGCCGGCGCCGGTGACGATGGCGGTCCTGCCGCGCAGCGTCTCGCCCATGGTGACCTGCCCTTCTGCCGCGGATCTCCGAGGCTAGGCAGCCTGCCGCCGGCCCGCATCAGTGAAGTCGCCGGTCCCGTGCCCGTTGTCACAGCTTGCGGTGCTTTCTATGCTCACCGTGTGCTGGGGAGAGACAGCGAGATCGAGCTGCTCGCAACGTTGCTGCGGCGTGCCGCCGAAGGGCACGGCGGCGGCGTGGTGCTGCACGGCGAGCCCGGCATCGGCAAGACCGCGCTGCTGACGCACACCGAGGAGCGCGCGACCGGCTTCCGGGTGCTGCGCGCGGTCGGCGTCGCGCCCGAGGCCGACCTCGCCTACGCGACGCTGCACGAGCTGCTGCTCCCCGTCCTCGACTCGGTCGCCGAGCTGCCCGGCCCGCAGGCGCAGGCGCTGAGCGTGCTGTTCGGGCGGGCGCACGGCACGCCGCCGGACCCGTTCCTGGTCGGCCTGTCCACGCTGTCGCTGCTGTCGCTGCGGGCCGGCGAGCGTCCGCTGCTGTGCATCGTCGACGACGCCCACTGGGCCGACCGGCCCACGCTGAAGACGCTCGCGTTCGTGGCCCGCCGCCTGGACAACGAGCCGATCGCGGTGGCGCTGGCGGCGCGGGCCGACGAGGGACACGACACCGACCTGCCACACCTGCGGCGCATCCCGCTCATGGGCCTCAAACCGGACGCCGCCCGCGCGCTGCTCGCCGGGCGGCGGCTCACCCACGGCGAGCAGGAGCAACTTCTCGCCGTCACCGGCGGCAACCCGCTCGCCCTGCTGGAGCTCGCCGGGCGGGAGCTGCCGCCGGAGGGCGCCCAGGAGCCGCCCGCGCTGACCGACGAGCTCGGCCGCTCGTTCCTGGCCAGGATCCGCGCCCGCCACGGCGCCGCGCTGCCGCTGCTCCAGCTCATCGCCGCCGACGGCTCCGGCAGCGTCGAGACCGTCGGCCGGGCCGCCGCCTCCCTCGGGATCGACGCCGGCCCGCTGCACCGCGCCGAGCTGGACGAACTGCTCACCTACGACGGGACCCGGCTGGTGTTCCGGCACCCGCTCATCCGGTCGGCCGTCTACCACAGCGCCACCGTCAACCGGCGGGTGGCCATCCACCGGGCGCTCGCCTCGGCGTTCGACACCGACGCCGACCACCACCGGCGCGCCTGGCACCTGGGGCAGGCCGCCGTCGGCCAGGACGAGGAGGCAGCCGGGGAGCTGGAGCGCTCGGCCGAGCAGGCCGCCCTGCGCGGCGGCCCGGCCGCGGCCATGGCCACGCTGTCACGCGCGGCCGAGCTCACCCCCGACGGGCCCGACCGCGGCCGCCGGCTGTGGAGCGCCGCGCGCGCCGCCGTCCAGGGCGGGTTCACCGCCGCCGCCGGCGAGCTGCTCGACCGGGCCGAACGCGAGCCGCGCCTGGCCGAGGCCGACCGGATCGCGCTGGCCGCGCTGCGCGCCATCGTGGCCGAGTTCGCCGGGTCGACGCAGGACGCGCTCGACCTGGTCAGGCCGTGGATCCCGCGCGCGCTCCGGATCGACAGGCGGCTGTTCACGCCGACCGTCGCCATGTACGCCGACCTCGGCCGCCGGGCCGACCGGCCCCGGGCATGGGCCGAGCTGGCGGGCTGGCTCGGCGAGGTCGCGCCGGACCGCGACGACCCGCGCGACGCGGTGCTGCGGCTGCTCCACGCGCTCTGCCTGGCCCGCACCGGCCACGACCCGCGACCGGCGGAGCGCGACCGCGAGCTGGCCGGTGAGCTCACCGATCCGGTGACGATGACGCTGGCCGGCGCGATCGCCGGGCAGCTCGGCGAGCACGAGCTGAGCCGCCGCCTGATCCGCGACGCCGGACGGCTGGCCCGGGCGGGCGGATCGCTCGGCACGGTCGCCTGGAACCTCGAGTACCAGGCCGCCGACGAGCTCGCGCGGGGCCGGTTCGGGCTCGCCGAGGCGCACGCCGAGGAGGGCTGCCAGTTCGCCGCCGACGCCAGCCAGCCCAACACCGCCTGCCGCAACCGGGCGCTGCTGGCCCTGTGCGCGGCGCTCCGGGGGCGGCCGGAGGCGGCCGAGCTGGCCGCCGACGTGCTGGCCGAGGCGACCGGCCGCCGCCTGCCGGACGCGATGGCGTACGCCGGACGCGCGCTCGGCCTCGTCGACCTCGTCGCCGGCCGCCACCACGAGGCCGCCCACCACTTCGCCGGAACCACCGGCCCGGCCACGGCCCTGACCACGGCCTCGACCGTTGATCCGGCCACGGGCCGCCCTCATGGTGCGGCCACCGGCCTGGTTGCCGATCCGGGCGTGGATCTGCCCGCCGACCTGGCCATGGGAATGGCGCCTGACCTGGTCGAGGCGCTGGTGCGGGCCGGGGACCAGGAGGGCGCCGCCACCGCTGCCGCGCGGTACGAGCGGTGGACCGCGTACACCGGCTCGCCGGAGCTGGGCGCGCTGGCGGCCCGCTGCCGGGCGCTGGTCAACGAGGGCGCCGACGCGCACGGCCACTTCGCCGAAGCACTGCGCCTGCACGCCCTGGCCGACTCCCCGCTGGAGCTGGCCCGCACCGAGCTGCTGCTCGGCGAGCGGCTGCGGCGCGACCGGCGGCGGTCCGAGGCGCGGCGGCACCTGCGCGAGGCGGCCGAGGGCTTCCGCCGCCTGGGCGCGCTCGCCTGGGCCGACCACGCGCAGGGCGAGCTGCGCGCCACCGGCGAGCAGGCGCGCACCCGCGCCCCGGAGGCCGCCGCGCTCGGCACGCTCACCCCGCAGGAGCTGCGCATCACGCTGGCGGTCGGCGAGGGGCTGACCAACCGCGAGATCGCCGCGCAGCTCTTCCTCAGCCCGCGCACGGTCGACTACCACCTGCGCAAGGTCTTCCAGAAGGCCGGCATCACCTCGCGCGCCGAGCTGATGCGGCTCGTCCTGGCGGAGGACCGGCGAGTTCGCTGATTCGGCGCCTGCCCGTCCCTTCCTAACGTCGGCGGCATCACACGCTCACGTCAGGAGTACGGACATGCGGAAAATCATCAGGTTCGTCTGGCACTACGCCGAGATGGTCATCGCCATGTACGCCGGGATGCTGCTGCTCGACCTCCTGTGGGACGCGGTGCTGCCGCAGCCGGTCCGGTTCGACGTCGACACGCTGCTCATGGCCGCCGACATGACCGTCGGCATGGCCGCCTGGATGCTGGTCCGCAGGCACGGGTGGGCGAGCATCGCGGAGATGAGCGTGGCGATGTTCGCGCCGTTCCCCATCCTGCTCGCCCCCTACTGGTTCGGCGTCTTATCAGGACATGTCGTGATGTCCCTCGGGCACACGCTCATGTTCGTCTTCATGGCCCTGGCCATGCTGTGGCGCCACGCCGAGTACACCTGCCACCCGGTCGGCATCCCGGCCAAGTGGCTCAGGCGATCGGGTGTCGTGCTGGTCGCGCTGCTGGTCCCGGCCTCGGTGTCGGCCGTCAACACCACGGGCAAGTTCGGCGACCTCTACACGGTCCGCGCCGACGCCGTGACCGCCAGGCCCGCCCCGAAGGCCGGCGGCCACGACCCGGCCAAGCCCACCGTGGCCCTGCTCACCGGCCCCGGCGGCACCAACGTGGCCGACCTGCTCGGCCCGTACGAGGTGCTGGCGGGCACCGGCCGCGTCAACACGTACGTCGTCGCCGCCGACGCGGGCCCGGCGCCTCTGACGGGCGGGCTCGACCTGGTGCCCGACCTGACGCTCGACGGGCTGACGCGGCTGCTGGACGAGCGGCGCGACCGGCTCGACGCCGTGGTGATCCCCGCCATGCAGGAGCCGTACCCGGCGGTCGGCGACTGGCTGCGCGCCCACGCGGCGCGCGGCGCGATCGTCGTCAGCGTCTGCAACGGCGCCCGGGTGCTGGCCGGGACCGGGCTGCTCGACGGCAGGCGCGCCACCTCGCACTGGCTGCGGCTGTCCGGGCTGCGTGCCGACTTCCCCGCCGTCGGCTGGACCGGCGGCGTCCGGTACGTCGACGACGGCGAGGTGATCACCACGGCCGGAGTGCTGTCCGGCATCGACGGCGCCCTGCGGATCGTCGAACGGCTGCTCGGCGCCGACGCGGCCCAGGAGGCGGCGCAGCGGGTGCACTGGCGGCACTACTCCCCCGGCGCCGCCGCGCCCATCCCCGAGTCCGGGCTGGAGCCGGGCGACGCGGTCGTGGGGATCAACGCCTCCTACCGGCCCGGCCCGTCGGCCATCGGCGTGCGGCTCGTGGACGGCGTCGGCGAGCTGGAGCTGGCCTCGGTGTTCATCTCCTACACCGAGCACGCGATGGTCGGGCGTACGGTCGCGATCGGTGACGGCCCGGTGCGCTCCCGCCACGGGCTGACGTTCGTGCCCCGGGCGACGCCCGCCGAGGCTGCCGGGGAGCTCGGGCGGCTCATCGTGCCCGGCCTGGACGCGGCCCGGCGGCAGGTGACCGGGGTGGGCGACCTGCGGCCCGAGTACCCGCACACGGGCGGGGAGTTCGCCTTCGACCCGGTGATGCGCGACATCGCCCGCACCTACGACGTGCAGACGGCCCGGTGGACGGCGAAGACGCTGGAGTACCCGGTGCAGGACCTCGGGCTCACCGGCAGCGCCTGGCCGTGGCCGGCGACCGCCGTGGCCGGCCTGCTCGTCCTGCTCGGCGCCGCCGTGGCGACCGGCGGCGTCCTGCTGCTCCGGCGACGCCGCCGCTGACCCGCCCCCCGGGCGCGTCAGCCGACCGGCAGGCGGTACAGCCGCCGGGTCGCGTCGAGGCAATCGTCGTCGAGGAAGCGCCCCGACAGGCGGCCCGCCACGATCAGCCAGTTGTCCAGCCACAGCCTCAGCACGCCCTCCGGCCTGACCTCCTGCCCGGCGAACACGTTGAAGGGGCTCATCCGGTCGTCGGCCAGGCCGTGGGCGTGCTCGTGGAAGGGCCAGCCGGTGGCGGCGACGTCCCTCGGGCTGAGCCGCCCTTCCGTGACGCCGTCCGAATAGTAGAGATCGTGCACGCCGAGCCCGTCGGCGTCCCACACGACCTGGACGTACCTGCGCCCGGCCAGCGGCTCGGTGCGCGGGCGCGGGCCGGCGACGGTGATGGCATGGGTCCAGCCGGGGGCGTGGGCGCCCATCCAGACGAGCTCGTCGAACCCGTACGGCTCGTAGTGCCGCATCGCCTCCGCCAGGCCGCAGGGCACCGCCGCCGCCGGGTCGCCGCCGAGCAGGCGGGCGATCTCGTCGGGGTCGTCGCCCTCGATCCAGGTGCCGGCGAACAGGTCACCGAACCCGCGCGCCTCCAGCAGCGGCCACTGCTCCCAGAGCTTCACGCGGCCACCCGGCACAGGGTCCGCCGCTCGGCGAGCCAGGCGCGGTCGACGAACCGGCCGGTGATCCGCCCGATCGCGACCAGGTGCGGGTCGAGGTCGCTCTCGTCGCCCTGGTCGTCGTTGAGCCAGAGGTCGTCGAGGCCGTCCTCGCCGTAGATGCCCGGCACGCCGTAGAACTCGTTGATCCCTCTCACGTAGCAGAACTCGAGGACCCGCCGGTCGAGCGGCGCCAGGGCGCAGAGCGAGAAGTTCAGCACCAGGGCGAACGTCCAGCCGGGCGCGTGGCGGCCCATCCAGAGGATCGGGGTGCGCGAGCCGGCGCCGTTCCAGCGCAGCGCGGTGGCCAGGCCGCACTCGACCGTCCTGGCCTGGTCGATCCCCAGCTCGGCCGCGATCGCGGCGCGGTCGTCGCCCTCGAACCAGAAGGCGTGGATCTGCTCGGCCAGACCGGCGGCGGCCAGCAGGCCCCACTGGCTCTCCTCGGGTAACGCGCGCAACGGGCACCTCGATCGTCCGGGAACGGCGGCATCCTACAGTCCGGCCGATCTTGGCGGGTGCTCACTTGCCCAGTTGGGAGATCTTGTCCTTGAACAGGGTGGTGGCGATGGACGCCTTGTGCGGCTGGCCGCGCAGGAACGCCTGGGCGAAGCTCTTGGCCTGCTGGTAGGAGACCTTGCCGGGCATCGGCGGCTCGTTCGGGTCCACGTCCACGTCGACCAGGGCGGGGCCGTCGTGCGCGAGCGCCTGGGCGACGGCCTCGGCCACGTCGCCGGGCTCGGTGACCTTGCGGCCGTAGCCGCCGCAGGAGCGCGCCCAGGCGGAGAAGTCGGCGGCGGGCCGGGCGAAGCGGACGCCGTGCTCGGGGTAGCCGAGCACCATCTGCTCCCACAGGATCTGGCCGAGCGAGTTGTTGTTGTTGACGATCACCTTGATCGGCAGGTCGTGCTGGGCGGCCGTCAGGAACTCGGCCATGAGCATCGCGAACCCGCCGTCGCCGATGAACGCGATGACCTGCCGTCCGGGGTGGGCGAGCTGCATCGCGATCGCGTACGGCAGGCCGGGCGCCATCGAGGCCAGGTTGCCCGACAGGTAGAAGCCGCGCTCGCCGCGGATCGTCCAGTGCCTGGCGGCCCAGGTGGCGATCGTGCCGGAGTCGCAGGTGAGGATGGCGTCGTCGGTGGCGGCCCGGTCGACGCAGCCCATGAGATACTGCGGCGCGATCGGGTCGCGGTCCGGCGAGTCCAGCGCCGCCATGTCGGAGTGCCACTTCTCGGTCATCCGGACGTACTTGTCCAGGTGGTCGCGGGCGCCGTCGTGCTTGAGCAGCGGCAGCAGTGCGCGCAGCCCCTCCTTGGCGTCGCCGATCATCGGCACCTCGGTGGGCAGCCGCACCCCGGCCCTGACCGGGTCGGCCTCCAGCTGCACCACCCGGGCCTGGCCGGGCTGGGGCAGGTGCTGGGTGTAGGGGAAGTTCGTGCCGACCATGAACAGGGCGTCGCAGTCCTCGACGAGCTCCTCGCCGGGGCGGGTGCCGAGCAGGCCGATGCCGCCCACCGCGTACGGGGAGTCGTCGGGGATGACGGCCTTGCCGGGCAGCGTCTTGATCACCGGAGCGCCGAGCGCCTCCGCCACGGCCAGCACCTCGGCCCGCGCGTGCAGCGCCCCGGCGCCGGCCAGGATCGCCGGGCGCTCGCTGCGGTTGAGGATCTCGGCCGCCGCCTGGAGGTCCTCCTCGCGGGGCAGCCCGGGCGGGCTGAGGTAGACGGCGGCCGTGGCCGGCGGCCGGGCGGGGGCGACGTGCTTGTACGGGTCGGCGTCGGCGGGGGCGACCTGCACGTCGTTCGGCAGGGTCAGGTGGGCGACGCCGCGCCGGGCGTACGCGGTCCTGATCGCGATGTCGACGACGCCGGGCAGCTGGGTCGGGTTGTCGACGACCAGGTTGTACTCGGCGACGTCCGCGAACAGCCGGTCGAGGTGGACCTCCTGCTGGTAGCCGGTGCCGAGCACGCTGGTCTCCTGCATGCCGGTGATGGCCAGCACCGGCTGGTGGTCCAGCTTGGCGTCGTACAGGCCGTTGAGCAGGTGGATGCCGCCGGGGCCGCTGGTGGCCAGGCACACGCCGACGCGCCCGGTCGCCTTGGCGTGGGCGGCGGCCATGAACGCCGCCGCCTCCTCGTGGTGCACCAGGACGAAGCGGACGCGGTCGGCGTGGCGGCGCAGCCCTTCCATGATGCCGTTGATGCCGTCGCCGGGCAGGCCGAAGACGGTGTCGACGCCCCACTCGGCCAGCCGCTCGATGAGCACTTCGGAAGCGATGGTTGTCATACCTGCCGCCGTGCCCCAGCGGGTCTCGGCAAACGTCCACGTCCCTGCAAATTTCGGGCAGGCGGGTCCTCAGGCCGCCGGGGCGTTGCGCAGGGTCACGTTGATGCGGTTCCAGGTGTTGATCGAGCCGATCGCCATGACGAGGACGGCCAGCGACTCCTCGTCGTAGTGGGCGGCGGCCTCGGCCCACACGTCGTCGGGGACGCCCGCGGGGTTGTCGGCGATGCGGGTGGCGGCCTCGGCGAGGGCGAGCGCGGCGCGCTCGGCGTCGCTGTAGAAGGGGGTGTCGCGCCAGGCGGCGAGCCCGTGGACGCGCCGGTCGCTCACTCCGGCCTCGGCGGCCTCGCGGGCGTGCATGTCGACGCAGTAGCCGCAGCCGTTGATCTGGCTGACCCGCAGCCGCAGCAGGTCGAGGGTGGCACGCGGGACGGGGCCGGCGTTGAGGTAGGCCTCCAGCGCGTACATGGCCTTGAGACCGTCGGCGGCGGGCTTGCGGATGCTCATGCGCATGATGATTCTCTCCATCTTTGATATTTGATATCCAGAATTACGGTGAGCGGCGGGGCCGATCGAGCACCCCGCCCACGGCGGCGCTCAGGGACGGCGGGAGGCGAACCAGTCGCGCGTGGCCGCCGGGGTGCCGGGCAGGTGGCGCTCCACCATCTTCTTGATGTCCGCCAGCGTCTGACCGGCCAGCTCCTTGCGCCAGGCCAGCTCCGCCCGGCGCATGGCCTGCGAGACGAAGCACGCCTTGCGGTAGTCGACGTCGGAGCGGCCTCCCGGCCCCTGCCGGAGCACCTCCTCGCAGCGGAACGCCTCCCCCGGCCCCTCGATCGCGGTCACCACGTCGAGCAGCGTGATGCGCTCCGGCGGGCGCGCCAGCCGGAACCCGCCGCGCGGGCCGGGCGTGGAGGTGACGATCCCGGCCCGGGCCAGCGCCTGGAGCTGCTTGTTCAGGTAGGCCGCCGGCAGCTCGTAGAACGCCGCCAGGCGGGCCGCCGTCATGGCCTCTCCGGTCTCGACCCAGGTCAGGTTCAGGCAACTGTGCAGCGCCCACTCCACGCCCTCGCTCATCCGCATAACCTGGATACTACACGTCCAGGTTTATGGGTGTCACGCCGCCGGGTCGAGGACCACCGGCAGCGACGGGTAGTCGTTGCCGATGAACGACGTGTGCCGCCCCGGCCTGCTCACCAGCCGCAGCTCCGGGAAGCGCGAGAAGAGCGCCGGCAGCGCGATCGCCGCCTCCAGCCGGGCCAGCGGCGCGCCCAGGCAGTAGTGGATGCCGTGCCCGAACGCCAGGTGCTGCCGCTCGGCGCGGCTGATGTCGAAGCGGTCCGGGTCCGGGTTGACCGCCGGGTCGCGGCCGTGCGCGCCGAACGCGATGAGAATGAGCTCCCCCTTGCCGATCATGACGCCCTCGCCGAGGTCGATGTCGGTGGTGGCGTAGCGCATCGGCAGGTGCATGATCGGCGCGTGCTGGCGCAGGCTCTCCTCGATGACGTCGTCCCAGCGGGCCGGGTCGGCGCGGACGGCGGCGAGCTGGTCCGGGTGCGACAGCATGGCGACGGTCGCGTGGTCGATGAGCGACACGGCGGTCTCGCTGCCCGCGCCGATCATCAGGATCAACGTGCTGACCAGCTCCTCCGTGCTGAGCGGCGCGCCCTCCTCCTGCGCGGCCAGCATCAGGCTCGTCAGGTCCGTCCCCGGGTTGGCGCGGCGGTAGTGCATGAGCGCGTGCATCGCCGCGAACATGTCCCGCTGGACGACGTTCGCCTGCTCGGGCGTGAGGCTGGTGTCGAGGACCGCGTCGATGCAGCGCAGCATCTGCGGGCGCTGCTCCAGCGGGACGCCCATCAGGTCGCAGATCACCCGGGTCGGGATGGGATAGCTGAAGGAGGCCCGCAGGTCGACCGGCCGCCCCGGCGGGGCGAGCTCCAGGTCGGCGAGCAGGTCCTCGACGATGGTCTCGATCGCGGGCCGCATCGCCTCGATGCGGCGCGGGGTGAACGCCTTGCCGACCAGGTCCTTGAGCCGCTTGTGGTCGTCGCCGTCGACGGTGAACATGCTGATCACGTCGACCCAGGCGGTCAGCCAGCCGATCGCGAACGGCCTGTACTCCGGCCAGGAGGTGCGGGCGTTCTTCGAGACGCCCGGGTGGACCAGGAGCTTCTTGGCGACCTCGCCGCGGGTCACCGACCAGGCGACCAGGTCTCCGGGCAGCCGCACCCGGACGGCCGGGCCGGCCGCGCGCAGCTCGTCGACCTGCTCATAAAGGCGCCTTCCTGTGGGATCGAGAATCGGGGGTTCGCTGGACACGACTACCTCCAGTGGACGCGGTGGGGGTGAGGGAAGCATCGGCGGGCCGGGGCCGGAAGCGGATGGCCAGCGTCGCCGGGCACTGGTGGAAGGGGCCCGGCCGGTTGGCTCCGCCGCCCGCCCCCAGCTCCAGGTCCCACAGCTGGTCGAGCAGCGTCTCGATCGCGGTCTGGGCGATCGCGGCGGCCTGGCTGTCGGCGGGACAGCGGTGCGGGCCGGCCGACCAGGCCAGGTGGGAGCGGTTGTCGTAGCCGAGCGGCGGCAGCGCCGGGTCGGTGCCCGTGGCGGCGTGGCTGATCAGGATCGGCACCCCGCGCGGGACCGGCACCCCGTGCAGCGCGGTGTCGTGGCGGGCGAAGTGCACGGAGAAGTTGGCCATCGGCGACTGCGTCCACAGCACCTGCTCCAGGGCGCGGCGCACGGTGACGGCGCCCGCGGTCAGGTCGCCGGCGTAGTGGTCGTCCGACAGCAGCAGCCGCAGGCCCGAGGCGATCCACGCCGAGGTCGGGATCGTGCCCGCGCCGACCAGGACGACGAGCTGGTGCAGGATCTCCTCGTGCGTGAGCCGGGCCGGGTGGGCCAGCATCCAGGAGGTGCAGTCGCGCCCCGGCGAGCCGTCCTTCATCGCGATGATCTCCGCCAGGCACTGCGCCAGGTCGGCGGCCCCCTGCGCGGCCTCCGGACCGGCGTTGATCATGCCCTGGCAGCCGGTGACCATGCGCTCGACCAGCTCCGGCGGGCAGCCCAGCAGGTCGGTGAAGACCAGCAGCGGCAGCATGTCGGCGTACTGGCTCATCAGCTCCGCCCGGCCCTCGCCGGCGAAGTCGTCGATGAGGCGCAGCGCGTGGCGGCGGGTGATCTCGCGCAGCTCGTGCAGGTTGATCCGGCGCAGGCAGTCGTCCATCGCGCGCCGCAGCCGGGCGTGCCGCTCGCCGTCGGCGTACAGGAGGCTGGGCCGGTAGGCCATGAGCGCCAGCACCGGGCTGTCGGCGGGGACGCGGCCCTGTTGCAGCGCCTCCCACATGCGGCTGTCCTTGGAGTAGGTGTCGGTGTCGGTGACCACGTCGACGGCGGCGCGGCGGCCGGTGACGACCAGCGCGTGCACGCCGTCGGCGATCTCCGCCCAGGCGACGGGGCCGGCGGCGCGCAGCAGGTCGTAGGCGTCGTCGGGCCGGGCGGCGAACGAGGGGCCGAACAGCCTCGGGACGGGGGCGGACGGTGTCATCGGGCATGCTCCAGGCGGCGGTGGTGGTCGAGGATGTGCTGGACGAGGGCGATCAGGCCGTGCTTGGCCGAGCCCGCCCGGCGGGCGTCCAGGCTCACCAGCGGCTGGTCGTCCAGGCTGAGGCTGTCGCGCAGCTCGGCGTCGCGGTAGCGGGGCGAGCCGTCGAAGTGGTTGACGGCGACGACGTGCGGCAGCTGCGCCTCTTCGAGCAGGTTCATCGCGTCGAAGCTGTCGTCGATGCGGCGCGTGTCGACCAGGACCAGTCCGCCGAGCGCGCCCTCCATGAGGGAGCGGACCATGCCGTGGAACCTCGGCTGGCCGGGCGCGCCGAACAGATAGAGCACGATCTCAGGAGACAACGTGAGGCGGCCGAAGTCCATCGCCACCGTGGTGGTGTCCTTGCCCTGCAGGTCGCGCAGGTCGTCCACGAGCTGCCCGGCCTGCGTCATCCGCTCCTCGGTGGACAGCGGGCGGATCTCCGAGACGGTCCTGACGAAGGTGGTCTTGCCGACGGCGAACGGGCCGAGCACGAGAACCTTCACCGGCCGGGCCGTCGCCGGCACGTAACGGTCAGAGCTTTTCAAGTGCCTTCAACACCTTCATCAGGAAGTCGGTGCTATAGGGGGAGGCGGCGGGGACGAACGGCGCGCGCGGGGCCAGGTGGCCGCTGTCGACGAGGCCGGCCACGATGACCTTGACGATCGCGCCCGGCAGCTCCAGGTGGGCGGCGACCTCCGACACCGACAGCGCCCCGGGCAGGCACAGGTCCATCACCCGCCGGGGGTGGGCGGCGAGCCCGGCCAGCGGCCGGGCGGGGTCGGCGAGCAGCAGCGTGGCGGCGTCGAGACCGGCGCGTGTCGCGGAGGCGTCGCCGCCCGACACGGTGTAGGAGCGGATCATGCCCGCCCGCCGGTGCCGCGACGGTGTCATGCGCCGCTGCTCCGCTCCCGCGCGCCGAGGATCGGGCCGAGCCCGCGCACGGTCTTGGTGGCCGCCTGGATCGCGATGTGGGTCGCGGCGCTGTTGGACTCGCCGCGGATGGACACGCCGATGCCGGTGCGCTCGGTCACGGCGAACAGCACCATGGTGACGTTCGCGAGGTCGGCGATCACGTAGCGTAGCGGCCCTGGAGCGCTGTGACGCGACGGGGTGGTGCAGAACTCGCTCAGCTGCTGCTGCAGCGACTTCATCGCCGACAGGGCGGCGGCGGCGCGGTCGGCGTCGTCGCGGCTCATGCCGGCCGAGTGCGCCAGGACCAGCCCGTCGGAGGTGAACAGCACCGCGTTCATGACGTCCGACTGCTGGTCGACGAGGTTGTTGAGGACCCAGCTCATGTTGGTGTCGTCGGCGGTGGGCTGCTCTATGGTCATGGCTGCGAGTGTCCTTCGGCGTCGTTGTCGCGGCCGGTGGCGAGGCCCGTGCTGAGCAGCTCGCTCAGCTTTCCGAGGTCGGCGGCCACGTCTTCGGGCGCGCGGGTGTCGGTGATGGATTGCTGGGTCGGCTGGGCCGAGAGGGGCGCGACCGCGTGCCGGCGTTCGCGCTTGGGCAGGCCGTGGGAGGTGGTGACCGGCGCGGGGGCCGCGTGGAGCGCGGGCTGCGGCGGGGCCGTCTCGCGCGGGGGCGCGGCGAGGCCGGGGGCGGCGCTCATCAGGTGGTGCGGGACGAGGCAGGACGCCTGGACGCCGCCGCTGGGCGAGGGGGCGCTGACGTCGACGTGGAAGCCGTAGTCGTGCGCCAGGGTGCCGATGATGGCGAAGCCCAGCTTGCGCTCGTCGGCCAGGTTGGCCGCGTCGAGCGTCGTCTGGCGCGACAGCAGCCGCTCGGCCTCGGCGAGCTGGAAGGAGTTCAGGCCGGCGCCCTTGTCGTCGATGACGACACAGAAGCCCTTGGGGACCTCCCGGACGTAGACGCTGACCCGGTCGCCGGTGTAGCTGGTCGCGTTGGCCAGCAGCTCGGCGAGCGCGACGGTGATCGGCTCGACCACCCGGCCCTCGACCCACCGCTCGCCGACGTCGGGCACGTACGTGTAGTCGACGCGGTCGTAGGCGGGGATGCGGCCGCGGGCGCTCTCGACGATCTCGCGGAAGGTGCAGTCGGCGCGCTGCACGCCCGGCCAGGAGCCGGCCAGGATGCGCAGCCGCTGGACGGCGTGCAGCGCCCAGGTGGCGTGGGCGTCCATCTCGACCAGGCTGCGGTGGGGGTCGGTGCCGGGCGGCAGGTCGAGCGCCTCGTTGATGGACATCTGGAGGCGGGCCAGGTACATCTGCACCTCTTCGGCCATGCCCCGGACGCCGGCGCGGGCGGCGCCGCTGACGTCGGCCCGGGTGGCGTGCACGGCCTCGCGCAGCAGCTCCTCGGCGCCGGCGATGTGGTCGCTCAGCGGCGTGCCCGCGAACTGCGGGTGCAGCAGGCCGGGCACGACGACGTCGGAGTAGCCGCGCACCTCGGCGTCGGCCACCGCGTTGAGGCGCTCGACGAGCCGGCCGGTCTCGGCGACGGCCGCGTTGTACCACTGGAGGTTGGCGTTGGCCTGTTGCAGCGCCTGTTCTTTCTCTTTCTCGGCGGCCTCTCTGGCCTGTTCGGCACTGACTCTGGCCTTTTCTGCGGTTTGCACCTGTTCGTCGGCACGTGCCTGCCCGGCGGTTTCGTCGTTTCCCTGGGCGGGGCGCTCGGCGGGGGGCGCGGGACGCTCGGCGGGCGGCTCGGCGGGGGCGGGCCCGCGCTCGGGCGCCCGGGAGCGCATGAGCAGGATGGCCAGCAGCACGAGGCAGACCATCAGCAATAACACGCTGCAGATGACGCTCGCCAGCAGCACTCCGGCAGTGAAATCCGCGGATCCGTTCATGTCCGTCCTTTGAAGTGCTGGAGCTCCATATGGGCACGGCAGAGGAATCGACACCCGTCAAATGAGCATGAGGCGTCGCCGCTTGACGACTTTACACGCCCTTGTCCCTACAGCCATGTCAAAACGTCGGCTATTTCTTATCAGGGACAATCACATACCGCACTAAACCGGAAATTCCCGAGACTTATTCATAAACGCCCGTACCGCCACGGGGCCCCGCCGCCCCGGTCCGCCGTGACCACTTCCTGACGCCGCACCCCTGGCGCAACACGATGTGATGTACGACACTCTGACCAGAACTCGGTCCTAGAACCCTGTTCTAGGGCACCCGGCTGCCACAGCGGAGGAGAAGTCCATGGTCAAGGCCGTCACCCGCGAGCGCCGGCGACTCGGGTCCCCACCCGCGGGCGGGATCAGCCCGACCGACCCCAACCCGTACGGCTGGGCGCCGTTCGCCGTGCTGTTCCTCGTCGGCATCGTGGACCGCATGGAGGCCGGGCTCCTGGCCGGCGTGCTCCCGCTCATCCAGGAGCAGTGGGGGTTCAGCGACACGGCCGCCGGATCCATCCCCACCGCCGGGGCCCTGGCCGCCACCGCCGTCGCGCTGCCCGCCGGCTACCTCGCCGACCGCTACAGCCGCACGAAGATCATCGCCGTCGTGGTGCTCTGCTGGGGGCTGGCCACGCTCGGCTCGGGACTCGCCGCCGGGTTCGCCGTCTTCTACCTCATGCGCGTGCTGCTCGCCGCCGCCGAGAACATCGACAACCCGGCCATGGGCAGCCTCATCGCCGACTTCTACCCCGCCGCCGCACGGGTCCACGTGTACGGCTGGACCCGCATGACGACCTACCTGAGCGGGCTCGGCACCATCGTCGGCGGCGTCATCGGCCAGGCGTACGGGTGGCGCGCGGCCTTCCTGTGCATGGCGGTCCCCGGCATCCTCACCGCCCTGCTGGTCTGGCGGCTGCGCGAGCCCGAACGCGGCCGGCTCGACAGGATCAGGGCCTCGGCCGGCGACGCGCCCGCGACCGGCGCCGCTCCCCCGGACCGGCCCGCCCTCGCCTCGCCGCCCTTCTGGCGGCAGGTCCGCGAGGTCCTCGCCGTCCGGACGCTGGTCCGGGTCTCCGTGGGCGTCATGATCCTCACGCTGGGGCTGGGCGGCATCTACTACTGGCTGCCCACCCTCCTGTCACGCGCGTACGGCCTGCCCATCGGCACCGCGGGCACCACGAGCGGCCTGGTCACCATCGTCGGCGTGGTCGCCGGGACCGTGATCGGCGGCCGGCTCGGCCGCAGGGCCATCACCCGCCACCGCGCCGGGCTCCTGCTCGTCGGCGGCGCCGGCATCACCGCCGGCTCCCTGCTGCTCGGCGGCGCCCTGCTCATGGGGTCGGCCACCGCCATGATCCTCTGTGTGCTGCTGGCCGTCACGGTGTCGGCGACCGCCATCCCCACCTGCACGGCCTCCGTCGCCGACGTCGTCGGCGCGCGCTCGCGCGGCCTCGGCTTCGCCGTGCTGCAGTTCCTGCTCACGCTCGGCGCGGCGTTCGGGCCGCTCATCGTCGGCATCACCTCCGACGCCACCGGCTCGCTCGTGACGGCCATGTACGCGCTCATCGTCCCGATGGTCCTCGGCGGCCTGCTCGTGCTGTCGGCCAGGGGCTCGTACGAGCGCGAGTCGGCCAAGGTCCTGGACGAGGCCCGCGACCTCTAGATCCAACGCCGTTCAGTTAAGGGAGAGGGCTGTTCGTCAAGACCGGTGAACAAAGCAGCGGAGCCGCTGTAGAAGAGGTCTGTCACTCCAAGACATC
>NZ_JBEZZG010000040.1:0-81624 GCF_040639085.1 Nonomuraea sp. NPDC023979
TGGGGTATCACCCGGGCTCAAACAATCCTCATTTTTTCTGCTTCCTCGCCCCCCCGCCCGGGGGCGCGGGGGCCCCCGCCCCCCCCCCCCACGGCGGTGATCAGTCGGTAAGTCCGCGCCAGAAGGCGCACCGGTGCTCGTCGCCGAGGTCGACCGGGCCGATGCCGCCCTGGCTCGCGGGTTTCAGGCTGAGCACGGTCTGGCCGGACGGGGTGAAGGCGTGCCAGGCGGGTGCGCCGGCGGCCTGGGGCTTGCCGCTGTGGGCGAAGGACATCCAGTAGCCGATCATCTGCTGCGCCAGCCGCCACTGCTCGGAGATGAGCCCGTCCCAGGACTCGCCGTCCAGGTCGAACAGGTAGGGCAGGTCACTGGCGTGCTGGGCGCCCAGCGGGAAGCCGGAGGGAATGCCGGCGATGTTCGGGGCCTGGGCGTCGGCGAACTCATAGGCGTACACCGTAGTGCGGGCGGCCAGCGCCTGGTTGCCTTCCAGGGTCGGGCAGGCCCATGCGCGGTCGCTGCTCACCGTCGCCCAGGCCAGGCCGGGCGAGGAGAAGGCCGTCAGCGGGTATTCCCGCATCACCGTGCCGGCCTGATCGCCGAACGCGCTCTTCATCAGAGCGGGGTAGTTCTCGGCGGTCACCGGGATGCCGGCCTGTGCAGCGCCGGCGACGAAGCCGTTGCTCTCGCTCCTGGTGGCGCCGGAGATCACCGGCACGCGCAGGAACCTGCCCGTGCGCAGCGCCTGCGCCGGGTCCAGCGGCAGCAGCGGCGTGCCGTGGGCGAGGGCGCTGCCGAACCGTTCGTTGATCTTCATCAGCTCGGAGACCGGCTTGGAGCGCAGGCACTCCAGCTCCTTGCCCGCCGCGCAGCCGAGCTGCTTGGCCGCGGCCAGACCGATGTCCCGGCTGGTCTTCAGCGAAGCGTATGGCGTGAACGGCGGCATGTCCGGAACGGGGACGTAGGTGCCGGACGGCCAGTTGAGCGTGCACGTCCCCGACTGCATGACGGCCTTGTCGACCAGGCCGCGCGTGGCCGGGGAGGTCAGCAGCGCGCAGGTGCTCATCCCGCCGGCGGACTGGCCGATCAGCGTCACGTTGCCGGGGTCGCCGCCGAAGGCCGCAGCGTTGCGCTGCACCCATCGCAGGGCTTCGAGCTGGTCGGCCAGCCCGAAGGTGCCCGAGCCCGGCAGCCCCGGCAGCGCGAGGTAGCCGAACGCGCCGAGCCGGTAGTTGGGCGTCACCACGATCACCTCGCCCTGGCCGGCCATCCGCCGGGCGTCGTACATGCTGCCGGAGCCTTCGACGAAGCCGCCGCCGTGCAGCCACACCATCACCGGCAGCGGCTTTCGAGACGCCTTGGCCGGTGCGGTCACGTCGAGGAACAGGCAGTCCTCCCCGCCGAGCTGCTTACCCCTGTCCGCCTGCGGGCATGGCCGGCCGGGCTTGGTGGCGTCGGCCACCCCCCGCCACGGGGCAACCCGCACCGGCTCCTTCCACCGCAGCCTGCCCAGCGGCGGCTGCGCGAAGCGGATCCCCGAGTACGTCCTGACGGCACCGTCGTCCACTCCCCGTATCCGGCCCGAGTCCAGCTTCACGATCGACGGGCGTGGCTTGGGCGCCGTGGATGGCTGCGCCGCGGCCTGTGTGACGCACGCGGTCAGGGCAAGGCAGCCGCCGGTGACCAGAGCGAGTAGCCGCCGGATCGGCGGGCTCGCCATTGACGTGGCAAAACGCGATCTTTTTGCGCTCATGCGGGCCAGTCTCGCGCTGGGCCGGGGGTCGCCGTGAGGTGCGGACGTTGCGGCTTGGCGATCGGTTGTTGCGAATCAGCGCGACCAAGGACCCAGCGGCCGGGTGGCGGCGCCGGTGAGACGCCAGAGCGAGGTGACTTCCGCAGCGCGGGCGGCATGGAGGAAGTCAGCGGTGTCCCGCGCTCGTGGATGCTGCGGCCTGGTGTCGATTTTGTCCACCACGTGCAGGCCGGCTGCCTTGATGTCGGCCAGCAGTTCACTCCGCGTCCTGAGCCCGAGGTGCTCGGCCAGGTCCGACAGGATGAGCCATCCTTCACCTCCCGGTTCGAGGTGTGCGGTCAGCCCGTACAGGAAGGCGCGGAGCATGCTGCTGCCCGGGTCGTAGACGCCTTGCTCGACGGCGGAGGTGGGCCGGGCCGGGATCCAGGGCGGGTTGCAGACCACGAGGTGCGCGTTTCCGTCCGGAAAGAGGCCGGGGCCCACGACGTCGACGCGTCCGGTGAGGCGCAGCCGGCGGATGTTCTCGCGGGCACACGTCAGGGCGCGGGGGCTGATGTCGCTGGCCACGACGTGGTCGATTCCCCGTCGGGCCAGGACGGCGGCGAGCACTCCCGCTCCCGTTCCGAGGTCGAACGCGGTGCGGCGCCCCGCGGGGAGCGGTGCATGTGCGACGAGGTCGACGTATTCGCCCCTGACCGGGGAGAACACGCCGTAGTGTGGGTGAATGCGGGCGTCGAGGGCCGGTACTTCCACGCCCTTCGTACGCCACTGGTGCGCTCCGATCACGCCCAGTAGTTCTGTGAGCGAGACGGCCATCGGCCCGGACGGCGGCCCGTACGCCTCGGTGCATGCCTGGCGCACGTCGGGGGCTCTGCGCAGGTTGAGGCTGTAGTCGTCTTCCAGCAGAACGAGGAGCCTGCCGAGCACGCGGGCCCGGTGGGCGCGGGCTCTGCGGTGCAGGTGGAAGGACTCTGCCGGGCTGCCGCCCTGCCGGGAAGGTTTCCGGTCGATGCGGCGGCCCATCGCCTGCAGGAGTTGACGTGCGTTGTGGAAGTCGCCCTGCCACAGCAAGGCGGTTCCTTCGCAGGCCAGACGGTGAGCAGTGTCGGCTTTCACACGGTCGTCCGCGCCGACGACCCGGCTGGGAGGCGGTGTCGCACTCTCGGAATGCCAGTGCGCGGAACGGAGGATGCCTGTCTCGGTCCAGTGAATGGTGGACACCACGTACTCCTCGTGAATCGAACGTGCAGGGGCACGAAGAGCACTTCGACGAGGAGCAGGGCGGACGGCCCGTGCTGCTGCAGCACGGGCGCGCGTGTCAGGGCAGGTAGGGCTACCGCTCCCGCGTCGAAGCGCGAGAGGAGAGATCGCCGAGAACCATGCCTAGCGTCACGACCAGCCCTTTCGGAGAGATGACACAAGAGGCTCGCACAGCCGCCCCTCCGCAGTCAAACCAGGAGAGCCGGTCGCGGCTCCGGTGACCGAGGCACAGCCGATGTTGCAGCAGTGCGCGGCCAGTAACGTGGAGTCCTTCAGCCCCTGCCGTTGCAGGTGCGCAGCTCATGGCGTGCCTGGTGGCGGCTCCGGCGCCGGTCCTCGCGGCGGATGTGACTCCACTCCCGGCCGCCGCCGAGAATGCCGCATTCGAACAGGTAGTGGTCAGTGGCGCCCCAGTAGCAGCCGCTTCTTCCGCGGCGGTTCATGAACGCGCTGTCGGCGGTGATCTCCTCCGGCAGCGTGCACGGCCCGAACCGATGATCGTGCACGGGACGGCAGTTCGCCATCGGCGCTTCAGCCATGCCCACCCACCAGGGCCGGGTCTTGTCGGTCTTGCTCATACGGTCACCTTTCGGCTCCGCGACGCCCCGGGATGGGGCTGTCACAAGACCGGATGCACCGTGATCACCTCCACATTCGCCCGCCATGTCGGAGCCGGAAGCTTATCGCGCTGGACTTGTCCCACCCTGTGCGAGCCGTATCTCCGCACCGGTCGGCCAGGTCCCGCACCGCGCCCTGGACGGTCCGCTGGGGGATGGCCGACAGCGGACCGGCCCCGCCTGCCTGGTCGCGTTCGGAGCCGGCGGGGCCGGTTACCGGGCTGGGCGGGAGATCAGCGCTTCTATGCCGTCCAGCAGGAGGTTGAGGCCGAACTGGAAGTCGGCGTCCTCGGTCCAGCCGGTGGAGTCCCTGAGCAGGCCGGCGCGCATCATGGCCGACAGCGCCGGGTACGTCGCGGGGTCGAGGACCTCGGTGAGTATCTCGCCGTACTCGGTGGCGCCCTTGGCCCTGGCGGCGAGTTCGGTGCCCCCGGCGCCGAGCGAGTGGGTGAGGGTGGCGTCGGTGAGGGCGTAGCCGGTCAGCACCGTGGCGGCGTGGAATCGCTGGCCGTCGTCCAGCCCGGTGTCGGACAGCGCGTCCAGGGCCCGGTCAAGCCAGAGCAGCCGCCGCGGGCCCATGGGCGGGGTGCTCGGGCGCAGCTCCAGCAGCCAGGGCCGCGACAGCAGGACGTCGCGGGTGAGCCGGGTCCACGTGGCCAGGTAGGGGCGCCAGGGCAGGTTCCCGCGTTCGGGTGGTGGGGGCACGGCGCTGTCGGCCATGACGGTCAGCAGTTCGTCCTTGCTGCCGACGTACCGGTAGAGCGCCATCGGGGCGACGCCCACCTGGGCGGCGACGTTGCTCATGGAGACGGCGGCCAGCCCTTCGGCGTCGGCGATCTCGATGGCGGCCGTCGTGATCGTGGCCAGGTCCAGGCGCGGCCGGGGGCCTCTGCGCGTGGTGGGTTCGCGGTCCCACATCCGCGCCACGACGGGTGGCAGCTCTGCCATCGAACATCCTCTCGTGCGATCGGGATCTGTGTATGTCATATAGGCTAATAATTGCGTATGACGTACAGAGTAGGACGTACATGATGATGGAGGCGTGATGGAGATCCGTACGTTCGCACCGGGCGACCGTGCTGAGCTGCGCGAGCTGTTCGGGCGCGTGGGGGAGGGCGCTCCCACGGCGTCGCTGTGGGGGCACGTGGACTCGGAGGCGGCCGTCTACCTGGACCCCTACATGGAGCTGGAGCCGGACTCGCTCTTCGTCGCGGTCTCCGGGGGCGCCCTGGTGGGCTACCTGACGGGCTGCCTCGACAGCGCGAGGTTCCCCGGGGAGGGGGAGCGCATGGAGAAGGCCATGCGGACCTACAAGCTGATGTTCCGGGCCAGGCCGGCGGCCTTCTTCGCGCGCAGCCTGGCCGACCTGGCGTGGGCCGCGGTCCGCAGGCAGCCCCGCGTCGGCGAGTTCGCCGACACCCGGTGGCCCGCGCACCTGCACATCAACGTGGCACCCGAGGCCCGGGGGACCGGCGCCGCCGACGGGCTGATGAGCCGGTGGTTCGACCGGCTCAGGACGGCCGGATCTCCCGGCTGCCACCTGCAGACCCTGGTCGAGAACACCCGGGCGGTGCGGTTCTTCGAACGCATGGGCTTCGCCGAGCACGGCCCGGCGCCCCTGGTGCCCGGCCTCCGGCACGACGGCCGGCGGGTCCACCAGCGGACGATGGTCTGGAGCGCCGGCCGCGCTGCCGGAGAGGCCGAGACCGCAGCGCGGACGTCCGCCTGGCGTCGATGACCGCGGCCGCACCGCCGGCCGAGCGCGGCGCACGGCTGCTTCACCGGCCGAGCACAGCGGAGCACGCCCGGCGATGCGGTGCCGGCAGGTTGAACTCCTGCCACTCCTGCGCCGTCATCGACCTGCCGGCCGCGACGCAGGCCGAGGCGAACAGGTCACGGTCGGCGGGAAGTCCGACGTCCCAGCGCCGCATGGCCGCCTCGACGCCACCTCCGGCGCTGACCAGCGTGCGCCCGTCCGCGCTGAACGCCATCGCCGCGACATACGCCTCATGGCCGGTGATCGCGGCGCCGATCGGCTGCTGGGTGGCCACGTCCCACAGGCGGATCCTCCTGTCGTTGCCGCCGCTGGCCAGGAACCGCCCGTCGGGGCTGAAGGTCAACGAGGTGACGCCCCCGTCATGCCCGGTCATCGGCGTGCCGATCTGGCGGCGGGTCGCCACCTCCCACAACCTGATCGTCCTGTCCACGTCACTGCCGGCGCTGGCCAGGATGCGGCCGTCGGGGCTGAACGCCAGCGCCGTGATCGTCCCCGTATGACCGGTGAGGGCCGCGATGCGGCGCTGGGCGCCCGCGTCCCACAGGTCCACGACGTTGCCGTCGAACTGGGTCGTGGCGGCCAGGACCCGACCGTCGGGGCTCAACGCCGCCATCGGGTACGACGCCCCTTCCAGCCGCATCGGGACGCCGATCGGGCGGCGCGTCGCCACCTCCCACAGCCTCGTCCCCTCCCGGCCGAGCGTGAGCAGCGCCCGGCCGTCGCGGCTGAAGAGCAGGTCATCGACGTACGAGCGATCGGCGGTGAAGGGCTTGCCGAGACGCCTGCGTCCCTCCACGTCCCACAGTTGCACCGTGCCGTCCCCGGTGACCACGGCCAGCGTGCGGCCGTCCGGGGCCGGCGCCGCCAGGTGGCCGGTGAACGGGGCGCCGATCGGGCGGCCGGCGGCCACCTCCCACAGGCGCGCCTTGTCGTTCTCGTCCGTCGTGACCAGGGTGTGGCCGTCGGCGCTGAACCCCGCTGACATGAGATCGTCCGTCCCGGTGGTGAGCGGAGTCCCGAACTGGCGGAAGATGGACACGTTCCACAGCCGGACCGTCTTGTCGAGACCCGCGGTGGCCGCCGTCCGGCCGTCGCGGCTGAAGGCCATCGAGACGACCTCGTCCGTGTGGCCGCCGAGCGTGGCGCCGAGCTGGCGCCGGGTGGCCACGTCCCACAGCTTGGTCCCGTCACCCCCGGTGGTGGCCAGGACCCGGCCGTCGGGGGAGAAGGCCACATGGTGAGGGTCGTGCCCGCTGCTGATGGAGCCCTTGCTCCGGAGGGTGGCGACGTCCCACAACGCCACCTCCGTGCCGTTGCCCGCCCCGGCCAGCGTGCGGCCGTCCACGCTGAACGCCACCGATTTGATCTCGTCCTCGAAGCCGACGGCGCCGATCTTGCCGCCGGTCGCCGCGTCCCACAACGTCACGACCTTCTCGCTGGTGGTGGCGAGCCTGCGGCCGTCGGGACTGAACGCCACCGACCCGATCCCGTAGCCCTGTCCTGCGAGGAGGCGGATCTGGCGGCGCGTGGCCACGTCCCACAGCTGGGCGCCCTTCCCGGTGTGACCGGAGCCGGCCAGGGTGCGCCCGTCCGGGCTGAACACCAGCGTGCTGAGGTCTTCCCGGCTCTTCAGCGGCCCGCCGAGCGGGCGGCGCGTGGCCACGTCCCACAGGCGTACGGTGGCGTCGGCGGCAGCGGCGGCGAGAATGCGGCCGTCCGGGCTGAACGCCACCGCGTCGATCTCCGTCTTCCCGCTGGTGAGCGGCGCGCCGAGCTGGCGCCGGGTGGTCACGTCCCACAGCCGGACGGTGCCGTCCTGACCGGAACTGGCCACGGTCCGGCCGTCCTGGCTGAACGCCACTCCTTCGACGGCCTCGGCGTGCCCGATGAGCGAGCCCTTGCCGGGTGTGCTCGACGCGCTGAGCAGGGCGCGGCGGGCATCGTCGGTGGGCGCGAAGTGCCAGGCGGTGGCGGCGAGCGCCTGCGCCTGGAGGGGGTCGCGGGTCAGGACGCGTTCGCTTTGCGTGGCGAGCTGACGTGACAGGGCCTGACGGCTCTGGGTCTCGGTCAGCCGCTGCTGCGCGTCGGCGTCGCGGGCCGCGAGGACGGCGGTCCCGGCGCCCGCCAGCGATGTGATCACGAGAGCCACCAGCGTGACGAACGTCGCCCGCCGCCGCCGCGCCAGCCGCCGCACGGCCTGGTCGCCGGCTCGCAGGAAGTCGCGGGCGACCTCCCCGAGCGCGGCGTGCTGGGCGGGGTCGGCCTCCCAGCGCCGCCGCGCGGGAGCGATGGCGGCCAGGCGGGCGCCGCTGTAGAGGTAGCCGGCCTGGCGGTGGTGGGCGTCCCAGCGGGCGGCGTCCTGCGCGAGCTGCTGCAGCGCCAGCAGGTCGGCGCGGTCGGCCTGGAGCCAGGCGCGCAGCCGGGGCCAGGCCCGGATCAGCGCCTCGTGGACGATCTCCGCCCGGTCGCTGTCGACCGTGACGAGGCGGGCGCGGGTGAAGGCGTCGAGCACCGTACGGGCCAGGTCGTGCTCCTCACGGGCCGGCAGCACGTCGGACAGCGGCGCGGTCCTGCGGGTGTCGCCGGTGTTCTCGCCCAGGTGCACCAGCCGCACCAGCATCCGGCGGGCGAGCCGCTGCCCGTCCTCGCCCAGCCCGTCCAGGATCTGATCGGCGGTACGGGCCAGCGCCTGGCCGATGCCGCCGGTGGCCCGGTACCCGCCCAGGGTGAGCACGCCGTTCTCGCGGCGTTGCCAGGTGGCCAGCAGCGCGTGGGAGAGCAACGGCAGCGGCGGGCCGCCCAGCCCGGCTCCCAGGTCCTCCAGCAGCAGCTCCACCAGCCCTTCTTCGAGGGCCAGGCCCGCCAGCCGGGCGGGCTGCTCGATCACCTCGCGCAGTTGCTCGCGGCTGAGCGGGCCGACCACGACCGGGTGCTCCAGCGCGTGGGTGAGCTCGGGGAAGGAGGTGCAGTGACCGAAGAAGTCGGCGCGCACGCCGATCACGACCGCGGCGCGGCGCGCCGCCGCGGCCAGCGCCGCGATGAACGCCGCCCGCTGCGCCTGGTCGGTGCATTCGGTGAACAGCTCCTCGAACTGGTCCACCACGATCACCGCGTCGCCGGGCAGGGCCTCCACCAGCTCCGCCCATCCCGCTTGTTCCGCCGGTTCCGCCCGTTCCGGGACGTCGGCGACGGCCTCGATCGCCTCGCGCAGGCGCGCCGGCGGGGCCGCGCCCGGCGTGAGCAGCAGGCAGCGGCGCACGCCCAGAGCCGGGATCAGCCCGGCCCGCAGCACCGACGACTTCCCCGCCCCCGAAGGGCCGGCGACCAGCAGCGGCTCCCCGCCGCAGCGGCGCACGCGCTCCTCCAGCGTGCGCGTGAGCTCCGCGCGGCCGAAGAACAGCGCCGCGTCCTCCTCCCCGTAGGAGTGCAGCCCCAGGAACGGGCTGCGGCTGCCGTCCTGCGCCGCCGGGGCGGGCAGCGGGCGTCCCGCGGGAAGCCGGTAGGCGACGTTGACCGCGAAGGGACGGCGCCCGGCGGCGTCGGCGGCCTGCCTGCGCGGGCGCGGCAGGCCGCGCGCCCGCAGATCCCGGTTGAGCGCGGCGTGCACGTCGTCCAGGGACAGCAGCGGCGGCCCGGCGGGATCCCCCTCCGACAGCAGGCGGATCAGCGCCCCGGTGAACGCCGTGTGCCGCTCGCCGGGCAGCGACCAGGCGGCCTCGTCCATGCTGGTGGCGGTCAGCAGGTAGCTGTCCGGCCAGCCCGCGGCGCGGCCAGCCCAGCAGCAGTCCATGATCACGATGCTGAGCCCGGCCCGGCTCCTGGTCAGCAGCTCGCGCGCCTCGGCGTACGGCAGCGCCTGGTTGCGCGGCGGCCCCCGTCCCAGGTCCACGCTCGCCCGCGTGGCCAGGTACAGCCGGTTGTCCGGCCCGATCAGCCCATGACCGGCGTACCAGAACAGCAGCACCTCGCCCGCCCGCCCGGCCAGGGCGTCGATCTCCGCCGCCAGGTGGGAGGGATCGGGCGGATCCAGCAGGCAGGTCACGTGCTCGCGGGCCAGCCCGGTGGCCTTGACCAGGGCGTCGGCGAGATCCCGCGCGCTCGTGGCCGCCGCGGGCACGTCGCCCGTCAGCGCTCCGGGAACATGCCGGCTCGACCCCACCAGCAGCGCCCGCACCCCAGGGCCGGACAGCAGCCCCGGCCGGTCAGTCACGCGGGCCCTCCGCGGGCGGCCCGTCCTTGAGCGCGGCCTCGACCTGCGCGGCCAGCGCCCGGGTCTGCTCGGCGTTCAGCGTCCTGACGCGCTGGGCGCTGACCTCGACCTCGGTGTCGCCGTCCGTCCTGCGCACCTTGACCGTCACGTCGCTGGTGCGGTAGCGCAGCCAGGCGATCAGGACGCCGGCCACGGCCGCCACCACGCCGGCTGAGCCGGTCACCACCTGCACCGCCTCGGCCACCGGGCCCAGCGCCCCGGGAGGAGGCTCGCGCTCGACCAGGCGCACCCACCGGCGGACCAGGGGATCCTCGGACAGCCACGCGTGCAGCTCCCGCACCTGGCCCGGCCCGCCGTCCACCGCCAGCACGCCCTGGCCGGCACCCGAGGTCTCGTTCGAACCGCTTCCCATGCCACCCCTCCGCGAGCCGGTACGGCGATCGCCACCTGGGTATCGCTCCGGCCGGTCCCAGCGCTACCCGCCCGGTGTCACAGAGCCGGCCAGGCACCAGGCGTTCTTGAGCTGCCGTCTCCGGTCGCCCCCACCCCAGCGCCGGGACTTGACGATATGGAGGAGGCCCGCGGTCCCGGTCGCGGTGTCAGGGGGATACGCGGGGGACCGCGGGCAGTTTCGGTGGGCCGCCCCGGATCCCCGGCTGGACGGCTAGGTCGGCCGGCTCAGAGCTGGATGCCCTTGATGATCTGCGCAAGCTCGGGTACGAGAGGCTGGCTGGCCATCACGGTGACGACGACACCCTTGCGCTCGACCCATCCCGCGTACTGGCCGTGGCCCAGCGCGCCGTCGCCCTGCTGGGTGAGCACCTGACGGTCACCGATCTTCACGGTCTTGGTCTTTCCGGAGAACGTCCCGATGTCGAACGGCCCGTTCTTGAGCTGCGCCAGCTTGCTCGCCTTCGGCCAGCACACCACCCTGACCCACAGCGACCGGCTCCGGCGATCCACCTCGCTGCGGTCGTCAGTCCACTGGTAGCCATACTCGGTGATGCCGTCGTGCTTGTTGACGACCACCGATCCGTTCTTGAACCCCTTCGGGATGTGGTTGACGCGGACTCCCTTGATAGCTGTGGCGCCCCTCGGCGGCTTGTCGATCTTGGAGTCGTACGACCGCTTCACCTCCGCCTTGGTCGGGACGGGGCAGTTGGGGCGCTCGGCGGCCTGGGCCGGGAGGGCCACCACAGCCGCGGCGACGGGCAGTACGGACAGCACGGCGATCTTCTGCAGCTTGTTCATACCGGGTTGGATGCGACGGATTCGCGAAAAGTTCAGTAGCACGCGGCCCTGCGGTCACCACGGCAACGCCGACACCACCGGACTGTGAGAACCCGCCGGCTGCTTCTCGCCGTGGACAGGCTTTGAACCAATACGGGGAAACCGGTGGCCCGGGTCGGATCTACGCTGGGATGGACATGGAATGGGAGGAAACCATGAAATTCATGGACGTCCACCATGGCATGACCGGCATCACCGCGGACCAGCTCAAGCAGGCCCACGACGCTGACCTGGCCATCCAGGAAGAAGAGCGGGTCACTTTCGAGACGGCGTGGGCCGATCCCGACTCCGGGCTCGTCTACTGCCTGTCCGAGGCGCCGGACGCCGACGCCGTGCAGAGGATCCACCAGCGTGCGGGGCACCCGGCCGACGAGATCCACCCCGTGCCGCTGACCGTCTAATTGCTCGGACACTCTTCCCGGCAGCGGGAAAGGTGAAGGGCTGCGGCCGATGCGCACATGTGCGCGAGCAGCATGCTCGGGTTCCACGGGCGAGGCCGGCAGGGCCGACGGCGCGCGCTCCGTGACAGGCGTACCGGACGGCCGCCTCCAGCAACCCCGCTCCAGCCGTCATCGGCGTACCGCCTGGCCGGTCGCCGGATCGATCTGCGGCAGGCCGAACAGGGAGAAGACGCTGCTGTCCATGAACGCGACAATGCGCTCTATCCCGGCCGGGGAAACGGCGAGCACGTGGAGGGCGTGGGCGCGCCAGTAACCGTCCCGGGTCGCGAGGTAGATCGCGACGCCGGGTTGCCCGTTCGCGTCGACGCGGACGAACCGCGCCTGCCCGGCGGCCGGCAGACGGGGCGTCAGGAAGCGGGCGACGGCTTCCCGGCCCGCGAACCAGGTGGGGATCGGCGGCATCTCGAAGGTCGCCTCCTGCGCCAATGTCCGCGTCAGCGCGTCGATGTCGGCCCCTTCGAACGCGGTGACGTAGCGCCGCAGCAGCTCGCGCTGACGCTCTTCGGTGGGTTCGGCGAGCTGCAGATCAGGCCCGGGGAGGTTGCCGAGTTGTGTCCTGGCCCGCTGCAGCAGGCTGTTCACGGACGCGACGGTGGTGTCGAGCAGCTCGGCGACCTCGGCGGCGCGCCACATCAGCACATCGCGCAGGATCAGCACCGCACGCTGTCTGGGCGGGAGCACCTGGAGGGCGGCTATCAGCGCCAGGCGCAGCGTTCCTCGATCAGCTACCACCTCGGCCGGGTCTCGCGCCTCGTCGGGAACGCGGGCGGGGATAGGCTGCAGCCACGGGATGTCCCAGCGCGGTTCGGCCGGCGCCGCAGGGTCGCCGGCGGGCCCGCCGAGGCCGGACGGCAGGGGGCGGCGGCCGGCCTGCTCCGCGGCGCGGAGGCAGGCGTTGGTCGCGATCCGGTACAGCCACGTCCGCAGAGAGGACCGGCCGGCGAACGTCCCGTAGGAGCGCCAGGCGCGCAGGTAGGTCTCCTGCACGATGTCCTCCGCGTCGTGCACGGAACCCACCATGCGGTAGCACAGTTTCAGCAGTTCGTCGCGGTACGGGTCGGCCAGACGAGTGAACTCCTCGCCCGGCCTCACTGGCTGTGTCACATCGACTCCCTTCCGCCTCCGCAGCGGCGGATCGTTGGGGCTGGTGTTCCGCGCCCCCGAGCTCGCGGCACGGAACACCCCGGAAGGAGGTCACCCGGCGGCTGCCGCCTGCGCTTCCTCCGCCTTGCGCATCGCGTACGTGTCGAACACCACCACATCAGAGATGATCTTGCCGTCCCGGACGACCAGGTGATCGACGGTGCGCAACGTACCGAACGGTCCGGTTCTCATGTCGTAGACCACCACCGCCTGCTCGGCGTCACCCAGCGCCGCGATGATGTCCACTCCCGTGACAACCTGAGCGAACCCCCCGATCGCGGCCGCCACCGCTTCGGCGCCCTCGAGGCGAACCCGGGGGCTCTGGAACACCACGTCCTCGGCCAGGCACTCCGTGACTGTGGCCATGTCACCGGTTCCGAATGCCTTGATGAACACCGTCGCGACGTCGACGGCTGCTCTGCGCTCTGCCATGAACACTCCTCTGTATTTCTCCACCGATCGATCACGCCGCGGGCGGCGCGTACCGCATCCCGCCTTTACTGATCCGGCGACCGGCCGAAACTCATCGCCGGTTTCGACCGGAGCACGGATGTCAGGCGGCGCGCCGCGGGCGGGTCGCGGTTGAATAGTCAGAGATCGGCCGCGACGAGCGAATGGCCGGCACCAGCTCATCGCGGATGAAGTCCTCGATGCGGTACGCCGCCTGAGTCGCGGGCGGCGGTTCTTCCCACGGTGCCTCGCCCAGCGCGGTGGCCATCGCCCAGGTCTGGTTCAGCAGCGTCGCGAAGCTGCGGCCGGTGCCCGCCGCCATGAGGTCCGCGATGTCGGCCTCGGCGGAGGTCTGCTCCACCCCTACGGGCCGGCCGAGGTGCTCGCTGAGCAGCGTGGCGATCTCCCGCATGGTCATGGGCCGGATGGGATGAACGGGTGCGGCGCTGACCCCGCGAAAATGCGGATCCCCCAGCAGGCGTACGGCGACGGCCGCCACGTCGCGCGCGCTGACCAGCTGAAGGGTGGCGTCGGTGCCGAGGGGCGAGCTGAGCACAGCCCGCTCCCGCAGCGGCCCCAGGAAGTAGTAGAGGATCTCGAAGAAGCTCGGCGGCTGGACGTGCACCACATTGAGGCCATCCACCTGGTTGAGGATGGACTCGATGGCGGCGTGCCCGGCGATCAGGCCGCCCACGCGACCGTCGTCGGCCCCCTTCGTGCTGACGAACGCCGCATGCCGCAGCCCGGTCCGTTCGGCGGCCGAGGCGTAGACCCGGGCGATCCTACGCTGGTAGCGGGGAAAGTCCGGTGCGGCAGGACGCGGCGGGACGATCAGCAGGGCGCCGTCGACGTCGGCGAACGCGTCCTCCACGTAGCCCTGGTCGGCCAGGTCACCGGCGAGGACCTCGGCTCCGGCCGCCTCCAGCTCCTTCAGACGCGCGTGGTCGCGGCCCATCACGCGGACCTGGTGACCGGCTCGAAGGAGCCCACGCGCCGCGTGGCCGCCGACGTGTCCGGTCGCCGCGGTCACAGCGTAGGTTCGTGCGTTGTCCATCAGTGCCTCCAGCGTTCGGATCCTCTGGATGAATAGATCCGTCAGCTCTGCCGAACTCATCGCCCGGCCGCCGCTCCATGACTCCTGAGCGGGGTCATGGAGCGGCGGAGGCCGGTGATCAGGAGGACACCGTCAGCACGATCTTGCCCTGGATGTGCCCCCGCGCGGCCCGCGCGTGCGCGCTGGCCGCTTCGGACAGCGGGTAGGCGCTGTCCACCCCGACCTGGAGCTTGCCCTCGTCGAACAGGCGCCCGATCTCGCCGAGCTGGGGGCCGTTGGAACGCACCTGAATGATCGAGACGGTGATGCCCAGACGCGCCGTCTCCTCCGGGTCGTACTGGGCGAAGAACACCGGAAGCATGGTGCCGCCACGCTTGAGCACGGTCAGGAACCGTAAACTGTCCGGGCCGCCGACGGTGTCGATCACCAGGTCGACGCCGCTGACCACGTCCGCGGCCCACGTCGTGGTGTAGTCGATGAACTCGTCGGCGCCGAGCTTGCGCAGGAACTGCTCGTGCCGCCCCGAGGCCACCGCGATCACGCGTGCCCCCTTCCACTTCGCCAGCTGCACCGCGAAATGACCCACTCCACCAGCGGCCCCGTTGACCAGTACGGTCATCCCCGGCGTGATCGGGACCGGCCGGTGCACCCGGCCGGTGAAGGGAGAGGGCACGTCGTGGCCGAGATCGACCAGGTACTGCCATGCCGTCAGCAGAGCCATCGGCGCACCGGCCGCCTCGACGAAACCGATACCGGCCGGCTTGAGAGCCAGGTCGGAAGCCGGAGCGGCCACGTACTCGGCGTACGTGCGGCCGTCGAATCCCGGGAACCGCAGCATGCCGAAGACCTCGTCACCGACGGCGAACCCGGACACATCCGGAGCGACCGCCTCAACCACGCCCGACATGTCCGTTCCGGGGATGAGCGGGAACTCCAGCACCGGCCTCATCTCGGCCGGTATGACCTTCATCCCCTCACGCAGGTACCAGTCCGGCGGGTTGATGCCCGCCGCGTGCACCCGGACGAGCACCTCGCCCGGGCCGATCCCGGGAACCGGCACCTCCTCGTACCACAGAACCTCCGGCCCGCCCGCCTCGTGGAACTGGATCGCCTTCATCGCGCCCATCGCTTTCTCAGGGGAAACGTTGCTCCCTAAGTCAAGACCCTGGACCGCGTGGCCGTCCAAGACCCCTCCGGCAAACGGGTCATTCCGAAACAGCATGACGCGTACCCTGAAGCGGTGAACGATCTCGGACGGGACCTGGAACTGCGGCTGGTGCGCTACTTCACCGTGGTGGCGGAACACCAGCACTTCGGCCGGGCCGCCGCCGACCTGCACGTGGCCCAGCCGGCGCTGAGCCGCCAGATCCAGCGGCTGGAGAAGTACCTCGGGACGAGGCTGCTGGACCGCACCTCCCAGGGCACCCGGCTCACTCCGGCCGGCCGGACATTCCTGCCCCGGGCCCAAGCCCTGCTGCAGGCCGCCCGCGAGGCCGAAGTGGCCGTGCGCGAGCTAGCCCGGAGCGAGCGCATCACCATCGGTTACGTCGAAGACCTGGTGATCACCACCGTCGTACGGGAACTGCGCCACCGTCACCCGGACGCCGAGATCACCACCCGGCATCTGAGCTGCCGCGACGTCGGCGCACTGCCCGACAGGCGCGTCGACGCCCTGATCGCGAGGACCCCGTTGCCGCTGGCCGCCGACGACGTATCCACCACCCCGCTGTACGAGGAACCCCGGATGCTCGTCGTCCCTCGCGGCCATCCCCTGGCCGGCCGCGCGTCGGTGACCGCGGAAGAACTGGCCGGCCAGGAAGCGGCGCCGTGCGCGTTCGAGACCGCGGACTGGACGTCCTATCGGATCCTCGGAGCCGGCGTGCCGCAGATCGAGAGCTACGAGGACAAGCTCGAACTCGTCGCCAGTGGCCGGGCGATCGCCGTCCTGCCGGTCGGCGATCGGCGCAGCTCACTGCGTCCCGACCTCGTCACCGTCCCGATCGAGGGCGCTCCGCCCAGCCAGGTCGTCCTGGCCGGCCGCAGGGGCGACCCGAACCCCATGCTCAAGAGTCTCCGCCTGGGCGCCCGGGCAGTCCTGACGAAGTCCTGAGATCAGCGCGGCAACGCTGGAGGATCACGTCACCTCCGCTTCCGGTGAACTACCTCCTTGTCGCCCTTGCCCGGATACGCCATGATCAGCAGCCGTTGCCCGCTCTCCGCTTCGCCCTTCCAGGGGAACCAGGCGTGGTGCACGCGGATGCGGTAGTGACCCTTGCGCCCGTTGAGGGCGAGGTTGGGCAGCTCGGTGCCGCTGAGGCTGTCGTAGAGCACGATCTCGCCGCCCGGGCTGTAGTAGCCGACCTCGACCACCTTGTCCCAGCCCTTGGTCTCGACAGGCGGCCGGCGGGTGTAGGTCTCCAGGGTGACGCAGAGGTCGAAGTCGGGGTGGGTCATGACGGCCAGGATGCCGCGAGAGGAGGAGACCAGCCCGTTGCCGGGGTCCGTGTCCGACACCGCTTCCTCCTCTCCTTCTCCCTCGTACGTCTGCAGCACCCCGTAGTCGGTCCACTGCGGCTCCTTCATCCGGATCGCCCTGGCCGGCTTGATGCGCGGGCGGTGGCGCGGCGTGGCGTCGCACATGGCTTGGGCGTCGGCCTGCATCGCCGCGATCTCCTGGTCCTGCTTGGCCTTCGCGGCCTCGACGATGGCGGTGGCGCTGGGGCAGATGCCGGCCAGAGGATCGGTGAGGGAGGCGCGGCCGATCTTCAGCCGGGCCAGCTCCCGTGGGTCGTTGCGGGTGTGGACGCCGCACAGCCGGCGCCCGTAGGCGAGCACGACCTGGTCGGGCGTGGTGGCGGGGAACACGTGCAGGCCCCGCGCGCCGTCGTGGTTGCGCAGGGAGCACACGAACTTCTGCTCGGCCGTCAGCTCGCGCGGCGCCGCCTGGCCCGTGTCGACCTCCCACGGCGCGGGCAGGTCGCAGTCCGTGGCGGGGCCGCGGGCCTGGTCCGCTGCGGGCAGCAGGCACAGGGCCACCGCCGAGGCGAGCCCCGCCAGGAGGACATGGTGACGGATGCGATGGGCGGGCGGGGCGGCGTACAGGAAGAGCAGGATGAGGCCGGAGGCGGTGAGCGCGAGGGCGTACCAGAGCGGGGAGATGCCGGGGGAGAGGAGCTGGGCGCTCTCGTAGGGGACGGTGGCACCCGGCTCGGCGTAGAGGCTTTCCGGGTAGAGCCACAGCTCCCCGAAGAAGGCGGAGTGCTCCGAGGTGAACGCGCTCACGGCGCCGACCCCGCCCAGCAGGAACAGGCTCAGCGTCGTGCCGCGCAGTAACGTGCGCGTCCGCCGCCGCACGGCTGCCAGGATCAGCACCGCCGGCGCGCCGACGCCGACGAGGAGGTCGAGCGCGAACCAGTACGCGGTGGCCTCCGACCCGGTGAACTCGCGTACCACGTCGCCCAGCACGTTCTTCGGCCCGAGCCAGAACGGGATCCCCTGCGCGAGGTTGACGGCTGCGGGGACCAGCGGGAGCACGATCGCCACGGCCGGCAGCGGCCACCACCTGGCACGTACCCGCACGGGCTCCGTCCGGGGAGAGGGAGGCTGGAGCGTGCCCAGGTCGTGCGCGGAACGCGCCCACCAGACCAGCGAGAAGACCGAAACCGCGCTCAGGAGCGAGGGCATCAGCAGCTCCCACGCCACCGATTCCGCGCCGCCGAACGCCACGACCGAGATCGAGCCGGACGAAAGGAGCGAGAAGAAGACCGCGATCACGCCGGCCCGTACCGTCGCGCCGTTCCAGCGCGGATCCCGCGCCTGCGCCACCAGCAGGGACACCAGACATACCGACCACAGGGCGTCCAGCGCCCAGGTCCAGTTCTGCCCGGCGAAGAGGTAGTTGCCGCTCTGGTACGCGATGGTGATGACGCCGTCGTACACCACGCTGAGCGTGCCGGTCACGAGCATGAGCACCCGTGGCCATCGGCGGGGGTTCCCCCGCAGCACGCGGAAGAACAGCCATATCGCCACGAGCTCGACCACATTGGCGACCAGGGACATCCACCACAGGTAGGGGATCGGCAGGTCCCAGGACAGGACGTATACGGACATGGCGTAGAGAGCGACCCGCAGCAGCCGTACCTCCCGGCCGTACCGCGCCGGTTCCCCGCGCAGCCGTCCGCGCAACACCTCCCGGTACGCCCACGCCTGCACCGCGGCGATCGGCACCAGCACGGCGGCCAGCCACGGCCACGCCCGGATCTCGTCCGCCAGGTATCCGTTCGGGTCCGCGACGACTCTCCACAGGGGGACGAGGTCGCCGGTGACCAGCCCGACGACGGCGAGGACGCTCACGGCGGCCACGTAGAGGGCCGCGAAGCCGGCTGCGAATCGGCCGAAACGATGGCGGCGCATGAGGCACTCCGGCATGGGGGGATGGGGAGGAAAACGCCCAACCTTACTGATCACCGGCCAAGTGGATCAAGCGCCGGCTGCAGTCGCCGGAGGCACGGCGGGATGTCCCAAAGGGATGTGGCCGATGAGTCATTGACCGCACACGGGTTGTTTCGTACGTTCATGGGGCTCGTCGGACGGCATCGCCGGGAGGCGCTCATGACGGAACTGTCCAGCACCCCATGGCCATGGCCATGGCCCGACCTTCCGCCCGGTCCGCTCGGCACCGCCTCCCCTGAACTGGCCCGCAGGCTCGCCGAGGCTCCGGCGGAGCCCGTCACGATGCCGAGCGGGGACCAGGTGCCGATGATCGTCGGCTACGAGGACGTCCGTACCGTTCTCGCCTCGCCGGCCAGCAGCCGCAACCTGCGCGAACCCGGGCTTCCCAGGATGGTCAGCGGCACCTCCCTCGAGGACGACCCCTCGGCACTGATCAACCAGGACCCGCCGGAGCACACGCGGTACCGCCGCATCATGCAGGGCACCTTCACCCCCAGACACATCGAACGCTGGCGGCCCCGCGCGGCCGCGATCGCCGGCGAGCTGATCGACGCGGCCGGCCAGGAGTTCGACCTGGTCACCGATTTCGCCCTGCCGCTGCCCGCGCGCGTGATCTGCGAGATGCTCGGCGTCCCGATGGACCGGTTCGATCAGTTCCGCGGCTGGACGGAGATGTTCCTGTCCACGTCCGAGGCGAGCGCCGAAGCCAGGGGAGAGGGATTCGCCGCGTTCATGGCGTACGCCGGCGAGCTGATCGCCGAGCACCGCGCCAAGCCGGGCGACGACCTCATCGACCTGCTCATCGAGGCGCGCGACGAGGGGGACAGGCTCAGCGAGCCGGAGCTGACCCACATGGTGTTCACCCTGATCATGGCAGGGCACGAGACCACCGCATCGATCATCATCCGAGGCGCGTTCCGCCTTCTGTGTCACCCTGACCAGTACGCGCAACTGGCGGCCCGCCCCGAACTCCTGGAACCGGCGGTGGAGGAGATCCTGCGCTGCGAAGGCCCCGGAGGGAACGGCCTGCTCAGGCTGGTCACCGAGAACATCGAGCTGCCCGGCGGCGTGATTCCCGGGGGCACCGTCGTGCTGCCCAACCCCACGGGCGCCAACCACGACCCGTCGGCGTTCGACGACCCGCTGCGGTTCGACATCCGGAGGTTCGCCGGAACGGCGCCGCCCAATCCGCACCTGACGTTCGGCCACGGCCCCCACTACTGCCTGGGGGCGAATCTGGCCAGGATGGAACTGCAGGAAGCCTTCCGCGCCCTGGTGACGCGGCTGCCCTCCCTCCGCGCCCAGGAGGACCTGTCGACGCTCCGCTGGACCAACGACGGACTGATCCATCGCCCGGTCCGGCTCCCGGTCAAGAAGAACGCGTCTTGACCGGCCTCTTGATCCGTGTAGGGGGAAGGGCGGCAGGACGAGCTGGCCGGGGCATGGCGTTGCCCTCGGGCCAGGACCAGGCCGAATGGGTCAGGTTCTGCGGGGCGCGCTGATCCTCGGTGTCGTGTCCGGCTCCCCCGGCCGGTGTCGCTACTGCGCGTCCGCGACGGCGACCTGATCGGCGTGCCGCACGGGCCCACGATCCGGCTCGACGTCAACAACGCCGCGTCGGTGCCGACCGCGCTCACCGCCTGAACCCAACGGGTACCCGAGCCCGGCAGCGCGGCGGCTGAGAGGGCAGACGCGGATGAGCGTTAGCCAAGGCTCCGCAAGCACGCGGCGATGGCCGTCTCGTCAGGAGTCGCACTCTCGGCGCTGACGGCACCGTGACGATTCCCGGCCAGGGCATCTCGTACGGGCGCGACGTGCGGCCGTGCAACCAGGCGGCCGAGGTGACGTACGCCCATAAGAACGTGGGGTTCACCGAGCGGCCGGCGAAGCTCGGCAAGGTCATCGACGAGTACGAGAAGCGCCACTTCTCCTGAACTCCGCCGCCCGGACTGCGCCTCACCGGGCGGCCTGCGGATACCGCCCGCACCCAGACGGCAGTGCCGGACGGGTGCGGGCACGAGCGTTCCGCCGCTGTCGCGCCGCGCCGGACGGCTGCGCGGTTCAGTTCCGGTTCACAACGCGTGCGTACGTTCGTGGACCAGGGTGGCGCCGAGCTCGATGAGACGGCTCTCCGGCAGGCGGGAGGTCGGCCCGGACACGGCGATCGATCCGATGCACCTGCCGTTGTGCGTCAGGGGGGTGGCGACGCAGGACGCGCCGACGAGGGTCTCGTCGATGTCGAGGGCGAAGCCGGCGTTGCGCGCCTCCTCCACCCGCTGCCGCAGTTCCAGCGGTCCCTTGGGGGCGCGCTCGGTGCCGCCCGAGTAGTTCAGTGTGCCGAGGACCTCGTCGAGGGCGGGGTCGTCGAGCGTCGACAGGTAGGCCCGGCCCACCGCGGAGCAGTGGACGGGCCGTACGGTGCCGAGCCGTTCGCGGAGGGTGAGCACCTCCGATGAGGGCTGGTACTGGACGTAGACCATGTTGCCGCTGGCGGGCGCGGCGAACAGCGACGCCTCGCCGGTCGCCGCGGTCAGCCGCTTGAGCAGGGGGCCGACCTTCTCCACCAGCTGCTCGTGGGCGGGGTGGTTGGCGATCAGCCCGTAGAACCGCTCCGGGCGGATGGTGAACTCCTTGGTGACGTCGTCGCGGGCGACGTAGCCGGCGTCCACGAGGTCGCTGAGGATCCGCAGGGCGCTGCTGCGGTTCACGTTGACCAGCCGCCCCACCTCGGCGGCCGTCGCGGCCTTGATGGCCAGGTGCTCGAGAACCATGAGGCCACGCCTGATGTGCGACACGTTGCCGAGGTCGCCGCTGTCCCCTGATCGCTTGTCTGGCATAGAGATGATTCTCTCCCTACCAAGATCGTGGACTGACAGTTTCCGGAAAACTTCTCGATGTTCCGCTGAGTGTGCCGAACAATAAGAAGTGTTGCACTGAGAACAACATCCAAAGCCTCATTCGGGTTAAGGGGTTCTGCCGGGTCTGGGGCGAAAGCGCCTCCATAACCCTAGCCCGACGTTCATTCGAAGGAAACCTCTTGACACTCTTAGCGCGCCTGCCTAGGTTCTCAGCCATACGCGTTGCATTGATTGCAACTCTATTGAGGAGTTGAGGATGTCCGAGATGACGGAGGACGTCCAGTCCGTCGACCAGATCGCGACGGGCGGTGAAGTCGAGCTGGACGGCCTGTCGAAGAGGTACGGAACCGTCGAGGCGGTGCGGGGCATTTCCCTGAGCATTCGCCGCGGTGAATTCCTGGCGATCCTGGGTCCTTCCGGTGCGGGAAAGACGACGCTGCTCAACATGCTCACCGGATTCGAGCAGCCCACGAGTGGTGCGATCCGGATCGACGGCCGGGATGTCGCGCGGCTGGCGCCGCACAAACGCGGAATCGGCGTGGTGTTCCAGCACTATGCGCTGTTCAAGCACATGACCGTCGCGCAGAACGTGGGATTCCCCCTGCGCATGCGCAGGATGTCCTCCCGGGAACAGCGCGTTCACATTCAGCACGCCCTTGAGCTGGTCAAACTCGACGGATACGAGACCCGGTTCCCCGACCAGCTGTCCGGCGGCCAGCAGCAGCGGGTCGCGCTCGCCCGCGCCATCGTGTTCCGGCCGGCGCTGCTCCTCATGGACGAGCCGCTCGGCGCGCTCGACAAGCGCCTGCGCGAGCACATGCGGGTCGAGATCAAACGCCTTCAGCGCAGCCTCGGCGCCACCGTCATCTACGTGACCCACGACCAGGGCGAGGCGCTCACGATGGCCGACCGCGTCGCGGTGATGAACGACGGCGCCGTCGAGCAGCTCGGTACGCCCACCGACCTGTACGCGAGGCCGGCCAGCGCGTTCGTCGCCGACTTCGTCGGGGAGACCAACTTCTTCCAGGGCCGCGCCGTTCCCGGCGCCGACGGCCGGATCGGCGTCGTTCTCGACGGCGACCGCCCGGACCACCTGCGGGAGGTGGAGAACGCGGCGTCGCTCACGCCCGGCTCCAGGGTGGAGGTCGGGGTGCGCCCGGAGAACATCTCCCTGCTGCCCGTGGAGAGCGCCGGAACTCCGGCCGTCCCGGGCACGGTGAGCGAAGTGCTGTACGAGGGCGCGACGGCCTTGCATGTCGTCGAGACCGCGATCGGGAACCTGAACGCGCGCCTCTCGATCGAGAACCTCCAAGAGACCCGATGGGCCGTGGGCGACCAGGTCGCCGTCCATTGGGATTCGCGGGCGGCACGGGGTTACCACGTCGCGGACCGGAGTTCGTCGTGACATCGGCGGCACGTCAGCCAGGGGGCTGCCGATCAGGACTCCCATCCGCGACACAGATGTGCACCACAGAAAGGTTCGGCCGATGAAGCATCCCCGGAAGACCGCGCTGGGAACGTTCCTGGCGGTCAGCTGCCTGCTCACGTCTGTTGCGTGCGGGAGCGGCGGCGACTTAGGAGGCGGCTCCTCGGCCGGCCAGGTCGTCGTCCCGGACCCGGGCGGTGACCTCGGCAAGGCGATGAAGCAGGCGTTCTTCGACCCGTTCGAGAAGCAGACCGGGATCGATGTCGTGCTCAGCTCCGGTGAGTTCGACGCCGCCGTCGTGCTCGCGGGCGTCAAGGCGGGCGCCCCGGCCTTCGACCTGGTCAACCCCAACGGCGCGGTGCTCAAGCGCTTCCGCGACAGCGCGGCGCTGGAGCCGGTCGACTACTCGCTCTGGAAGGACGGGCTCCGCGACAAGATCGGCCCGGCGAAGGCCGCCGACGACGCGGTCCCGGCCTACTACATTTCCGTCGTCCCGTCGTGGAGCACCGGCAAGCTCGGTGACCAGGCGCTGACCTCGTGGGCGGACTTCTGGAACGTCGAGAAGTTCCCCGGCAAGCGGACCCTCGCCCCCGGCTCGTGGGGGGCCGGGGGCGCGACGTTCGAGATCGCGGCGCTGGCCGACGGCGTCGCGCCGGAGGACCTCTACCCGCTCGACTACGACCGGGTGTTCGCGAGCCTGGACCGGCTCAAGCCGAACCTGGTGAAGTTCTGGGAGACCGGCGCCGAGCCCATCCAGCTGCTGACCGGCGGCCAGGTGACGGTGGCCAGCGCGTGGAACGGCCGTGTCGCCGGCGCCCGCGACAAGGGCACACCGGTGACCAGCACGTGGAACCAGTCGATCCTCCAGTACGACAACTGGGCCATCCTCAAGGGCGCCAAGAACGCCGCGAACGCGCAGAAGCTCCTGGCCTTCATGATGGAGCCCGAGCCCCAGGCGGAGTTCGCCAAGGCGATCCCGTACTCGCCGGCGAGCCAGGCGGCGTTCGACCTGCTGCCCGACGACCGCAAGGCCCTGCTGCCCACCTCGCCGCAGAACGTCGCCTCGGCCGTGACCCAGGACTACGAGTGGTGGACCGCCGCCGCCCCGGGGACCGACAAGTCCAACGAGGAAGTCGCCATCGAGCGCTGGCAGGCATGGGCCTCGAAGTAGCCCGCGTCCGTCTGCTCAAGACGACCTCGAAGTAGGAGATCCATGTCGGTCGACAGCCTCCCCCAGCAGCTCACCGGCGGCCTGCCCATCCGCTCACAGCGCAGGCCGGACCGCCGGTGGCTCACTCTCGTACCGCTCCTGGCAGTCCTGATCCTGCTGTTCGTCGTCCCGCTGTGCTCACTGCTGGTCGACAGCTTCCGCAGCGGACAGGGCTTCACCCTGGACAACTACCGCGAGCAGGTGACCTCGCCGGTCTTCTGGCGCGCGATACGCCGCACCCTCGTCATCGCCGCGCTCTCGACCGGGATCTGCGTCGTGCTCGGCTACTGCATGGCGTACGCGCTCACCCGGATGCCCAAGCGCCTGCGCGGCGTGCTGATGGTCGTGGTCCTGGTGCCGTACTTCACCAGCATCCTGATCCGCTCCTACGCGTGGATCGCGATCCTCGCGCCGAGCGGGCTCGTCGCCGAGGCGCTCGCCCTGTTCGGTGTCGACACCGCCCCCGAGCTGGTCTTCAACCAGACCGGCATGCTGATCGGAACCGTGCAGATCCTGCTGCCGCTGGCGCTGCTGCCGATCTACAGCGTGATGAGCGGCATCGACCGCGCTCCGGTGCGCGCCGCGCAGAGCCTCGGGGCCTCGCCCGCCGTCGCGCACTGGCACGTGTACCGGCCGGCCACGTCGTCGGCGGTCATGGCCGCCGCCGCCCTGGTCTTCATCAGCACGCTCGGCTTCTACGTGACGCCCGCGCTGCTCGGCGGGCCCGGTGACGCGCTCATCGCGCAGTCCATCCTCGTGCAGTTCTCCAACCTCGTCGATCCCGCCGGGGCCGCGGCGCAGGCCGTGCTGCTCCTGCTGGTCGTCCTGGCGCTGTTCGCCGTCCTCTTCCGCTACCTCGCGCCTTCACTGTCCATCGAAGGCGCGAAGGCGACGACCCCCACCGCCCGGCCCGGCCGCCGTTCGCGCGACGGCGGGGCGCGGGTCCTCGACACCGCTCTCGACACCGCTCTCGACGTCGTCGGGAGGCTCCGCCTGCCCATCCTGCTGGGCACTTGGGTCGTGGGCGCGGCGCTGCTCGTCACGCCCCTGGTCGTGGTGGCGATCTGGGCCTTCAGCGACGCGACGTACCTGACGTTCCCGCCGGAGGAGTACTCCACCCGGTGGTTCGCCGACTACTTCGCCGACGAGCGGTGGATCGGCTCCACCCTCCTCAGCCTGGGCCTCGCCTCCAGCGCCGCCGTGCTCAGCGTCGTCATCGGCAGCTTCGGAGCCTTCGGGCTCGTACGGGGTCCGCGCCGGCCTCGCCTGCCGATCGCCGTCCTGGTCGCGATGCCGCTGATCGTCCCGCCGATGATCTACGGCCTCGGGTTCTTCGTGCTGGTGGCGCCGCACGGCATGGTCGGCACCCAGTTGGGCCTGATCCTGCCCTACCTGGTCCTGGGGCTGCCGTTCTCGGTGTCGATCACGGCGGCGGCCCTGCGCAACCTCGACCGGCGACTGGAGAACGCCGCGCGGAGCCTGGGCGCGGGGTCGCTCTCGGTGCTCCGGCACGTGCTGCTGCCGGCGCTTCGCCCGGCACTGGCCAGCGGCTTCGTGTTCTCCTTCCTCGCCGCGTTCGACGACGTCGTCATCTCCACGTTCATGTCCGGGCCGTCAGCGGTGACGCTGCCGTTGCGGATGTTCCAAGACATCAAGCTCGAAGTGAGCCCGAGGACAGCCGTGGTCGCTGTCGTCCTGCTGGCAGCAGGAGCAGCCGCGGTTCTTCTCCGGTTCGTCACTACTTGGCTGGTGCGCACCATTCGGGTGGCACTGAGCCGATTGGGGGATTCATGAAGGCCACTGCGAAGAACGAGCCGGTCATCGCGGAGATGACCTCGCCCTACGTCGAACACCAGGAGTTCCCCGACATCGTCTACCCGACCTCGGTCACGGCCACGCTGGCGGCCTTCCGGAGCGCGTTCCCGAACGTGACGCGGCTCGTACCGGAGCCGGACGACGGAGCGGCGGCACTGACCGTGCACAGCGGCGACTACGTCGACTTCGTCAAGGAGGGCACCCGGCGGCCGGACGGGCTGACGAAGTTCCCGCTGAACGTGATCGCCCTTCCCGAGCTGCGGGTCTCCGAGCCGCGCACCTTCGAGGGCCGGCACGCGCAGTACTTCTTCGACGAGGTCACGCGGGCCACCCCCGCGGTGTGCGAGGGAGCGCTGCAGAGCGCGGCGGCCTCCGGGCAGGGGGCGCGCTGGCTCGCCGGCACGGTCGCCGCGCAGCCCGCCGGTCAGCAGCCGCCGGCGATGGTGCTCGTGCCGAGTCGTCCACCGGGGCACCACGCCCTGTCCACCGTGGGCGGAGGGCTCTGCGTCTTCGCGAACGCCGCCATCGCGGCCCGTGAGCTCTCCCGCAGCGGCCGGGTCGTCGTGCTCGACATCGACCAGGATCACGGCAACGGCACCCAGACCGTGCTCTACGACGACCCGTCGATCCTGACGATCTCGATCCATGCCGAAGGCTGGCCCCACGTCGCCGGGTTCGCCGAGGAGACCGGCGGTCCCAACGCTCCCGGCAGCAATCTCAACCTCCCGCTGCCGACCGGCTCGGACTTCACCGCCTACGCGCCCGCGCTGGAGACCGCGCTGGAGGCGATCGGCCGCTTCGAGCCCACGTACCTCGTCCTCGCCCTGGGATACGACGCCCAGTGGGAGCAGGGGTTCGGCGCGCTCCGCCTGCAGTCCGAGGACTTCGGCGTCCTCGGACGTCGCATCGCCGCACTGCGCCTGCCGACGCTCGTGACCACCGAGGGGTGCTACGGCTACTACGAGTCGACCGCCGTGGCGGCGACCCACTTCTTCGACGGATGGGCCGAGCAGTGGCGATGAGCGCTGCGCTCTTGACCTGACAGAACGACCTGGACCGGCACGATTATCAGTGAGGAACCTGTGAAGATCGCCACGGATACCTGGATGCTGCGCCCGCAGCCCATCGACACCGTGTTCTCGACCGTACGGGAGGCAGGCTTCGACTACCTGGAGCTCTCGCCCCGGCCCGACGTGATGCCGAGTTACGGCGGCAGGCGGGCGTCGAAGGCCAAGATCGCCGAGATCGCGGAGGCGTCGAAGACCCACGACGTCGGGATCGCGTCCATCTTCATCGAGCAGGCCTGGGGGAGCTCGGAGGAGGACATCCGGCAGGCGGCTGTCGGCTACTGGAAGCAGACCATCCAGCTGGCCGTCGACCTGGGCTGCGACCGGATCAACTCCGAGTTCACCGGCCACCCCGGCGCTCCGCAGGCCGGCGAGGCCGCGATGCGCCGCTCGCTGGAGGAGGTGCTGCCGCTGGCGGAGTCCGAGGGCCTGACGATCGCCCTCGAACCGCACCCGGGCGACTGGGAGGAGTCCGGCGTCGGCGCCGTCGACTTCATCCGCGGCCTGCAGAGCGACCACGTCACCTACCTGCACTGCGTGCCGCACACCTTCTACCTCACCGGTGTGGAGGACGAACGCGGCCACCTCAAGAACGTCAACCGCGACATCATCACCTACGCGGGCGACACCATGGACCACGTCCATCTGGCCGACACGCTGCTGCCCGGCCGCACCTTCCTCAACCCCGGGAGCCCGGGGGTGCGCAGCCACCAGCACCTCGACATCGGCCAGGGCGACATCGACTGGGACGAGGTGTTCGACGCGCTGCGGGAAACCGGGTTCGACGGCGTCCTGTCGGTCGCCGTCTTCCGGCACGAGTCACGGGTGATGGACTCACTCACACACAACCGGCGCATCATTCGCGAGCGCCTCGAAGGGGGCGCTGACCAGTGACCGGACCCGTACGCTTCGGCGTCGTCGGCCTCGGCGAGATCTACCAGCTCGCCCACCATCTCGCCTTCCAGCGGGCGGCCGGCCTGGAGGCCGTGGTCGTCTGCGACCTCGACCAGGACGTCGCCGCCCGGACGGCGCAGTCGCTCGGCGCCGAGGCCGGCACCGACTACCGACGGCTCCTCGAGGACGAGCGGATCCAGGCCGTCGACCTCGTCCTGCCCCACCACCTGCACTACAAGATCGCGCGTGAGTTCCTGGAGACGGGCAAGCACGTACTGATCGAGAAGCCCATGACCGTCGGCGCCGCGGACGCGCGCGAGCTCGTCGCCCTCGCGGCCGACAAGGGCCTCAAGTTCACCGTGAACGAGAACACCCGGTTCGTCCCCGCCTATCAGGCGACGCTCGACGCCGTCACCGGCGGCGAGGTGGGGGACGTGACCCTCGTCCGCACCCTGATCAGCGGCAACGAGTTCGGGCGGCTCGGCAACCCGAGCCTGTGGAAGGGACGCCAGGACGGCTCGGGCGGCGGCACCATCATCGACGCCGGCGCCCACTCCTTCTACCTGCTGAAGTGGATGTTCGGCGAGGTCGCCTCGCTGCGCGCGCTGTCGGAGCGTCTCGTCGACGTCAGCCAGGTCGAGGACTGGTCGGTCGTGGCCGGCCGGATGCGGTCGGGCGCGCTCTTCTCCGTCGAGTCCACCTTCACTTCCGGCGGGCCGTGGAACGAGCGCCTCGAAGTGCACGGGACCGAAGGGCTCATCGTCGTCGACCAGCACCAGAACCCTCCGGCGATGATCTTCCGCGGCAAGCGTGACCACGCAGGATCGCCGCTGCCCGGCACGACGTACGAGCCGGGCACCTGGAAGTACAACTCGATCGCGGCCGGGGTGGAGAGCTTCGCCCGTTCGATCGCGGACGACGAGCCGACCGCCGTCTCGCCCGAGGACGGCGCGTACGCGGTGCACGTCATCGAGCTCGCCTACCAGTCGGTGGCCTCGGGCTCGGCCGTCACCGCCTGAGGCTCCCCCCGACCCCTTGGACGACGGGCATGCCGGCCATCGAGGAGAACAACCAACGGCATGGACCAACGCACCCAGGGCGCGCACCCCCGTTCCGACTGGCACGAGCGGTGCGCGTTCCTGGGGGTGGAGCCTTCCGTGCCCGGCCGGGCGTGGTGAAGGCGCAGTCCCGCTGGTCGCGGGTGAAGGGCACCCGGCCGCACGGCTCGCCTTCGGGGGAGGCCGAGGTGGTGCACACGGTGGCGGGGAAGCTGCTGCCGCTCCGCCGCGACGTGGCCGAGCGGCTGGAGCCGGCGGATCTGGCCTGGCGGACCACTCCACCGGGGACCCCTGACGCCTGCGCCCAGGGGCCGGGCGCCGCCGGCGCGCGACGCTGACGACCCAACTGCCGGCGGTTGTACCGCCTGTGCAGCGCCGTGACGACAAGGCGCAGCGCGGACGCTCTCAAGCTCCACCCTGAACTCCAGAACATGGCGGTGGAGACAGTGACTCTCTCGACGGTGCGCGGAGCCAAGCCGGGAGCGATGGTCAGGGCCGCCAGCACGTCGGCCTCTGCAGACGACCTCGAACTCCACGCGGCCGCCGATCTCCAGCGTCCGGTATCCCGGGGCAAGGATGTCGCTGAAGTGCACCACGGCATCGGCCCCTTGGGGTCATTCGGACGAGGCGATCACACCCCACCCTTCTTCCCTCTTCCAGATCTTCACGAGGCCCTCGGCCATGACGACATACTGGCACGACGCCGCCGGGACCAGCTGGGAACGGATCAGCCCATCCCGAGGAAGCGATCTCCAGGCTCCCGCTCGATTTCTGCTCCGACACACTTGTGAACACCCCCGTCCGAGTGAGTGTTTGAGATTGGTGATCTTCGTCAGTCGCAAACGATTCTGGCCTGTCGCCGAGCAGGGCCCCTGCGGGTGAGACGGCGAGCCATACCGGCAATCGCGGCCCAGCGAACGATGGCCTCAGAGACCTCGGGCCTCGCTCATAGTCACGGGTCAGACGGCGGCAGGCGGTCAGCCACGCCAGCGTCCTTTCCACCACCCACCACCCACCACCGAGTGATGACGCTGAAGCCTCGCTGATCAGCGGGCTTGCGGACGATCTCCAACCTGATGCGCAGGGTGCTGCGGATCCAGTCCACCAATCGGCCGGCGAACCCCTGATCGGCGAAGACGTGCCGGATCGGGGTGGTCAGATACGCCGACAGCATCGCGACGGTGACCAGCAGGCCGGTGGTGTCGGTGATGATGAACCGCTTACGGCTGTTGACCTTCTTGTCCGTCATAGCCGCGGCTGTCACGCCCGACAGTGTCGGCGCCCTTGACGCTCTGGGAGTCGATGATTCCCGCGGAAGGCTCGCCATCACGGCCGTCCTGGCGGCGAGCCTTGATGCGCAGCTCGCGCAGCAGGGCCTCGGTCACGCCGGTCTGCTCCCACTGCTGGAAGCACCAGTACACGGTCTGCAAGGAAGGCAGGTCGGTAGGCAGGTACCACGTAAAGGATGGCGTTGACGATCTCCCGCCGCGGGTGCTTCTCCGGCCGCCCGCCGGTCCGAAACAACACCCAAGCGGTACGATGCAAACACCGAACCGGGCAGCTGGCCGTACCAGCAGCACCAGCGGGCAGGACTTCTCCGTCAGGGGGCGTGGCCGTACCGCGCCCACCAGCGGTTTTCCACGTACCTCACGTTGATGGAGAACCCCTCATGACCTCTGCCGTCCCTCGCGCCTTCCACTGCGAGCACACCCGCGCCAAGAGCAGGGTGTACGCCCTCGTCGAGCGCTCCGGCCAGCCCGCGACCCTGCATGCCATACTGACCTGCACCGATCCCGCCCTCGCTCAGCACGCCGCCTACCTTCTCTCCTCGGTGCTGGAGAACGGCCTGGGCCCCGCCGCCCGCGCTGAGTCGGAGCGGATCGCAGCGGCTCTGCCCGACGCGCCCGCCGCCTCCTTCCGCCGTACGCTGGCCGATGTCGTGAACGGGACCTGGGCCGACGCTCCGGAGCTGGCCGGCACGTGGGCGTCCCTGCGGCGCGGCCGCGGCGACTCGGCCGGCCTCGGTGGCGACCTTGAGAGCCGCACGCCGCATGACGCCCGCCTCGACGCCTTCCCAGGGCCGGTCGTACGCACGATCAGCCTGCTGGAGGTGCACGTTCACGACCCCGCTCGCCTACTCGCGGCGGCCACCGCAACGGGCTGGAGGCCGCTCGACGCCGAGGCCCTCGACGAGGACGACAGCCACGACGTCGTCGGAGCCGTCATGCACTTCGTCAACGGCCCGGAGTTCCTACCTGGCGCCGACCAACTGATGGAAGCCACGCAGGCACGGCTGCTGCGCGTCGAGAGGGGCGATGAGGTGAGCGACTGGAGCACCGCGCCCGTGACAGCGAGGTTCGACACGGGTACGAGGTCCGACCCCGACGACCAGGCCGACTGATCGCTACCCCATAGGCACGTCGGCGCGGCCGAGCACGAAATCGACTCGGCTGCGCCGAGATGTTCACACCTAGCTTCTTCTTCATTGTCCGGATTGTTGGAGTGCTGCGAGGGGTGCGGCCGCGTTTGATGGTCCTGCCGACGTCGTAGCGGGGCGCGGGCCGGCTCTGGAGGGTTTGGGTGCGCTGGCCGGTTGGGCGAGGAGCGGGCGGGGGTTCCGAAACCCGCGCCGGACGCGAGCGGGTGTGAGCCGCCCCAGGCAGGCCGGTTTCTCCCACGGGTGACGCAGGTCTTTGACCAGGAGGCGAGCCAGGCGGCGCGGTGGGTGAGCCGTGTGTAGCCGGTCCCAGGCCGATGCTTGGGCCTTGCCGTAATGGGCGGTATCGGTGATCGTGCTCACCGATGGTTCAGGCCAGGTGGCCGGGTCGGCCAGGGCGAACTCGCCGCCGTGCTTGGGCGGGCGTCCGCCCCTGGGTGGGCTCGTAGGAACTCCTCGTGCGAGGGTGCCGGGCGGCGCAGCACTCGGTCGGAGCGGATGCGGCCCAGCAGTTCGACGGGCAGGTCACGCAGGACGTAGGCCGGGCGAGTGATGTCGTCGCCGGTGTCGGTCACGATGAGCACGTCCGGGTCCCCTGTGCGCTACTGGCCGGCTGAGATCAGCCTCTCGATGACGCCCGGAGCTGGGCGGCGGTGACAGCGGTGGTGTCGTCGGCCGGCCCCAGCCGCACCACGTCCAGCGGCGCCGTCCACGAGTTGCGGCCCATCTCCAGTGCCGCGACACGAGTACGGCCAGCCCGGGATGAGCTGCGAGGCGCTCTTGGCCCGGCCGTAGACATGGCAGAACAGCCGCTCGGCCGAGCAGGGCGCGTCCGAGCGCAGCCACGGCGACACATCCACCGCCAGCACGATCCGTCCGTCCGGCCAGCGCGGTAACGGCAGCTCGGCCAGCACTGGCGCAGTCGTTCCACGTCGATCCGGCCGGGGTTGAGCGCGCCGTACAAGGCGCCATGCCCGCGGCGCTGCGCTCGCCACAGCAAGCCAGGCCCGGGCTCCGTCGCTCTGCTCCATGGGCATTACGCCGGCATGCGCATCATCTATAGGCCGCCACCGACCATGGCGGAAATGGCGGCATGACCTCGGCGATGCCGAGACGACGAGCGCGGCTCGTGCCGCTGAGTCCGGGCTTCGGTGCGCCCGAGAGGTCAGGACGGCCCAGTCCTGCGCAGCATGAGCATCGTGGTGTCATCGTGCTGACCGGCCGCGCTGAAGGCATGCAGGTCCTCGCTCAGCGCGCGGACGAGACTGGTGGGCGGGTCCGCGGCCCACGCGCGCAACCGCTCCTCCAAGGGATAGAACCTGCCGTCCGCGTCCCGCGCCTCGGTCACTCCGTCCGTGCACAACAGCAAGCGTGCACCGCGCGCGAATCTGAACGACACGCCTGCTCGCGGCGCCGGAGCCAGCGCCGCCAGACCGAGGGGGACCTCCGCCTGCCCCAGGTCCACCTGCCGGACGTCACGACCCTGAACCACGTACGGGGCGATGTGGCCACAGTTGACCACCTCGACCGCCTCGGTCAGCGAGGCGTCCTTGATGTCCAGGATGAGCGCGGTGACCAGCCGCTCCGGCTCGCCGTTCTGAGCCGCGAAGTAGTTGTGCCTGACCACCGAGCTCTCCAGTGCGGCCACTACGCCGGTGAGTGTCTCCTCCCGGTGGGCCGCCTCTCTGAACGAACCCAGCAGCGCGACCACCATCCCAATCGCCGACAGGCCCTTGCCCTGCACGTCCGCGATCAGCACCCGGGTGCCGGTCTGGGCGACGGCCACGTCGTACATGTCGCCGCCCATCATGGTGTCCTCCTCTACCGGCTGGTAGAGGCCCTCCGCCACGATCTCCGCCGTGCGCAGAGGCAGCGGGCGCACCAGGAGCTGCCTCAGGGCGGAGGTGGCCGAACGCAACCGGAAGACCTCCGCCTCCCGCTTAACCCGGTAGCGGCACCCGGCCACGCTCAGCAACCCGAACAGGCCGGTGAACCCGGCCGCCAACAGGATGTCGTTGGGCTCGCCACGCAGGTAGATCGCCGTGCCGACCACCACCACCTGCACCCACGCTGCGGCGACAGCTGTCTGCCACACCACCCCGAGCCCTGACACGATGGCTGGCAGGAAGATCAACAGTGGGTACAAGCGGACCGCGGTGCCCGTGGACACGTCCAGCATGATCACCACGGCGGTGACGAGGACGAGCCCAGCCAGGAACTGTGGCGTCCGCAGAGCGGGACTGGCCCCGCGCCGCCCCTCAGCGTCGTCCGTCACCCTGCCCCCTTCGCCACCAAACCACCTTCTATCAGCGATATCTCCGCCCAGCCCTTTCGGCGCGCCCATGTGACCCCTCCTTGTGCCGATGACTGTCTGCCTGGAGGTCGTGTAGGCAACCTTCTCCCAGGTGGTGCGATGCCGTCGTGCCCGAGAAGATCACCCGACAGATTCATCCCTGCATCAGGTCACGGTCCAGAGCCGTTGACATCTGAGCGGGGGAGCAGGACGCTCAGCCGTCACCAGGGAGGCGTCGATCTCCTACGACGCGAGGGGCTTGCGGGAGACGCGCCGCGGCGCGTCAGATCCGGCAGAACACGCACTGCGGCCAGAACCTTGCCCCAGCCGCCGCACCCCGAGCCTTGGACTCGTCCAGCAAACGAGCGGACGATGCTGTACTTGTCGACCAGCACGGCGCAGCGCCTGCCTCGGCAGGCCGCGTGGCCCCGGTGTAGAGGCCAAGGCTCAACCGCTCGTTATGCCGTGTTGGGGCGCTGCTCCTCGGTGATCGTCGGCTCAGGGGTGCTGTGACGTTGTTGAGAACGGGTGAGGTGGAGAGGCTGACGGGTCGCCGTGCTCGTCGTCGTGCTGGAGGCGCGGTGCTGCCGCCGACGTGGCCGTTGGCCTGGCTGTAGAGGATTGGGGAGTCGGCGGGGATGGCGTGTCGCCGCAGGTTGGGCATGCCGGCCTGCGGGTTTGTGGAACAGTCGTGCCAGGCGCGTCAGCCGTCACAACGATCGGCGTTCGAAGACTGCCTGACCATGGGCCAGGCAGACAGCCCCGATCGCGCAGCCGAAGCGCTGCTCACGATCTCGTGAGCAAGCCGCCCACCTCGCTGGCGAACGCCTTCGCATTGTCGATCATGATGTTGTGGCCGGTGTCCGGGACCGCGATCAGCCGTACCCCGGAGGTCTCCAGCTCGGCCGCCCCGGCGAGCTCGCCGTCGATGGCCGGGTAGAGGTAGGCGCGCGGGATCGGCAGCCTCCGCAGCCGTTCCCGTACATCGGCCTGCGTGAGGTGCACCGCGCTCCGGTGCAGTGCCTCGCGGCCGGCAAGCCTCATGGTGGCCGCCCAGTGTGGGCCGACCCGGGTCAGGGTCTCGTCCCAGCCGTGCCGTACGAACCCGTCCTCGGTGTAGGTGGCGATGGTCGGGCGCGGCGTCGGCTGGATCGGGTCGAGGTTGGCGTCCACCAGCACCAGCTCGGCCACCAGCTCGGGGTGCCGCTCAGCCAGGTGCACTGCGATCGTCCCGCCCATGCTGTGCGCGATCACCTGTGCCGCGCGAACGTCCGCCGCACGCAATGCGGTCGCGAGTGCATCCGCGTGCTCCTCCATGCTGTAGCCGAACGAGGTGGGTCGATCGCTGGTCCCGAACCCCAGCAGATCAACGAACAGGCTCCGGTGTCCGGCCAGCTCCGGTCTGCTCGCGGCCTCCAGGAAGTACGGCGCTGCCGCCGCGCCCAGCCCGTGCACATAAACCCGGACCGGCTCGCGCCCGGCCACCTCGGCCCAGCGAATCCGGCTCCCGTCCGGCAGCACCTGCGCATCTCTCATGACCATCTCCTCCGAGGTATCTAACTGTCGAGATACTAAGTTGTCGATGTATTCTACGGGGATGATTGAGCTGTCGATCCTCGGGTTCCTCTACGACGAGCCGCTCCACGGGTACGAGCTGCGCAAACGCGTAGCCGCCCTGACCGGCCACGTCCGGCCCATCGCCGACGGCACCCTCTACCCAGCGATCAAACGCCTGGAGCGCGACGGCCTGCTCGAACGCGACCTTCAGCCTGGCGCTCAGGCCGCGCCCAGGCACGTACTCACCCTCACCGACGCCGGGCGCGCCGAGCTGCGGCGGCGGCTCGCCGAACCGGATGAGCCGTTCATCACCGATGAGAATCGCTGGTTCACGATGCTGGCGTTCCTGCGCCACCTCGACGAGCCTGCACTCCAAGCGGGAGTGCTGCGACGCAGGCTGGCCTTCCTCACCGAACCGGCCAGCTTCTTCTGGGACGGCGACCGGCCCTTGCGCGCCGCCGACTTCGACGATCCGTTCCGCAAAGGACTGTTCACGATCGCCACCGCGACCAGCAGAACCGAGATCGGCTGGCTGCGGGAAACCCTGGCCGTGCTGGACGCATAGAGCGGCGCGTATGTGCCGCAGTCGTCCTGCAGCATAGCTGGGCGCATGGGCCAGCCACCGCACGTTCACCATGAACACCGGATCAGGAGCGAGGGGTGACCAGCATGCGGACGGAAGTCTCGTTAGCCGCCTCAGAGCCGTCCTTCGGCGAGCCCGAGTTCGCCGGCGTGCTCGGCGACCCACTTCAGCCCGGCGTGACTTTCGACGGCGGCCCGCGGTGCACGGGCCTCGGGTGCGAGCGTGTACTCGGGAGACACCAGGACCAGCTGGTTGCCGGCGATCAGCTGTAGTACCTCGGGCAGCAGCCCTGAGAACCGGTTGCTGAGGATCATGCCGCCACCGTGGATGTCGTACAGGCAGGGGAGCGGCTGGGCCGCGCTGCGCGGCCGGACGATCGAGAGGATCATCTGGCCTTCAGGGACGGGTACGGTGTGCTCTTCGTGGACAAGATCGTGCTGGTCGAGTACTCCTGGAACATGTCGATGGTCATCTCCGGTGCGCTGCGCAGCGACTGGAACACCTCGTGATCGGTGATCACCGGGGTGAACAGGGTGCGGTCGGCGACCAGAAGCTCGGGGTCGTACGGTGGTAGCGCCATGGCGTCGGTCATTGGAGTGCTCCGTTCTGGTGACGGCCGTCCGAGGACGTTGTCGGTCCTGCCCCGGTGACGGTGGTCAGCCGATGCGGATGAGGATCTTCCAGCCCTGACCGGCGCGCAGTGCGTGGATGGCGTCGACGACGTCGTCGAGCTCGCGCTCGCCGATCATGAGATCGGTCGGCTGGATCTCGGCCGGTCGTTCGTATGCGGCGACCTCGACCATCCGGCCCCCGGGTGCGAGACTCGCCACGCCTGCGGTGAAGGCGGCGGGCGCTCCGGCGGCGGCGATGACGGCCTGCATGCCCTCGCCGCCGGTCAGTTCGCTCACGGCCGCGGCGAGGTCGTCGCCGGCCGGGTCGATCACCCGGGCCCCCAGCGCGGCGATCGCACCGCGCCGCTCGGCGTTCGGCTCCGAGACGAGCAGCTTCTCCACACCCTGGGCACGCAGCGCGTTCCATGCGCCGATGCCGATCGGCCCGGCCCCGAGGACGAGTGCGGTTCCGCCCGCCTGCACGCCACTGCGCACCATCGCGTGCCAGCCCACTGCCATCGGTTCGACGAGCGTCGCCATGCGCAGCTCCAGGCCCTCCGGGATCAGATGCAGCTGCGAGACGTTGACGACGACGTACTCGGCCAGACCTCCGCCGTTCGCGTTCGTACCCAGCGACGCCATCAGCCGGCAGGTCATGGGGACGCCGCGGCGGCACGAGGCGCACTCTCCACAGGTCGCCACGATCGGGTGAACGGCAGCGCGATCCCCGACGTCGATGCCCGTGACGCCTGATCCGAGTTCGACGATCGTGCCGCCGAGCTCGTGCCCCATGATCTGAGGCAGCTTGGCTCCGGTCAGCGGGTGCGGGGTCTCCAGGTCGAACGGGTTCGACTCCGGGCTGAAGTACGTGTGCACATCAGATCCACAGATGCCGGCGTAGGCGATGCGCACCTTCACCTGACCCGGTCCGGGAGTCGGCTCCGGCACCTCCTCGATGCGGAGGTCTTCCTTGCCGTAGAACACCGCGGCTCTCATGCGTCTCTTCTTTGAAACTGTGCAGGGCCTGTCGTCGGCTGCCTTCCATGACCGGTATCGCGCCACGCACGCCCATCCTCCTCAACCGCAGGTCAGATGCGCGCCTGCCATTCGCGGAGGAATTCGCGCCACTTGTCGGCCTCGCTGTATCCCAGGGATATTTCCAACGGATTTGCCTGACGGGGTCCCGGTAGCCGGGACCCCTGCTGGAGACGGCCGTCCTGATCGCCGGTCCAGCCCGGCACTTCCGCGCCGCCGAATGGCTGACCGACCTGGCAGGCGTGGCCAAGCGGGCGGCCTGCTGGCTGTTGTGCTCTCGCGTCCGCACCTGGGGCTTGCTCATCCCGCTCATGGTGAAGGCACTGGACCAGGTGCGGCAGTCGCAAGGGTGGGGGGACGGCTCTGTGGACGGTGTTCACGGTGTCCGCATTGGTCGACTCGGGGGACCGCATCCGGACCTTCTGGAGCGTTCCCATCAAGCCGCTCAGAGCACGGCTGCTCCAGAAACCCGGAGGCCGGCCTGCGGCGACACGCCATCCCCTCCGGCTCCCCAATCCTCCTCAGCCAGGCCAAGGGCCACGTCGGCGGCAGCACCCTGCCTCCAGCTCGACGACGAGCACGGCGACCCGTCAGCTTCTCCACCTCACCCGTTCTCAACAACGTCACAGCGCCCGTGAGTCGACGATCACCGAGGAGCAGCGCCCCAACACGGCATAACGAGCTGTAGAGCCTTGACCGTCGCATCGTTCGGTGACGGACCCTGCCTGGGCCGGTCGGGGGGCCTGCGGCGCACCGCGTTCTGGCCGAGGGTGGGGACACGATCCTGCTGGCGCAGCTGAACGACCGGCCGGGGGGCTCCGCCGTGTTCGGGGCCTCCGCTTCCCGGCCCGGACGTCTGGGGCAGCGGCATCGCGTGGGCCCTGCTGACGGCCGTGCTGGACGGGATGCGAGATGCCGGGTACGACGACGTGCATCTGTGGACCACTCCGCGACTCCACCCAGGCGCGCCGGTTCTACGCCAAGCACGGCTTTACCGAGACCAGCAGGACCCGCTTTACCCCTCGAGGAAGGGCCCCGCTGGCCCCGATCGAGCTGGAGCGAGCGGCAGCCGAGGCTCGATCAAGGACATCCATCGCCCGGGAGGTCCACGCGCCATGCCCCGTGGGCCCACCAGTTATCTTCGGTGTTGTTGGTGTCAGGCATGCTAGGCACATGAAGGATTCCGAACGTGTCTGACGCACGTCAGGCACGCGCCATGCTCCCGCCGGCCACGGCATGATCCACTCGGTGCCCGCGCTGAGGCAGGCTGAGCCGTACGAGATGATCGTGCGGCGGTCGCCGCCGCACCTGCGCCCGTACGCGCTGGGGGCGGCGGGGTTCCGGACGCGGACGGCGGAAGACGCGCGGATGCTGCCGCTCAACGCGGCCACCTTGATCGTCGACTTCACCGGCATGAGCCCGATCGTCACCGGCCCGCGCGCCACCGCGACGTTCGCGGTCCACACGCCGTGGCGTCACGGGATGGCGGTCGGGCTCACCCCCGCCGGGATGTCCGCGCTGACGGGCGCGCCGGTCCGGGAAGTGGCCGGGGCGACCGTGCCGCTCGCTGACCTCCTCGGAGTCCGGGCCGAGGAGCTGGCGGGGCGGCTGGGCGAGTCAGCGAGCTGGGATGAGCGCTTCGCCCTGCTGTGGGAGCGCCTGACGGCGTGGCTGCGCCCCGGCCCGGGACGCGACCATCTGATCATGCGCGCCTGGTGGCGGCTGCAGGCCCCGGACTGTCCGCGCACGATCGCGGGCCTCGCCGCCGAGCTCGGTGTCAGCAGGCGGTATGTCGAGCTCGGATTCCGCAGAGTGGTGGGTCTGTCACCCAAGACCGTCGCCCGGATCGCCCGCTTCCAGCGGACCGTGGACAGCTGGCGCCGCCCGTCAGCCACCCTGGACGCGGCCCTGAGCTGCGGTTTCGCCGACCAGCCGCATCTCAGCCGGGAGGTCAGGGCGATGTCGCGGCTGACGCCCGCGCAGCTGTTCGCATTCGTTCAAGACACCGGGCGGCTCGCCGAATAGCGTGACCTTCCGCTCCCGGCCGAACGGCGTGCCGGGACGGGAAGGGGCAGCACGTCATGGGAGCCACGCTCGCCGACTTCGGCAGGGATCCGCTGGGGATCACCATCGTCAAGGCGGTGTTCCTGTTCCTCTTCCTGTCGCTGGGGGTCGTGTTCGGGGTCTGGTTCGAGCGCAAGCTCATCTCCAGGATGCAGAACCGCATCGGACCCAACCGGGCGGGACCCTTCGGGATCCTGCAGTCGGTGGCGGACGCGATCAAGATGGGGTTGAAGGAGGATCTTCTCCCCAACACCGTGGACAAGGTGCTGTATCTGCTGGCTCCGGTCATCATGGTGGTTCCGGCGTTCGTGGCGTTCTCGATCGTGCCGTTCGGGCCGAAGGTGTGGATGTTCGGGCACGAGACGCCGTTGCAGCTGGTCGATCTGCCGGTGGCGGTGTTGCTCATGCTGGCGATGGGGGCCATCTCGCTGTACGGGGTGGTGCTGGCCGGATGGTCGTCGCGCTCGCCGTACGCGCTGCTCGGTGGTTTGCGGTCGGCGGCGCAGGTCGTCTCGTACGAGATCGCGATGGGCCTGTCGTTCGTGGCCGTCTTCATCTTCGCCGGGACGCTGTCGACCTCGGAGATCGTGAACGCGCAGACGTCGCTGTGGTACGGCGTCATGCTGCTGCCGTCGTTCCTGGTGTATGTAATCTGCATGTTCGGTGAGGCGGCGCGGATTCCGTTCGACCTGCCCGAGGGTGAAGGTGAGCTGGTCGGCGGGTTCCAGACGGAGTACTCCTCATCGCTGAAGTTCGCTCTGATCATGATGGGCGAGTACCTGCACACGTTCACCGCCTCCGGCATCGCGGTCACCCTGTTCCTGGGTGGCTGGCGGGCGCCGTTCCCGATCTCGCTGTGGGCGGGCGCGAACGAGGGCTGGTGGCCGATGCTCTGGTTCTTCATCAAGTTCGCGCTGACGTTCTGCTTCGTCATCTGGGTCCGCGCCTCGCTGCCCCGCGTGCGCTACGACCAGCTCATGTCCTTGGGCTGGAAGGTCCTCATCCCCGTCAACCTGGGCTGGATCCTCCTCGTCGCCGCCGTCCGGACGATCACGCAGAGCCCGGGAACCGTCTCCATCGCGCTCGGGGCCGTCATCGCCGTCGGCGTACTGGCCATCTGGATGCGGTTCGACACCGTCGGCCAGCGGCGAAGGGAAGCCAGGAAGGCACAGGTCGACGCCGAGTTCGAGGAGCTCGGCGAAGAGCCGACCGCAGGCGGCTTCCCGGTGCCGCCGCTCGATCTACCGCACTATCACGGCCGCTGATCCGCCACCCGGGCGCTGACCAGGGTGGCCCGCCGTTCGGCGAGCCGGGCCACGGGTGGCACCAGGAGGCCGACGAGGGCGATCCAGCCGGGCGGCTCCAACCCAGGCACAGCGTGGTAACGACGCAAGATCGTTCACGGCGTGTGTCACGGGTTGCTCCTCTCCTACCCGCACCGAGCGGGATCGGAGAGGAGGACAGACCCGGGACCTCAGACAATACGCACCGTCGCTTTTCCGGCGGAGTTTTCGTGGGGGCGCAAGATCAGCAGGTGGGGCAGGGGGCATCGCGCCGGATACGCCAGGTGAAGGTGGTGCTTGCCTGGCCGCCGCCGACGGCCGTGACCGTGACGTTGTAGCTTCCTACACGGGGCGTGCCGCTGATCAAGCCAGTCGTCGTGTCGATGGTCAGCCCGGGCGGCAGACCGGTCGCCGACCAGGTGTAGGACCCGCTCCCGCCGGTGGCCTGCATCTGCAGCGACACGCGGTCCGGGAGGTACGTGTTCTGGGTGCCCGGGTTGACGACCGTCATCGCCGGCGAGGGCGTGGGGATATCCGGCGGCGGGCAGTCGAACAACACCGGACCAGACCCCGTCGATCGGGTGATGAACTCCGGAGTCCCCGACAGGTATTGGACCGTGGCGGTCGCCCGGCCCGAGTAATAGCCGGACTCGCACACCTCGCCCGGGCTGGGGGCGCCGAGGCCGAACAGGGGGACCAGGGTGGTGTACTGCCAAACGTCGGTGCGGCCGGTCACGGTTACACCGGGGCCGCCGATCAGCCCGTGGTAGAGCAGCTCCACGGTGAGGTCGATGCGGCGCACTGGACCGTCGCACTGGACCGTCGCGGTGTAGTTGACGGTCTTGGCGTCGGTCTTGCTCGGCGGGCTGCCCGGCGAGACCCACCAGCAGACGTGGCCATCGGGAAGGTCGGCGGATGCCGGGGCGGCGTCGATGCGGCGCGCTGGACCGTCACACTGGACCGCCGCACTGTCGTTGACGGTCTTGCTCGGTGGGCTGCCCGGCGCGCCCGACCAGCAGTTGTCGCCGTCGGGAACGGTGGCGGATGCCGGGGTGGCCAGGCCCAGGAATGCGATGGAGAAGGCAGCTGTGACCAGGGCCAGGAGGATGCGGGATAAATGGCGATACCACAGATTCACACGCATCGCTGGATGGTCTCACGGGACATCAGCGTCGACAATGGGTGAGCCCGGGGCCGGGGCGTGCACTCGAAGACAGCCTGCTCACGCACAACGAGGCCTTCCAGCGCGACGTCGTCGACCGCCGCCGGCTCGCTGGTGAGAAGCCCCGCTACGAGGACCCCGCCGCGGTGGGGATCGACCGCGCCTGGCTGGCCCGGACCGTAGCCGTCCAGCACGTCACGGCCACCCGCGACAGCGACGACCAGTAGCCCCCGGCGTTCGCGTCGTCCGGCGCCGACGGCGGCGTAGGCGTCCATGCGGTCGGCGAAGACGGCGTTGATGAGGTCTTCGCGGGTGGCGAAGCGGCGCGACAGGGTGGCCTTGCCGACGCCGGCCTCGCAGGCGATGCAGGCCATGGAGACGCCGAGGCCGTAGCCGGCGTACAAGCGGCGGGCCGCGGCCAGGACGCGTTCGCGGTTGCGCTCGGCGTCGGCAAGCGGCATTCGCACCCGGCGTCTTCCACGCTGACATAGCGCACCGCAGACCCCACGGTCAGGTAGCACCGGTAGAACACCACCGCCCTTCTTGCCGCGCACCAGCCCCGGGCTGCGAGGTGCCCGTTCTCTTGATCGACACGTTCGTACAAGCCACGCAGGTGATCTCGCCGCATTCTGAGGTCAGACAAACCCCCCAGAGAAAGGCGTGGCATGAGGTCCTTCTTATCCATCGTCATCGCGGTACTCATCGTCTGGTTCGGGGCGGCTCCCGTCTCGGCCGCGGAGCCTCCCACCGTCTCAGCGGTCGAGGCGTACGAGCAGGTCAAAAAGAACGTCGCGAACGGAGTCGGCGGGCGGCGACTGGCGAGCGGAGTCACCGTCTACGACTCTGATCCGTTCTTCTTCCACGTACGCGCCTACGGAGACTCCTACTGCCTGGACAACTTCGCCAGCGGCAACGGGGCGAACAACTCGCCGGTCGGCTTCTGGATCTGCAACCGCGGCATCACCGAGCAGTGGCGGTGGCGGTACTACAGCTCCACCGCCTACTACGGATGGGAGCTCGTCAACCAGGCCTCAGGACGCTGCCTCGACTACCCCGAATCCGCCGACGGCCAGCTCGGCTGGCAGTTCAACGTCTACGACTGCAAGGAGGGCGCCGCCGGCGGCCAGACCTTCAGGCTCTACAGCAACGGCTCCAGTCTCGCTCTGGCCTCTCCGGTGAGCCAGTGGTACGCCTGCCTGGACGGGTACTCCTCGCGCTGGCAAGGCAGCGGCAGCCCGGTCGGACTGTGGCGATGCGACCTGAACAACCCGAACGACTACCAGCGCTGGTACTGACACACCATCGTCCTGCGGCCCAGGGACTCAGGCCACGGCGGCAGAGCGCGCAACCTGTCAGTCGCTTCTACGAAAAGACGGGAAGCCGTCCGGACGGACGGCTTCCCGCTGCCATACGAACGATCTGGGGCCACGGTCACCGGGTCACATAGACGCGGGCGTGGGTCCAGGTCGGCCAGACGTAGTCGAAGTTGGTGGTGCCGGCGTTGTACGCCTGGTAGCGGTAGCCCGGCTCATAGGGCACGTACAGCTTGTCGGTCTGGCAGTACGTGGGTCCCCGGCCGGCCTTGACACAGCCTTTGATTTTTTTGTAGATCTTGTTGCGGGCCCAGACAATGATCTCCGGCCGCATGATCGCCTGGGGCTTGTTGCACGTCATCATGCCGATCCCGAACATGCGCTCGCCCTCGCGGTCGAACACGACATAGTTGCTGCAGCCCTTGTACTCCCCTCCCCACGCCGAATCGGCATGGGCGGGAGCGACGGAGATGGCCACCATGGCCATCGCTGCGGCGCCGGCGCCGACTGCCTTGATTGCGTTTCTCATGGACCACGCCTTTCCATGAAGAGTTCGAGTTTCTGCGTGCGCATGTCAATGGTGCGGCGCGATCGTGGTCAGAGCTTGTACGAACGTGTCGAATCCCCGACCTGCGAGGCGTCATCGCAGGGACCGGGCACGGACCTTAGTCGTCGCCTTCGGCCAGCGTGGCGGCGAGCGGTTGGAGCAGGCCGGCGAGCTGCGTCCGCTCATCCCCACTGAGCGCGGCGAGGTCGGGCGCTTCGGCCTCCCACTGAGTGGGCGCGGCCGGGACCCCGTACTCGAGCACGTGCTCGCGGGTGAGCGCGATCTGTTCCACGGCCAACCAGCAACCGCTGGTTCGGGCGCGTCAGTCGGTCAAGATCGCCTCGCCGCTGGCGTCGTCATCGCCGACGTAGGCCAGCACCGCCGGGCGCGGATCGCCGTAGTCGAAGGTCCAACCGGTGATCTGGGTCCGCAGCGTGTCCTTTTCGGCGGCCAGGAGCAGCGCCACCGGCTGGTTGTCCGCCCGGTCGCGCCGGTACACGTCGGGGACCTGGGCGAGGATTTCGCCGGGATCAGTGCAGGCCGACGGGGGGTCTCGCGCACCGCGTCGATCAAATCGGGGAAGTCGCCGCGCAGGCGCGCCTCGGCCAGATGGGCGGAAAGCTTGCGGTAGGCCGCCGCGGTGTTCGGGATGATGCCGGTCACGGCGGCGCGGTCAGGGTGAAGTTTCGGCCCTTGATCGTGGTCGCCGTGCCGCCGGCGGCCGGGCCGGTCGCTGGGCTGACGGTGCTGATCTCCGCAGCCGGGAACATCGCGTCGAACTCCGACTGCCGGATCAGCGTCCCCGCGGTCTTCCACAGCTTGCGCGCCTGCGGGGGAAAGATGGTGCCCTCCGGCCGGAAGCCCTCGATCAGGGTCCTCGGTGACCTCGACGATCGGGTCGGTGACCGGGACGGCGGCGGTGGTCTTGGTCAGTTGGGTGCCGTTGGCGGCGTACAGCGTCATGAGGTTCCCCCAGGTAGAAGCGGCCAGCAGGGGACCGTCTGACGGTGCCGGCGCAACGATGGCGTGATCAGCCGCTAACGTCCCGCCGGCCACCGGACCCGCGTCTGAGGGGCAGCGCACCTGCCGGCAGAGGGCGGCAGGTGAACATACCGCCGACATACCCAAGTTTGGTTGGCTTCTCGGCATCCATCCGTCCTCACCACTGAGGGGCCACCTATGAGGAAATTCGCCGCCGCCGCGATGGCCGTCGCCGCAGGCACAGCTGTTCTGATCACCCCTGTCGCGGCGCACGCGGAGCCCCGCATCTGCAAAGCCGGGATCAATCGCTACATGCCCGGCGCCCCCGACAAGGGAAGCGCCTCGTGCACATCTGGAGACGGGCTCTACCGCGTCTTCATGACGTGCTCGGCCAAGGCCACCGGCGGCGACACCAGAAACTTCTCTGGTCCGTATCGGGTGCCTGGCACCCGGTCGTCAGCGGCGACGTGCGGGTCGACACGTCCTTGGGCCATCAGTGTGAGGGTGGACTGGGACTAAGGGCGAGCCGGACGCAGGCCGGACCAGCCCTCGGGCCCAGCGGTGAAGATCCTTAGTAGACGACGCCGGGCCGGTGGGCGTGGCCGACGACTCCTCGCCGGCGTTCATCTCCAGCAGCGCGAGCGCGCGCGGGCTGCCCGCGATCGGGCGGTAGCCTGCGGGTCGTGGACGAGCCGGTAGGCGACCGGCCGACGCAACACCGTGCCGCGCTGCAAGAGCGGCAACCCATCCGCGTGCCTGCTGTACCGGAATGACGGGACATCCCCTCACCCTGGCCGACAAACGCTACCGAAGATCCCGGCGTGAGACCGCACGGACCCGCTGGCCGCAAGCGCTCTTCCCGGCGATCCACGTAAGCGGGTCGCGGATGAAGGACAGGTAGCGGTTGCCGGAGCGGCGGGGACACGAGGTCTCCGCCGCTCCGATGTTCAGCCGGCAGGTCCGTCGGTGCTCATGGGGTGATGGTCACGGGGATCTCGATGACGGGTTTCCGGCCGCTGGTGGACCTGATGGTGATCTTGCCCGTGCGTTCGGTTTCGCCGCCGGTGGCGGTGACGGTGAGGGTGGCCGCCTGGTTCTTCACCAGTCCGCCCTCGGCGGGGGTAACGGTCAGCCAGGCCGAATCGCTGGTGGCTTCGAAGGAAGTGGGGACGCCATGGTTGGTGAGGGTGACCGTTGCCGTGGTGGTGCCGCCGGGTGGGGCGATCAGATCGAGTTTGCCTGGTGCGGCGGTGATCTTTCCGGTGACGAGTTCGATGTCCATGGCGGTGATCGCGCCGTGGGTGACGGTCACGTTCCTGTAGGTGGTGCCGTAGTTCGGCGCGTAGACCTTGGCGTTGTGGCTACCGGCGCGGATCTGGCCGGTGAAGGTGCCATCTGCGCCGGTGATGAAGGTCGCGACGTCAGGGAACTCCACGGTCGCGTTCGCGATGGGCTGATGGTCGTTGGCGTCGGTGACAGTGCCGCGCACCACGCCGTAGTCGGCGGCGGTGAAGGTCAGGCTCTGACCGTTCTTGATCGACAGGGTGTTGTGGGAGTACTGCAACGCATCGGTGCCATCGGCGTTCTCGATGCCGATGGTCGCGCTCGCGCCTCGTTCGAGCGGACTGTCGTCGATGTCCTTGTAGCGGTAGCTGATCGTTCCGTTCTCGCCCAGCAGCACCGAGAAGGAGACGCGGGCGGTCAGTGACCTGTTGTTCCTGACGTTGCGCCATTCGATGACGAACGACCGGTGCGGGGCGGTGCCGACGGTGGCGGTGTAGACCCCTCCGGCCGGCTCCACGACAAGATCCTCCCAGTAGGGAAAGACGGCGAGAACGTTGAACGGAGAGGGCAGGGGGGTGTTGTCGGCGTCGACGGCGGTTTTCCCGAAGGAGGCGAAGCCGCCGGGCGTCACCCAGATGTCGGAATACGCCTTGCCGTAGAAGGGCACCGGGAACGGCGCTGTCACGCGCACGGTCTCGACGGTGCCCTCCAGGGCGAGACGGTCGGTGCCCGCCACGTACGGTTCGGAGCCGATCGCGCAGGTATAGCCGAAGTCGTCGTGTCTGTTCGTCAGGGTGGCGTTCCTGGTCGTGTTCCCGGTCACGGTGATCTGCTGGGTGACCGGGGCGACACAGCGGGAGGCCGAGGTGATCTCCAACCGGTAGGTGTCGTGCGGGAGTGTGAGCTCATACCGGCCGGAGGAATCGGTCACGGCCTTCACCGGCCTGGTGGAGAACGCCACGACCGTGGCTCCTTGCTCGGGGACGCCCGCGGTGGTGATCGTCCCGGTGACCACGGCGTCCGGTCTGCGGGTGAGGGTGGCATCGGCGGTGGGGCTCTGGCCGTCCACGACGGTGGCGGTGGTGGTGACCGGGCTGTATCCGAACTTGGACACGGTCACCTGGTAGCTGCCCGGGGGGACGCGGAGCAGGGAGTAGGTGCCGTCCTGGCCGGTGCCGCCCGTGCGGCCGACCGGCCCGGTGACGGTCACGTCGGCTCCGGACAGGGGCCGGCCGTTCGCGGTGATGGTGCCGTTCAGGGTGCCGAGTGGATCATCGGGTGCGGCCTGGACGGCGGCGTAGGCGTCGAGACGGCCCTCGCCGTAGACGTTGTTGTCGGCGGCCGTACCGCCGCACGTCGTGTCCGGCGTGTCGATGGCGGTGCCGTCCAGCAGCGCCCGGGTGGCGGACACGTTTCGCCGCAGCGAAGGCGCGGCCGACCAGATCAGCGCCACAGCCCCCGCCACCTGCGGAGAGGCCATCGAAGTGCCGCTCCAGACGGCGTATCGGCCCTTGGTGATCGACGAGCGGATGTCGACGCCGGGAGCGGAGATGTTCGGCTTGATCTCACCGTTCTCGCCGGCGCCTCTGGAGGAGGACCCGGGGGCCGTGCCATCCGCGCCGAACGCACCCACGCTGTAGCTCTGAACGTATTCTCCAGGGCTTTGACTGGTTCCACAGTTCGGGCCGGCGTTGCCGTTGGCGAACATCGGGAAGATGCCGGCAGTGACCCAGGTGTTGATGAGACTTTCGAACGCCGGGTCGTTCGTTCCGATTGTCCAGGAAGAATTGACGATGTCCGGGGATAGATCGGTGCGGGGGTTCTGGCCGTTCAGATCGGTCGGCGCGACCATCCACTCGCCGGCCGCCCAGAGCGCGCCCTCGTCGCAGTGACTCCCGTCGCAGGCCCTGGCGGCGATCCACTTGACCCCGGGAGCGACCCCGATGCCGTTCTTGCCGGCGATGGTTCCGGTCACGTGGGTACCGTGGCTGACCTCGTCGCTGTCACATGGAGCCGGGGAGAAGCACCCCTCCAGGAACGTGGCCCAGTTGTAGTTGTGGTCCACATAGCCATCGGGCCGCAGTCCACGGTAGCTTTCGGCGATCTCCGGATGCTCGAAGTCCGCTCCGCTGTCGATGATTCCGACGACGATGCCTTCGCCCCGGTTGTTGTCTTCGTTCCAGACACGGGGGGCGTTGATTCGGTCGATGTTCCACTCGACGGCGTTGGCCTTGGCCTTCGCTTCGGCCTTGCCGGGGATCGGCTTCGGCAGCTCGGCGCGGCCGACCGGGTTGAGGGAGGCGACCTCGGGGAGCGCCGCGATCTCGGCGGCGAGCTTGGTGTCGGCGGTAACTTGCACCCTGTTCACGATCCAGAACGGGGTGTTCTCCGCTTTCCGGTCTGCCAGTAGCTTGCGCAGTCTCGCCTGTGTTCTCTTCGCGTACGCGGTCTTGGCGTCGTAGACGGCCTTGCCCTTGGCGGCCTTGGTGGTGGCGGCGCGGGCGGCTCGCAGGTCGGCCTCGCCGTTGAGGCGGACCATGAAGGTGGCTTCGCCGTCCTTCAGGTCGGCCAGGACTGCTTTGTCGATCTTTGCTGGTTCGGGGGCGGCACTAGCGGGGCTCCGGGGGAGTAACAAGCTGAACCCGGCGGCCAGGGCGACGAGCGTCCGGGTGAGGATCGATCGCCGGAGTGGCGGGGGGAGGGACACGAGGTCTCCTTCGGGTCGAATCACTTGCGATTTCAGAGGCCAGGTGCCGAGACGGTGGTGAGCGCCGTACGGGCCGAGGGACTGGTCAAGACATTCGGCACCTGTCGAGCCGTTGACGGGATCGGGGTGGTGCGGCGGTCACCCTGCCGGGGAGCATGCCGCGCGGGCCGTGGCGCGGTCGATCCCACCGGCTGCCGGTGTGCGGTACAGCCTGCGCTACCTCGTGGCCGCCCGGTTCCGGATGGCGAAGACCGGGAACCGCAAGTGGGCGGACGGGCCCATCGCCAGCGGCGGGCCAATGTTCAAGGTCGCGTAATTCGCCCGCCGGTTGCTCGGTGGTTGCTCTTCGGTCACCGGTCGGGGGCGATGCGCTCTCACAGATGATGGCCGAGCACCCGGCCATGCCGTTCCGGCTTCGCCGCAGGCCTTCTTCAAGGCCCGCTCACTCCACAACCTCGCTCTGGCCTGACGCACTGACGTCGCGACGTACTGTGCGCGGCGTGACTTCGAGCCGGTCGGCGAGCTTGGGCCGGTCCAGATCTGGCGCTGCTGCAGCAGCCCGAGCAGGGTGCGCACCCGCTCCGTCGTACGCCGCTCGTCAGCGCTTGCCACGTCCATGTCACCCGCTCGGCCAGGGATGGCGGACCGGGTCTGTCCGCGGAGGATCACGGAGTTCTCCAGCGGAGTTCTCCAGCGGAGAGCTCCCAGGAACCGACCGCCTTACCAGATGGCAAGATCGCGGCGATGCCGCCTTCACTTCGTCGATGACGATTGCGCGCGTCAGGCACGTCTTTTCGGGGTCTTCGGGGTCTTCGGAAGTACGAGCACCGCCACCGCCCCGGCGGCCACGACGCCGGCGCAGGCTCCGAACGCGAGGGAGTATCCGGAGGTCTGCGCGCTGGCGTGGGAAGCGGCCAGGGTGGTCAGCGCGGCCAGGCCGAGCGAGCCGCCGATCTGGCGGGAGGAGTTGAGGACGCCGGAGACCAGTCCCGCCTCGCCGGGGCCGACCCCCGCTGTGGCGGCCATGGCGATCGGCGCGGAAGTGAGGCCCATTCCGCCGGTGATGAGCACGCCCGGCAGCACGATGCCGGTGAGCAGGCCACTGTCCGGCGTGATCGTCGCCTGCCAGGCGAAACCCGCCGCCGAGATCAGCGCGCCTGTGGCCAGCAGCGGACGCAGGCCGACCTGGCCGGCCAGCCACGGCGTGGCCTTGGAGGCGACGATGATGGCGAGGGTGTGCGGCAGGAACGCCAGGCCCGCCTGAAGCGCGCTGTAGTGCAGGACCTGCTGCATGTAGAGAGACAGGAAGTACCAGACCGCGAAGCCCGCAGCGCCCAGCAGGAACTGTACGAGGAGCGCGCCGGACACTGAGCGGGCCCTGAAGACCCGTAACGGCATCAGCGGCGCCCGCGCGAACCTGGCCTGCACCAGGACGAACACGGCCAGAGCCAGCGCGCCCACCCCCATGGGGATCAGTGCGCGCGCCGAACCCCAGCCGTACGCGGGGGTCTGCAACAGGCCGAACTCCAGCGCCGACAGCCCCACCGTCACCGTGATCGCCCCGGTCAGGTCGAGCCCGCGGGTGCCGAGGTCGCGGCTTTCGGCAAGCAGGCGGAGCGCGGCGATGATCGCGACCGTTCCGATCGGTGCGTTGATCAGCAGGATCCAGCGCCACGACAGGTAGTCCGTGAGCAGTCCGCCGACGAGCGACCCGGCCGCCCCGCCGGCCGCCCCGACCGCGCCCCAGGTGGCGATGGCCTTGGCCCGCGCCGGCCCGGCGGGGATCGCGGTGGTGAGGATCGTCAGCGTGGCCGGGGCGACCACCGCCGCGCCGAGCCCCTGGATCGCCCGCGCGGCGATCAGCAGCCACGGCGTGGTGGCGAGCCCGCCCGCCAGGCTGGCAATCGCGAATACAGCCAGGCCCGCGACGAAGGTACGCCTGCGTCCGTAGAGATCGGCCGCCCGGCCGCCCAGCAGCAGGAACCCGGCGAAGGTGAGGATGTAGCCGTTGACCACCCATTGCAATCCTTCGGCACCCAGGCGGAGGTCGGATTCCATGGCGGGCAGCGCGACGTTCACGATCGACACGTCGAGAACCATCATGAACTGCGCCAGGCAGACCAGGCCGACGATCGACCAGGCGGGGGCGGGCGATTTAGTGGAGCCTCGCCCGGCAGGGGATGCATCAGCTACGTTCGTCATGCTCGGAACCTGTCCTGAACCCGTCAGTATCGGGATAGTCGCTGGCTCGCCGGCTTGAGTGCGGATCAAGGCCCAGCGGGCAGTGGTTTCGTGAGTGTTGCGTCGGTGGCCGGGCCCGCGGCCCGTACCAAGCGGATGGGGGCGGGGCAGGCCGCCCCCACGGCATCTGCCACCTCTGGGCTCGCAGCGGGCACGTTGACGGGTGACCTCCATCTGGTCGTCGCTGTTGGATCGCCCCAGCGTCAGAACCGGGCCATTCGACGACCGGCCCCGAGGGCGTTACACGACGGCGACGGCGTCGATCTCGACGAGGAACCCGGGACCCAGGCCGGCAACGACGTGGACGGTGATGGCCGGCGGCGGGTCGGCCCGGTTCCACACCTCCTGGAAGGCGGCCACGCCCTCGTCGAACGTGTTGCCTTCCACCACGGCGATGCGCCAGTGCACGATGTTCGCCAGGCTTGCCCCCTCGCTCTCCAAAATGGTCGTGAGGTTGCGGAACGCCTGCCTGGACTGCTCCCCGACCGTGGGCCCGACGACTTTCCCGTCGGCGCCGACGCCGTTCTGCCCGCCGATGTAGATCGTCTTCGCCGGCTGCTCGACCACGACCGCCTGGCTGAAAGCCGGGCTGCTGTGCATCCCGGCGGGGTTGATGTGTCGTACGCCCATGTGTGGACCTCCTTCATTGAGGACACCAGTTATACCGGTGTCGCTGTCGACACCAGTTATAGTGGTGTCATGCGAGCGAGTGCAACCGGGCGAACGTTGCACGACCCCAAGGGAGGGTCGTTCTGGTTCGATGCCGGCGCCGTCTGCCTGGACTTCGCCCACACCGGCGGCGAGGGTCCGTACGCGGTGTTCGAATCCCTCCACGAGCCTGCCGACCTGGCCGAATGGCTGGCCCACCCGTCGATCGCCGCGGTCATGACGGCCCCCCTGACGGTCCACGAACTGACCGCGGCCAAGGCCCTGCGCCAGGCCATCTGGGACGCGGCGCACGCCCGGGCGGCGCATCGGCCCCTCCCCGCCGAAGCGATCGAGACCATCAACCGGGCCGCAGCCGCGGCACCACTGGTCCCCGAGCTGGCCGCCGACGGCACGACCGCAGGCTGGGCGCCGCCGGTACGGGCCGCGCAGGCGCTGTCGACACTGGCCCGGGAGATGATCGAGCTGTTGTCCGGGCCACTCTCCGGGCGCATCCGCGAGTGCGCGAGCGACAACTGCCCGCTGGTGTTCGTCGACACGTCCCGCCCCGGCGCCCGGCGATGGTGCGCGATGGAGCGCTGCGGTAACCGCCACAAACTCCGGGCTCGCCGCGCCCGGCAGGCCTCGGACCCGTGACGCACTCGCAAGCGCGGACAACGTCCTATCATCTGCGGGGGAGGACGCCGTGCCCGCCGTGACGCCTTCCTTGACACCCTGCCCACCCCGACCGTGCGTGCCTGTACGCCGGCGTCGGCAGGATCACGCTGTGGGGCGGCGCACCGGAAGGTCGGCCGCAGCGTACGGACCGCCGCCCTGCTCCGGTACCTGGCCGATCCGGCGCTGCGGCGCGTGTACCCGCGGCGACCAACAAGGCCGGGTCCTGCAATGGCTTCTCCAAGTGGCTCAGGTTCGGCGGGGTGCTGGCCGACAACGACCCCGAAGAGCAGGAAAGGTCGACTTCACCGGCCGGACCATGCCCACGAACGACCGCTCAGGTCTCATCTCCGCCCTCGGACGGCATAGGGAGCTCTGCCGTGCGATGCATTCTCTAGCGGCAGCCGAGCACGGCCAGCTCGGCGTGCCCCTCATCGGCCCGATCGGGCAGCAGCGCCAGCGTGGCTGCCCGCTCGAAGCGCGCACCCAGCCGGTACCACCGCTCCGCAGCGTCCGCCAAGGCGGCGTGGTCGCCGAGCCGGCCGCGTACCCGGGCCAGGCACGCGGCCGCCCAGTCGCTCTCGCCCGCGTACGGCTCGGCGGCAATGATCCGGTCGCCGGCGTCGGGAAGGCCGGCCATGACGGCAAGCTCGGCCCCGACGACGCGCGCGTAGCCAACCCACCGCTGATCGGAGAACGGCGCGAAGGCCCGTTCGACCTGGTTGGCCGCATCGTCATACTGTCCGCAGTGGAGGGCGACCCGGGCGTCGGCGAACGCCCGGCAGGCCGCTACGACGGGCGAGCCGGCCGCCACCGTCAGCGCCCGTTCACGCCATTGCTGCTGGCCCGCCGGGTTGCCGCGCAAGCCCTGGACCATCCCGGCGAGGGCGAGCGCCGAGTTCATCCACGGCATCGACGGGCTACCGTCGCGCCACCACGCCACCCACAACGTCTCGGCTCGGCTGATCGCCTCGTCGAAGTCGCCGGTGAGGGCCAGCACGCGCACGAGCCGCGGGGCCTGCAGGTACGGATGCCCGCCGATCGGATCGTCGGCGTGGGCCTGCCGGGCCAGCGCCAGCGCGGACGGTAGGTCGCCTGCGCCCAGCGCGGCCCTCGGCGCGACGTGGAACGCGTCAACGATCTCGGCGGCAGCGGCCGGGTCGTGGCGCGGCAGGGTGACCGCGATGCGCAGTCGTTCGCCGGCCAGCCGGTGGGCTTCCCGGGTCGCCCCCGCGCGGTCGAGGGCATTGCACAGGGCGTCCATCGCCGCGAGTAGCACCAGCCGATCGCCGGCCGCACGGGCGAGTTCCACGGCCTCGCGGGCCCGGCTCAGGTCGGGCATCCAGCCGTGACCCTCGTGCCAGGCCGTCGCTATGGCGACCAGCGCGGCCAGCCGCTGATCGCTCGGGTTCGCGTCGGCTGTCTGCCTCGCCTCGGCCAGCAAGCGTGCCTGGTCATCGGTCGCAGACTCGATCGGCCCGAAGTTGTAGCGCACGCCGACCACCACGGCCTCGGCACGCAGGTCGGCGGTGCCCGCGGCCTCGACGGCCTGCCGCATGAGTTCGGTGGCGGTGCGGTTGTCGGCGACGGCCAGCGCGGCGTAGGCCCCGGCTCGCAGATCCCGGCCCTGTTCGATTCCGGCAGCGCACCGGGCTGCGGCCTGATAGAGCGTTCGCGCTTCGACGAACCGGCCCGCGGCGAAGGTCAGGTGGGCGAGCGTGCGCAGGAAGCCGTGGGCCGCGGGGTCCGATCCGACCGCGATGGCCGCCGCCCGGAGGTCATCGGCGACGACGTCGAACGCCGACCGCCAATCGGCGTCGAGCCGGGTCTCCACCTCGGCGGCGGTCGCGAACGCCCAGAGCAGGTACCGCTCGCGAATCGCGTCCTGCTCTCCCACGGCGCTCGCCTGCGAGAGGCCGAACGCGCGGATCGTGTCGAGCAGCCGCCATCCGGGGCCGGTGCGCACGACCAGGTTCTGATCGACCAGCCGGCCCAGCAGATCGGCCACCTCCGCCGGAGTCGCCTGCGGACTCAGCGCCGCCGCGGCGGCCAGGTCGAACACCCCGACGAAGGCCGACAGCCGGCGGAACAAGGTTCGCTCGTCGGCGTCGAGCAGGTCGTAGCTCCACCCGATCAGCTCGCGCAGCGAGTGATGGCGGACGTGTGCCCCTCTGCCGCCGGCCAGCAGCCGCAGCTGATCGCCGAGGCCGGTCAGCAGCCCGTCGGCGCCGAGCGCGGCCACCCGGGCGGCGGCCAGCTCGACCGCGAGCGGCAGACCGTCCAGCCGGGCGCAGACATCGGCCACGACTGCCGGTGGCGCGGCGAACCCGGGATCCGCGGCGCTGGCCCGATCCCGGAACAACTGCTCGACCTCGGTGCCGGCGAGTGGGCGCACGTGTACGAGCCGCTCGCCGGTGACACCGAGTCGCTGTCGGCTGGTGGCCAGCACGGTGGCCTGCGGGCAAGCGGTCAGCACCTGTTCGGTCAGCATGCTGACCTCGTCGATCACGTGCTCGCAGTTGTCCAGCACCAGCAGCGGCCGGCCCGAGCGCAGCCGCTCGAACACCGCCCGCTCGACGGACTGCGTCGGGCCCACGGTCACGTCCAACGCGTCGGCGACGGCCTGCACCACCGAGCCGGCCACGGCCGCGGTCCGGACCGGCACGAGGTCGACGAAGGCACCGCCGGCGGGAAACCGTGACCGCGCCCGCTCTGCGACGGCGGCTGCCAGCCGGGTCTTGCCCACCCCGCCCGGGCCGACCACGGTCACCAGCCGGGACTCCTCCAGCGCCGATCCGACGGCGGCCACCTCCGCCACGCGGCCCACGAAGGTCGTCCGGCTGACCGGCAGGCCGACGAACCGCCCGGTCCTGGCCTGCTCGGCCAACGCGGCCAGGGCTTGTCGATCGGACGCGTCAAGCTTGCGCAGCAGCGCGGCGACGTGGCTCTCGACCGTCCTGACCGAGATGTGCAGCCGACTGGCGATCTGCGCGTTCGACAGGTGCCGGCCCACGGCGGCCAGCACATCGGCCTCCCGGGTCGAGATCTTCGTCAAGTCCACGCTTATCAGGATGGCGTACGTCGGTGACCCATCCGTACCGGCTCAGTGCTCAGCACGGATGTCCGGATGCGTGCCGCCCACCAGCCTGGATGCACACCGTCGAACAAGGAGGTCACGATGCCCACCCGACCACGTCAGGGACGAGCTCTCGATCCACCGGCCGCCGTCGCTGCCCAACAGCGGCACCCACCCGCGTACAGGCGCGATACCACCGAACCCGCCGCGGAGACCCTGATCCACCGGACCCAGCGGAGGGCGGCGTCATGACCGACATCGATCTGGACGCCCACGCCCGTGACCTGATGGACGCCAACCTGTACGTGATTCTCGGCACCGCCGACGCCGAGGGCATCCCGTGGACGTCGCCGGTCTACTTCGCGACCGCCGACTACGCCGAGATCTTCTGGGTGTCCAGCCCCGACACGCGGCATTCCCGTAACCTCGCCGCGCGTCCCCGGCTGAGCATGGTGATCTTCGACTCGACGGTGCCGGCCTACCACGGCCGGGCGGTGTACCTGTCCGGCACCGCCGCCGAGCTGACCGGCCGCGACCTGGACCGCGGTATCGAGATCTACCCCGGAGACCCCGGCCGGGGCGGCTCCGCCCTGTCACTCGAGGACGTCACCGCCCCGGCCGGGTGGCGCCTGTATCGCGCGACGATCAGCGAGGCGTTCGTGCTGTGCCCCCGCCGGCCGCGCCAGCCGTGCCCCACGCACGGCCTCGCCATCGACCATCGCGCGCCGGTGATCCCCTGGCGGCATCCTGCCTAGAACTCGACGGCGACAGGCGTCCCGGTGCGCTGCTCGATCGCATGTACGGCACTGACAACAGAGCGCGGCCTGTCGTTGAGGAAGCCGCCGCCACGTGCACCCGAGCGGAGCTGACCCAGATAGAGGGGCGCTCGAGCGCTCACCCGAGTGACCGCTTGACCCTGCAGGACTACACAGCGACGAAAGGAAACATCATGGGTTGCGCGCCGGTGGCGGCCGACCGCCATATCGCTTACGACGAAGGCGTCACGATGCATCGTCATGCCATCCAGTATGCAAAGGAGGCGAGCTCGTGCTGAGGCAGATCGCGGAGGGTGTGCTGGTCCACGAGAGCGAGTTCGTGCAGACCAACACCGTTGTGGTGCAGGGCCGGGCCGGTGTGCTGCTCGTCGACCCCGGGATCACGGGCGACGAAATGGTCGCCATCGCGGACGACCTGGGCAAGGCGGGCCAGCCCGTTGTCGCAGGCTTCTCGACGCATCCTGATTGGGATCACGTGCTCTGGCACGCCCAGCTCGGCGACGCGCCCCGCTACGGTACAGCCCGCTGCGCGGCTCATATGCGAGAAGTGCTGTCGGACGCGGAGGCGAAGGCCCGCATCGCCGCTCACCTGCTCGAGACGGAGATCGCCGGGCAGGTTCCCCTGGAGCTGCTCGGCCTCATCACCGGCCTGCCCGCCGGAACCGCGCGGATCCCCTGGGATGGCCCCCAGGTCCGGATCATCGAGCATCAGGCGCATGCACCGGGCCACGCGGCGCTGTTCATCGAGGAACGCGGAGTTCTCGTCGCCGGCGACATGCTGTCCGATGTCCTGGTGCCGATGCTCGACGTCGGAGACCCCGCCACCGCGATCGAGGAGTACCTCACCGCGCTGCAACTGCTGGAGGACGTGGCGGGTGACGTCGACGTCATCGTCCCAGGCCACGGTTCCGTCGGCGGATCCGACCAGATGCGGGCACGGATCGAGCGGGATCGGGCGTACGTACTCGCGTTGCGGCACGGCCAAGTCCCCGCCGACCCGCGGGTCGGCCCATCGGCCAAGCCCGGCTGGGAGTGGGTGAGCGACATCCACGAAGCCCAACTCCGGCGCCTCAACCACTGAAGCGAGCGCGACCGGGACACCTCGCCGACGAAGTCTCCACGCGCGGCGTGCAGGCGGCAGCAGTACGACGAACCGCCCGGAGTATTGGATGGCAGAAGGTCGGACGTGACGGGCCAGCGCAGTGGTCAGGGGGCCCCGACCGTGGACGCGCTGCCGCAAGTGAAGGTGGACAAAGGTCCGGAAGAGAAAGTGTTGTGACGGGTCTCGGCCGCCGGGGAAGCTGGGGGAGCGGCGGGGGGCTACGCCTCGACCGTACGGCGCGCTCAGCAGCCTGGCCCGGCGATCGCCCCAGCTTGCGGCGACCACCGCGGCCGCGGCCGGTGGCGAGTCAGATGGTGGCCGGGACGTCGTTTTCGGCCGCCTGCGTTGTCGCGCGAGTTCGGGGCAGGACGAGGTAAGTCAGGGCCAGGCCCGCCAGACTCAGCACCGCACCGACCAGACCGGTCCAGCGCAAGGCGCCTGCCGAGACGATGACGCCGCCCAGGGCCGAACCGGCGGCCGCGCCGAGGTTGAAGGCGCCCACGTTGGCGGCGACGGCCAGCGTGGGGGCATCGCCGGCGTGGCGCAGGATCAGCCCCTGCAGCGGCGCGATGGTGGCGGTGGAGAGCAGGCCGAGCACCAAGACCGCCGCCACCGCGGAAGGTTGCCAGACGGCGGCGAACGGAATGAGCACGAGCACACCGGCCAGCCCGCCGAAGACGCCGCGCACGGTGGCGCTCATGGACTTGTCGGTGAGCCGGCCGGCAAGGAGGTTGCCGACAAAGCTGCCTGCTCCGTAGGCGAGCAGCAGCCCGGAGACCGCTGTGGAAGAGAATCCAGACACGCGCGTCATCAGCGGGGCGATATAGGTGAACACCGTAGCGACGCCGGAGAATCCGACCGCGGTGGTGGCGATGGCCAGCAGGACCGGCCGGCGGGTCACCACGCGGACCTCGTCTCGCAGCCGCGTAGCCGGGGCCGGCTGCTTGGGCAGGACGGCTGCGAGCAGCACGACGCCCGCCAGCGACAGGGCGGTCAGGACGGCGAACGGGGTGCGCCATCCGGCGCTCTCACCCAGCAGCGCGCCCAAAGGCACACCGAGCAGGGTCGCCACGGTGAAGCCGGAGGCGACCGTGGCGATCGCCGTCCCCGTCTTGTCCGGCGGCACCACGCTGGTCGCCATCACCAGGGCCAGGGCGAGGAAGGCGGCGTGGCTGAAGGAAGAGACCAGGCGTCCTGCCAGCAGCAGTTCGTAGGAGGGGGCCAGAGCGCTGATTGCGCTGCCCGCCGCGAACAGCAGCATCAGACCGAGCGCCAGTCCTTTACGGGGCATCTTGGCAGTCAGCGCGGCCACAAGGGGCCCACCGACCACGACACCCAGCGCGTAGACGGTGACGGCTTGACCTGCCATGCCCACGGATATGCCCAGGTCCGCTCCGACCTGAGGCAGCAGCCCGGCGATCAGGTATTCCGACGTTCCGACGACGAAGACGCTCACGCACAGGGCAGCGAGTGTCGCGAATGTCTTTCTCATGGCGAGGACGCTAGAGTCTCACATGGATGTGAGAGTCAAGTCGTGCGACGATTTCCCGCGGCACACGAAGGAGGCGCCATGCGCATCGGTGACCTGTCACGACGGACCGGCGTTCACGAGCGCCTGCTGCGCTACTACGAAGAACAGGGCCTGCTCCACCCCGCGCGGCGCCCCAGCGGCTACCGGGAATACAGCGACGAAGACATCGACACCGTCCGTCGCATCCGTAGCCTCCTGGCCGCCGGTTTGAACACCTCCGCCATCGCCACGATCCTCCCTTGCCTACGCGACGACGGCGACCGGCTGATCCCCACGTGCTCCGACCTTCTCGCCGATCTTCACCGGGAGCGGGAAAGGATCACACAGTCGATCACAGACCTGCAGACGTCCCTGGGCGCACTCGACAGGGTCATCGCGGCAGCCCCGCCCGATGTCACACGGCGTGCACTCGCCACGCTCGATCATTGAACGACGTGCCGGACTAGGATGCCACCACCGTCACGGTGTTACGCGGCATCGCGGCTGGCCCGTCCTTGCGCGATGCCTTGTTCAACCGGTCGAGGGTTGCGGTGTGGCGGCGTTGCAGGTCGGCGATGAACACCGCCGGATCACGAGGTTTCTCAGCGCCAAGGCGTCCATCACCACCAGCGAGCTCGTCGCGCGACCCTTCGGTCTGGGGGAGTGACACGGCGGCTTCCGAGCTTGGCCGAGCGCGCAGGTGGTCAGCGCGCCCGGCCTCGTACGGTGCCTAGCGAGCAGGCCGGTAGGCGTCATTGACGGCCACCGGGGCGCCACCGCCCGCCGTACCGCCTCCCGGGATGTAGATCGTGCCGCCCACCGCGACGGCGGCGGTGCCGTGGCGGGGCACCGGCATCGGGGCGAGCCGTTGCCAGCGGTCGTGGACAGCGTCGTAGGCCTCGACATCGGGGAAGACGTGTTCGGGTTGCCGCCGTGGTGCCTGCCTTCGCCGCCGAAGGTGTAGATTCTCGTGCCCACGACGGCGGTCGCGATCCCGCCACGGGCGGTGGGCATGGGCGCACGCTCCGACCAGCGGCGCGTTCGCAGGTCGAAGGCGTAAACGGTGTCCCGGACGTTCACCTGGCCGCGGTCGCGGCCGCCCACCACGTAGAACGTCGAGCCGATGACGGCCCCGCCGACGTGGTCGCGCGCCTCGGGCAGGTCGGGCAGCTTCTCCCAGCGGCCGCTCACCACGTCGTACGACGTCACGGTCGCCACGGTGTCCTGGAGGCCGCCGGGCCCCGGCGTCAGCGTGAGCATGCCGCCCGCGAGGTAGATCTTCGTTCCGCGTACGCCTATCGCGGCGCTGCCGCGCGCCATGGTCGCAGGGACCGACGGGAGCCGGGTCCAGTGGCCGGTGCGGGGGTCGTAGACGAAGGCGTCGCGCAGCGCCTGCCACGACGTGCCGCCGGACAGCCCGCCCAGAACGTAGATCTTGCCGCCGACCGTCACCGCGTTGGGGTGGTTCATCGCCACCGGCAGCGGTGCCGCGGCCGACCAGGTGTCGCGCCGCGTGTCATAGACCTCCATGCGGGCCGTGGTGGGGAAGGCCGGTTCGTCGAGCACACCGCCGATCACGTAGAGCTTCTCGCCGACGACGGCGACGCTGTGCTCCTGGCGAGGGCCGCCGGCGATCGGGGCGAGCGTCCGCCACCCCTGACCGTGGACCGGCTCGGTCTGTACGGCCGGCCGCTCTGCCGGCACCGGGTGCGTCTGGGCGCTGGTGAGAACGACAGCGGCCAGCACACTTGTCCAAAACTTCATGACATCTCCTTCGGTTGCCCCCCAAACGCTGGCCGAGCGGACAGCCGGGCACCAGGCGCCGGTTAACCCGGTGACGTCATCACCAGTGTGAGCGCCGCCTTCTCGCCGGGAGCGGAACCGACGACCGTGGGATCTCGAAAGTCGAAGGAGGAATCGCCTGATGTCCGAGAATCTGGTTGTTCTTGTGACCGGGGCCGGCAGCGGGATCGGCCGCGCTGCAGCCGTGGAACTCGCCCGTGCGGGCCGTTCCTGCACATCCGACACCAGCGCGGTGTCCCGGCTGCGGGCGAACCGGGCCGTGCTCCCGGTCGTGCGAGTTCCTCAGGAGCATGAGCTGTTCGGCGTCGCACCGACGGGCCGCCAGATCCAGGTCCGCATTCACGAATTCCACGAAATCTCCGGCGGACGCATCGTCCGCACCTGGCACCTGGAGGACTGGCTCAGCCGGCTCGACCAGGTCGACGCAGTGAAAGGCACGAACTGATGAAGGCATTGCACTACACCGCCTACGGCGAGCGCCCGGTCGTCGCCGAGCTCCCCGACCCGGTCCTCTCCGCCGGCCAAGTGCTGGTCAAGGTCGCCGGCGCGGCGCTCAACCCGCTGGACGTCAAGATCGGCGCCGGCCATGTGCGGGACTTCTTCCCGATCCCCTTCCCCTCGGTCGTGGGCACCGACCTCGCCGGAACCATCGAACACGTCGGGCCCGAAGTCACCGGCTGGAGCGTCGGTGACGCGGTGATCGCCCGTACCGACCCCGGCTCGGGCGGGGCCGTCGCCTCGCATGCCGCCGTCGCGGCGACGAGGCTGGTGGCCGCCCCGGCCTCGGTCCCGCTCGGCCTCGCCGCGAGTCTGGTGACAGCCGCCGGCACGGCTTGGCAGGTGGTGTTCGAAGTCGCGGAGCTGAAGCCCGGCCAGACGGTGCTGGTCCATGGCGGTGCCGGGGGTGTCGGCGGGTTCGTCATCCAGTTCGCGCGCCAGGCGGGCGCGCACGTCGTCACCACCGTGTCCCCGCCCGGTGCCGAGATCGCCAGGAAGCTCGGCGCGCACGAGGTGATCGACTACACCGCGACCGACTTCCGCACCGTGGTCTCCCACGCCGACGTGGTCATCGACCCTATCGCGGGCGACACCGAGGCGGCCTCCCTCGACGTGCTCCGGCCGGGCGGCCTGCTCGTCGGCCTCAACGTCCCGCCGGACGCCGAACGAGCCGCCGGCCGGAACGTTCGCGCCGAGTTCGTCTTCCACGGCTCCGACACGGAGCGGCTCGCGAAGGTCGTCGCCTCCGCCGACGCGGGGCTGCAGATCATGATTGACCGCACGGTTCCCCTGGCACGGGCCTCCGAGGCGTTCGACCACCTCGCCCAGGGCCATGCCAAGGGCAAGGTCATCATCCAGCCGTAGAAGCGCTGAGGTCGTGGCTGCCCAGAACGTCGAGCAGCGCGAGCTTCTCGGCCGAGTCGCCGCCGACCGGCGCGGTGAACCAGAGCAGCCGCTGCGTTCCGTCCTCGCTGAGCAGGCTGAGGCAGTCGAGCTCGAGTTCGCCCAGCTCCGGGTGCAGGAGGCGCTTGCGATCGGCCCGCCGTACCGCGACCTCCTGGTGTGCCCACAGCTCGGCGAACTCGTGGCTGGCCGACAGCAACGCGCCGATGAGGCCGGCCACCTGCTCGTCCCGGCCGCGCCGTGCCGCCACGGCGCGTAGATCCGCCACGAAGACGCGCGACTGATGACCATGCTCGTCCGGGTGGTAGCGCGAGCGTGCCTGCGGATCGGTGAACCAGCGGTAGACGAAGCTCGCCTCGCGCCCCTTGGCCTTGCTGATCGGCCCGAGGAGCGCGGTGGCGAGGCGGTTCTGGACGAGGACGGCGTGCAGATCGGTGATCACTGCCGCCGGGGTCGTGGGCAGCCGCTGCAGGAGGTCGAGCATGCCGGGGTGCACGTGCGCGGCGAGACTGTGCTTCGGCGGAATCGGGCGGCCTGCCAGGAAGTACAGGTGAGCTCGCTCGTCCTCGCTCAACCGGAGCGCGCGGGCGAGCGCCGCCACCATCTGCTCCGACGGCTGCGCGCCGCGCCCCTGCTCAAGCTGGTTGTAGTAGTCGATTGAGGCACCGGCCAGGGCGGCCACCTCATCCCGGCGCAGCCCAGGCACGCGGCGGCGCGCCTGCACCGGCAGGCCCACCTCGCCGGGCCGGATGCGATCCCGCCGCGACCTCAAGAACTCGCCGAACTCACGCAGATCCATACCCGCCATTGTGAACTGGGCACCGTACAGGAAGGCAGGCGACGTCATCGCCACCAGCCCATCCCAGGTCCTGATCCCCGGCCTTCCGCGACACCGGCTGCCGGAGTGCTGAACGTCGATCCCACCCGGCCTCGCCGTTCGCCCACTCGGACGCGTGGTTCTGGACGAACTCGTCGAACGAGCGGGGCGGGCGGCCGGTCAGGTCCAGCACCGCGGTGCTGACCATATCGTCCCGGCCGGCGCTGAGGCCGGCGTCCACGGCGGCAAGGGCGGCGGCGAATTCGGCCGGCATGCCGGCGGCCCGGTAACCGGCCGCCAGCTCGTCGGTTTCGACGGCCAGCACCTTGATCGGCCTGCCGGTGCGGGCGGTGATGATCGCCGCCGCGTCCTGGTAGCTCAACGCTTTCGGCCCGGTGAGCAGGTAGTCACGCCGGTCGCCCTGCCCTTCATCGGGCCTCCCGCTGGGCTCGTCATCGGGGTTGGTCAGCAGGGCGGAGGCGGCGGCCGCGATGTCGCGCGCGTCGATCCAGCCCAGCCGGCCGTCACCGGCGGCGGTGTGAATCTCGCCGTGCTGCCGGAGCCGCTCGCCCAGCGGATGCGGGCGCAGGAAGTTCTGCATGAACCCGGACGCGCGCAGCACGACCCACCCGGGCCGAGTCCGTACGCGTGCGGCCAGCTCAAGCGCGCCGGGGGCGTTCGGCAGCACGACGGCGGAGCCGAGAAGCACCACGCGGCGCACGCCGAGCCGCTCCGCCTCGTCCAGGAACGGCTCGACCAGCGGCATCGGATTCACGGCGTTCACCGGAGGCACCAGATAGACGCGGTCCATCGCGTGCAGCGCGGCCCGATGCGTGCCCGGGTCGTTCCAGTCGAACCGGACGGCGTCAGGATCCCCGGCGGACGGGTTGCGAGCGGCGACCCGGACCGGCACGCCGTTGCCCCGCAGCAGCTCCGCCAGGACGCGGCCGGTCTTCCCGGTGCCGCCGGTGACCAGCACGCCGCTCATCGGGAGGCCCCCGAGCGCAGCGAGCCGAGCAGTTCGGGCAGCGTCCCGGTCGCTGAGGCGGCGGCCAGCGGGCTCCAGTAGTCCCTGTAGTGCGTGATCAGGCCATCATGGACTGTGATCACGGAGATGTAGTCCATGCGGTAGGGCTCGCCGGTGCGCACCGTGTACCCGTGCGCGGTGAACTCCACCACGATGGTGTCCGGCCGTTGCGTGTGATGCACGGTGACTACAGGTATCTCCCGTACGTCCATCCGTTCCGGGTATCCGGTCAGATAGTCACGGACGGCATCCCGCCCCGCCAGCCGCCGCGGCGCGTCCCCCGCAGCGAACGGGAACTCGGCGGTGCCCTGCTCCGCCCACAGATCGGCGATGGCATCCATGTCCTTGGCCAGCAGCAGATCCAGTAGTCGGCGGATCGTCTCCTCAGGAGTGCGTGGCATGTTCGTCCTCCGGTGTCCCGTGGAATGTGGTCATGCCAGCCTGGCCGCGGATCCGGGCGCCACGGAAGGGACGGGTAAGCCCCGGACCCCTGGTCCGTGGCTAAGGCGGCCGCCACTGTGGCAGCCTGGACGGGTGAGCAGAGCTGAACTGGCCGACTTTCTCCGTCGCCGGCGGGAGGCGCTGCGCCCGGACCAGCTGCCGGCCACGGCCGTCCACCCGCCAGGCCGCCGCGCCCGCCGTACTCCCGGCCTGCGCCGCGAAGAGGTGGCCACGCTGGCCGGGGTCTCCACCAGCTACTACGAACGGCTTGAGCAGGCCCGCGCTCCGCATCCGTCCCCGCAGGTCATTGCCGCGCTGGGCACGGCACTGCGGCTCACCGACGCCGAGCGCGAGCACCTGGCGCGGCTGGCCGGGCAGGCCCCGCCCGCCCCGGAGACCGGCCGGGCGCCGGTGCCCGCCTTCGCCCGCGAGCTGCTGGACCGGCTCGGGCCGGTGCCCGCCTACCTCACCGACGAACGCCAGGACATTGTGGCCTGGAACGAAGCGGCAGCCGACCTGATCACCGACTTCGGGTCGCTGCCCGCTGAGGAACGCAACGCCGTGCGGCTGTCCATCCGGCTGAACGGCACCCTCTGCTCGGCCGCCGACGGCTCGCAGGGCGAATACGCCCGGCAGACCGCCGCCCAGCTGCGCGCGGCCAGCGCCCGTCACCCGGCCGAACGCGTACTCGGCGAGCTGGTCAACGAGTTCGCCGCGCACAGCCCCGACTTCGCCGCCAGCTGGCGCAACCACGAGGTACGCCCCATACCGACGCTGCGCAAGCACCTGCACCACCCCGAGCTGGGCTTGCTGGAGCTGGACTGCCAGACTCTGCTGCTGCCCGGCACCGATCTGCGGATGGTGATCTACACCGCGCGTCCGGGCAGCCCCAGCGCCGCCGCCCTCGCCCGGCTCGCCGCACGCGGCACGTAGATCGAAGCCACCGTGTGAGCTGAGCCCGGTGTCCCATTCGGGCGGTAGGCGTACCTACGGCCGGCGGTCGACCGTGATCAGTTTGAGTCGCCCACCGTATAGGTTCAGCGGTGAATCGATGGGGCAGCGCCGGTGGACCACCGCCGTGTAGGAGTTTCACGGGCCGCATGACGACGCTGTCGGTCTTGTCCGTCTCACGCAGGCGTTCGCGCGCACTACCCGAGCACGGCCAGAAAGAAGACCAGCGGAACTGCGATCACAAGCGTCGTCATGGCTGCCACGATGGCCCGGTGGCGATCGCGCGGCAGAGCCGGTCCGCGTCCCACGCGGGTTCTCCCAGGTCGAGCCGGTCCGGCGCCCGGAACCCGTCCAGCGCCAGGTGAACGTGGCGCCGCCACAGGGACGGGGCGGCGTGCCGGGTGGCCTCGGCTACCGTGCTGCTCGCCCACAACAGCAGGAAGAGGTCCGCGCCGGTGACGTCCGGGCGGACGACGCCGGCCGCCTGCGCCCGCGCCAGCACCCGTTGCGCGAGCGCGCAGATCTCGCTGTGCGCCGTCTCGGTGCGGTCGTCGCCGGGAAAGCGCCGCGCCAGGAAGTCGGCGAACGCCCGGTCCCCGGCCTGGGCCGTACACAGGACTTCGAGCAGGCCGCGGAAGGCCTGCCACGGATCCTCCAGGCCGAGCGCGGCCTCCACCTCCTCGATCACGTGGCGCAGTTTCGGCTCGAGCACCGCGCACAGCAGGTCCAGGCGCGTAGGGAAGTGCCGGTAGAGGGTGCCGACCACCAGGCCCGCCTCGCGTGCGATGCCGTCGAGGGCGGCCTGTGCGCCCTGCCCGGCGAACGCGCTTCGGGCGCACTCGAGCAGCCGCTCACGGTTGCGGCGGGCATCCCGGCGAGCGGGCAGTGGGTTCCCTGCGGCAGACATGAAGTCACCGTAGCAAAGTGCGATACGTCTCAACTTTGAGGGTGCTCTCACTTTCGCTACAGTGAGCAGCACCCAAAATGAGAGCATGCTCATTTTTCAAGACAGGGGAGAGCGACATGGCGAAGCTCGGCGGGAAGGTCGCGGTGATCACCGGCGCAACCTCTGGGCTGGCACTGGCGACGGCGAAGCTGTTCGTCCAGGAAGGCGCCCACGTGTTCATCACCGGCCGCCGCCAGGACCGGCTGGACACGGCGGTGGCCGCCATCGGCCACGGCGTGACCGGCGTGCTCGGCGACGTCGGCCAGATCTCCGACGTGACCCGCCTGGCCGAGGTCGTGGCGGTCGAAGCGGGCCGGGTGGACGTGCTCATCGCCAGCGCCGGCGTCTGGACGTGGAACGAGCACATCGGCGACGTGACCGAGCAGTCGTTCGACGCCGTGTTCGGGGTGAACGTGCGGGGGACGTTCTTCACCGTGCAGAAACTGCTGCCATTGCTGTCCGACGGCGCCTCGATCGTGCTCATCGGGTCGGGCGCCGCGGACAAGGGCGATCCGGGAACGACCGTCTACGCGGCGAGCAAGGCGGCGCTGCGGTCGTTCGCCCGGACCTGGACCACCGACTTGAAGCAGCGCGGAATCCGGGTCAACGTCCTCAGCCCCGCCGCGATCGACACCGCCGCGTTCGCGGACCTCCCGCCGGGGTTCAAGGAGCAGATCGCCTCACGGGTGCCTGTCGGCCGCCTCGGTGACGAGCATGAGATCGCCACCGCGGCGCTCTTCCTGGCCTCCGCGGACTCGAGCTTCGTCACCGGCATCGACCTGCCCGTCGACGGCGGGATCGGCCAGGTCTGACCACTGGCAAGGCGCCGAAGGCGACGTCGATGCGAGCATCCGAACGAAAAGTCCCGTTAGCAGAGCGGCGTTGTGCGGCTTGCCGTGGCTTTCCGTTCTTTGTGTCTCGCCGGAAGGTTTCCGCAGTTCATGACCCATGCAGTCGGGTGGCCTCGACGGCTGCGACGCGGGCGGCGTACACCCGGTGCGCCTTGCGCTCAGCCGGGCTGGCGCTGTGTGCAGCAGCGTAGTGAAGCCCGCGCGGTCGGGGGAGAGCCGGCGGCTGGAGGTGACGGGGTCTTCGTAGACGGGGGCGCCTGCGGTCAGCGGGGAGGCAAGGGCGTGCCGCTGGCGGGCGTCGGGATCTCGCCGACCTCCTCGCGGCGCGCACCTCGTACCGGGGGAACTCCGCCGTGATGTAGGCGATCTCCGGGGCCATTCCAGTCGGCCTGCTTGAGTATCGCGCTGCCGTGGCCGCGATCATGATCAGCCGGAGACTCGCCCGGCGGAAGCCCTCTCAGGCACGCACCGGCATCGGCGGTTATGCCGACGACAGGTGACAGAGTTTGCCGGTCTGCTGCCACAGCGCAGGGCGGGTCACCAGTACAGGTGCTGCCACAGCGCGATCCACTGGTCTGGGTGGACGTGTCCGACGGCGGCGTCACGAGGCACGCCGGCCGCCGCCAAGGCGGCGTCCACTCCTCGGTGACGCGTCCTCAGCGAGGCGCGCACCGAGCCGCCGAGCCCGCTGAAGCCCAGCTCGACCAGTTCCTGGTAGGTGCGGCGGCCGCGCACCAAAGGTTCGGGCCTACGCTCGATCCGCAGGATCGCCGAGTACGGTATGTTCCCCACGACCGCGAACGGCCGTCCCGGCACCGGCGCGGTGGTGAAGTCGCCGTGCACCACCTCGACACGGGGATCGTCGCGTGTGCGTGCGGCCAGCCGCCGGGCCAGGCGCGGATCGATCTCGTAGCCGATCACTCGCGCGCCCGCACCGGCCAGTGCCAGGGTCAGCGCTCCAGCGCCCGCCCCCGGCTCAAGCACCAGCCCCGCCGGGTCTGCTGCCCTGATCATGAGATCGATGGCCTGGCGGTCGGCCAGGAAGTTCTGTGAGAGCGTGCGCCGCGCCCGGCCCGCGGTGGTGCGGGCGCCGCCGGCCCTGTTCGTGGTCTGGGAGGATGGCCGCGTCACCGTCCCGCCCTGCCGGGGTGTTCCGTCGGGAGTGCCCCGGCAGGCGTGCTCTGTTCGTCCTGCGCGGGTCATCCCGGCGCTCTGCGGCTGAGGTGCTCCCAGGCACGGTACTCCGCCACCCGGTCCTGGAGGTCCTGCTGGACCATGTCGTAGGACGCGGCGCCGACGATGAGACGCCGCGGCGGCTCCGGCAGGTCCACCAGCTCCATGATCACCGGAGCGGCGGTCTCCGGGGCGGGACCGGCTTCATCGCCCCACATCTCGATCAGCTTGTCGCGCAGCTCCTGATAGTGCGGGGCGGATGCGGTCATCGTGGTGCCGGTGGTGAACAGGCCGGTGTCGTAGCCGCCCATCTGCACGATGGTCAGCTTGATGCCGAACTGCTCGACCTCTCCCGCCACGGCCTCGGAGACCGAGTCGAGCGCCGACTTGCCGGCCGCGTACAGGCCGACCATGGGGAAGCCGCCGCCGGTGCCCATCGTGGTGACCTGCAGAATGCGGCCGGAGCCCTGGGAGCGCAGGTGGGGGAGCACGGCCTGGGTGACCCAGATCGCGCCGAACAGGTTGACGTCGAAGTGGGATCTGATCTGCTCTTCCGTCGCCTCCTCCAGCATGCCCAGGAGCATGACGCCGGCGTTGTTGACCACGATGTCGAGCTTGCCGAAGGCCGCTGCCGCCCGGTCCACGCCCGCGAACACGGCCGCGCGGTCGGTGACGTCGAGCGGCAGCGGTACCAGGTCGCCGGGATGGCGCCGGGCCAGATCGGCGAGCGGCTCGACGTTGCGCGCGGCCCCGACCACCCGGTCGCCCGCTTGCAGCGCCGCCTCCGTGAACGCCCGGCCCAGTCCTCGTGACGCGCCCGTGATGAACCACACCCGGGTCATGGGCTCCACCTCCTCGTGTTCGGATCCAGCTCTAACGAAGCAAGACGGTACGTCTCGCCTCGCCATAGTGTCAAGACGGTACGTCTCGCCTCGCAAGGGTGTTATGATCCGGCACATGGCCAAGCAGCCCAACCCCGCGCGCCGCAGCCAGCGCTCCCGGCAGGCCATCCTGACCGCCGCCCGCGAGCTGGTCTCCGAGGTGGGATACGCCAAGCTGACCATCGAGGCCATCGCGACCCGGGCCGGCGTGGGCAAGCAGACGATCTACCGCTGGTGGCCCTCCAAGGGCGCGGTGGTCCTGGACGCCTTCCTGGCGCTCAGCGAGAGCGGGCCGGAGCAGGACATGGCGCTGCCCGACACCGGCGACCTGAAGGCCGACCTCAGGGTGGTCATGCGGGCAACGGTGGCCGAGTTCGCCGATCCCGCGTTCGAGGGGCCGATCCGCGCGCTCAACACCGAGATCATCAACGATCCGGCACTCGCCGCCCAATACCGCGAGAAACTGGCCGGGCCGGTCGACGAGGCCAAGAAGGCCCGGCTGCGCAGCGCCCAGCGAGCCGGCCAGCTCGCCCCCGACGCCGACCTCGACCTGGCTCTGGAGCTGCTGTACGGCCCTGTCTACCAGCGCTGGCTGCTCCGCTCGGGCCCGCTCACCCCGCAGTACGCCGACGCCCTCGTCGACGCCTTCCTCAAAGCCATGCGACCGGGCATCGGCGGTTCTGCCCAATGATCAATGCGGCCCGCCTTGAGGTCACGGCCGCCGAATCGACCATCCGCCGGTACGGCACCTCCAGCCCCACTCCGAGGATTTCCGCGGCGAGTTCCAGCGCATTCCTGCCCCCGAGGCGCCGCCGGGCCCCTGCGCCGGCCTTGGGCACCTCCAGCAGCATCTCCAGGGACAGCATGCGCACAGCGTGTCGGGGGCAGAGAGATGCGGAACGGATCCGGCGTTGACGACCATCAGCACGCCGCGCAGACGCTTGGGCATCCGGGTGAGCGCGTACGCCATGCAGTAGGCCTCGCCATCGCCGAGCTCGCCCGCCTGGCCACCCGGGGCCACGTCTACGGTGTCGACCACTCACAGGTCATGGTCGGCCAGGCCCGCCGGCGCAACGCCGCCGCCGTCCGGGCTCACCGCGTCCACCTCACGCAACCGTCCGTGGACCAGCCGCCGGGCTTCGACCATCCGCTCGACGCCATCCTCGCCGTCAACTCCCTGGGGTTCTGGCCCAACCCCGTCGAACGGCTCCGCCGGCTACGTGGCCTGCTCCGACCCGGCGGACGCATCGCGCTCGTCGGCCGGCCCCGATACCCCGGCGCCGACAGAGACACCACGGGCCGGGCCACCCAGGAGCTCCAGGACCTGCTCACCGAGGCCGGCTTCGCCCACCCCCGGGTCGAGGTCCTCGACATCGACCCGCCCGCAGCCTGTCTTCTCGCCGACAACCCGACCAGGATGCCGTCATGAGCGCCGACGACATCCCAGCCGCCCTGCCCGCCGACATCCGCCTCACCGGTCTCGGACTCGTCCTGCGGGAGTGGACCGATGACGACGTGCCCGTGATGGTCGAGCTGTTCAACGACCCTCAGGTCGACCTCTGGACCCCGCTGCGCTTCCCCTTCGACCAAGAAGCCGCCCGCGCGTACCTGGCCCAGGCCCGGCAGCGCCGCTCCGACGGCCTGTACGTCCAACTGGCCATCACCGCCGACGGTGACGCACCGATGGGCGAGATCCTGCTCTTCCGGACCGGGAGCCCCGGCGAGGCCGAACTCGCCTACGCCGTCGGCCCGCGCCACCGCCGGCGACGCCTGGCCACCCGCGCAGTGCAGCTGATCATCGGCTACGCGTACGACGTCCTGGGGATGGATCACGTCCTCCTGCGCATCGCCCAGGAGAACCGGGGCAGCGTCGCCGTAGCCCACAGCGCCGGTTTCGCGCTCACCGCCGCCACCCCCGTCACGCGGGCAGGCAGCCGACATCCCCTCCACACCTGGCGGCATCACCGCGCTGAGTGAAAGGGGGATCGGGACCTGCCCGGCGGTGAGAGCAGCCACCAGTTCATGCACCGTGATCGCGGCCAGGGCGGTTCTCCGAGATCGGAGACCTCGACTTTGTCGCGCTCCATTCACCTGCCGGAACTGGCGCCCCGTCGAACGGCGGCATTGGCTCTCCGTCGAGGACGACGAGGCCCTTCGCGCCGCAGCGTCTGATCATTCGCGTACGGGCAGGCCGTGGGAGGCCGCCAGGTGACCGAGGGCCGCGCTCAGTGCGCCCTGCTGGGACGAGGTGAGGTCGGCGACGAGCTTCGCGTCGAGGGCGAGCGCCATGGCCGTGCATTCCGCGAGGAGATCGCGTCCCTGGCCGGTGAGGCTCAGGATCTGGCGGCGGCGGTCGGCGGGGTCGCGGAGGCGCTCGACGGCTCCCATGGACTCGAGGTGGTCGGCAAGGGCCACGACGAGGCTGGGCGCCACCCGCATCAGCTTGGCGATCTCGAGCTGCGAGGCGGCCAATCCCAGGTCGAGGACTCCCAGCAGGCCGACGTGCTTGGGCTTCAGACCGTGGACGGCCAGAGCCTCCGCGTACTGATCGGCGACCAGGGCGCCCACGGCGCCTAGCCGGAAGCTGAGCGTCTCGGTCAACTTGACATCGTTCACCAACAGCATGCTACCGTCATCAAATCATTCAAACTATGAACGATTTGAGATGAGAACAATGCTCGACCATCGCACTGTGCAGATCGTCTTCGCCGATCTGCAGGACGGCATCGTGGCCCTGAGCGGCACCAACAGCCCAGAGACCATTAGGCGCTCGGCCGGGGTGCTCGCCAAGGTCGCGCAGGCGCTGGACATCCCGTTCACCGTGTCGGTCGCGCCCAGGCCCGACGGGCCCGGCGTCATCGTCGAACTTCCCGAAACGCCCCCATTCGTGCGCCGCGGGCCGTGCTGCTGGGACGACCGGGCATGGCGCGCGGCCATCGCCGCCGAGGGCCGCAAGACGTTGGTCATCTGCGGCGTGACCTCGGAGATCGTGGTCCTTCACACCGCGCTCGACGCCCTGGCCGACGGCTGTGACGTGATCGTCCCGGTCGACGCGTGCGGCGGCATGTCGGAGCGTACGGAGAACGCCGCATTTCGCCAGATCGAGGCCGCGGGCGGCACGGCGACGTCGGTGGCGAGCTTCGTCACGAGCATGGTGCGCGACTTCACCGACCCCACCGGCCGCACCGTCATCACCGCACTGCACGACCTGATCGGCCGGCGACCACAGTCCTAGCCGCTCCCCGACCACGCCTTCAGAAAGAGGTCCTATGAAACTCGCAGCCCATCTGCACCGCCTTGGCAACGATCTCGTCGCGTGCTACCTCGTCGACACCGCCGAGGGCATCACGCTCATCGACGCCGGACTGCCCGGCCACTGGCGGGAGCTCCAGCGCGAACTACGCTCCCTGGGCAAGTCCGTCGACGACATCCGCGGGCTGGTGCTGACCCACGGCGACTCCGACCACATCGGGTTCGCCGAGCGCCTGCGCAGCGCCCACGGCGTACCGGTGTTCGTGCATGCCGCCGACGCGGCCCGCACCCGTACGGGAGAGAAGCCCAAGACCGCGTGGGGCCCCATGCGTCTCGGCCCGACGCTCGGCTTCTTCGGTTACGCCATCCGCAAGAACGGCCTGCGCACCCGCTACGTCAGCGAGGTCACCACGATCGCTGATGGCGACGTCCTGGACCTGCCCGGGAGCCCGGTGATCGTGGGCATGCCGGGGCACTCGCCGGGAAGCGTGGCGGTGCACGTCCCGATCACCGACGCGCTCTTCGTCGGCGACGCCCTGACCACGCGGCACGTCCTCACCGGGCGTGAAGGCCCGCAGGCGGCGCCCTTCACCGACGACCCGGCCGAAGCGCTCTCCTCCCTGAACCGCATCGCTGGGCTGCCGGCCTCGTGGGTGCTTCCCGGCCACGGCGCCCCCTGGCGCACCTCGCCACCTCAAGTGAGCGAGGCGGTTCGGTCCGCAGGGGCTGCGGCTTGACCGGTGAGGTGGGGGCGATCTTCAGCCGGTCCGCTTCTTCCGGTCGCGTCCCCGGTTCCCGTCCCTGCCGCCCGGCCCGCTGCAAGCCCGTCGGCTGGCGGTCGGGCCCGAGCGACGCCTGACCCGGCCTCCGGCGCGGCCAGGTCGACCCCGGCGGGTCCGGTCGGCCCACACGCTTCGACATACCTTCGACATACCTCTCATTGCTAGCGTCGCCACCACTCACAAGCGTCAAGCACCAGCAAGGAGATCCTGCATGCGCAAAATTGCCGCGTCGCTCACTCTGATCGTCAGTGCCTTCATCGTCACTACGCCAAGTCCCGCTGCCGCCGCACCTACCGGGTGCTCAGTGTGGAAGGCGTACAGCGGCAGTTCGGAGGGAGGCGGAGCCAAATGCACCGGCGGTACGGGGCATTTCAGGGTCCTGGCCTACTGCACGGCCGATCCTTCCAATGGCTGGGGGACCCTCTATCGCGGGAACTGGGCGTATCCCGGGAACTACAGCTACAAGTGGTGTCCGAGCAGCCAGCGCCATGTGGTCGGTGTCGCCCTTGAGAAGGCGAACTGGTAGCAGGCTCGCCGGTCCCGCCGTCAGCACGCCATAGCCCCAGGCGCTCGACGTGCAGGATGCCTGGTCCGCCTGCGGCCAACGCCTCTTCCTCTTTCCAGGGGAGAGCGACATGACATCAAGACAGGCCTCACGGAGCCGCCGGCATCTGCGTGTCCGCCGCCGACGAACTGGTTCTGATCAGCCATGACGGAGCGCACTGGAGTCCTCGTTGGGGTTCATTCAGGCCGTTCTGCGAGATCCGCAGTGGACCGGCAAGCTGACGGAGGAAGACCGGCGAGCCCTCAGCCCGCTGTTCTGGGCTCATGTGAACCCCTACGGACATGGAGACCCGGCTCGATCTCACCGCGGCGTGAGCGGACCTCCGGACGGGACCGTGCGGTGGTTCTGGCCCCACCTCATGTTTCTGCGCCGCCTACTAACTACGCGATCGCCTTAGCCGGCGTCCGTGCTGTGGCGTTCGGGTAGCCAATCGCGGGCGGGATCGTGTTCCAGCCATCGGTTGCGCTCGGCCTCCGTCACGAAGGCGCTTGTCAAGGTGTCCAGCAGTGGGTGGCCGCCGTTGTCGCGCCAGAGCAGTGACCAGGCGTACAGCGGTGTGGGGTCGATCAGCGGGATCGAGCGGATCGCCGGGTGCGGCGGGAGGGGGATGTCTGCGGGCAGCAGGCTGAAGCGGTGCATGTCGGCTGCCAGATCGGCCAGGAAGCGGTCCAGCCCCAGGTTCGTGCCTTCGGCGTGCTGGTGGATGCCGAAGGCCATGGCGAAGCGGTGCAGGAAGTCCAGCCGGTGGAGCGCGCCGGGGGTCCACAGTACGCCGTCGCGCAACTGCGCCGGACGGATCGCGGGCGCGTTCGCCAGCGGGTGATCGGCGTGGAGGATGGCGTCCACGGGTTCCAGCCGCACCAGGCGATGGGTCAGCCCGGCGGGCAGCGGCGCGTGGACGCGGCCGAAGGCGGCGTCGATGTCGCCGTGCAGCAGCGCGGTGATCACCGACGGCAGGTCTCGGCCGTGGCCCAGTTCCAGCCGCGGCTCGCCGGTCGCCACCTGGGCCAGGGTGCGCATGGGCGCGTACAGGTGGCCCCACACGTCGATCCGCAACGGGCGGTGCGTGTCCAGCACAGCCGCCACGGCCAGGTCGGCTGCGGCCAGCGCCTGCCGGGCGGGCTCCAAGAAACGCTGGCCGGCCTCGGTGAGGCGTACCCCCTGGCCGCCGCGGTCGAGCAGGCGCCTGCCGAGCGTGGACTCCAGGCGGGCGATCCGTTTGGACAGGGCCTGCTGGGAGATCGACAATTCCTCGGCCGCGTGGCCGAAGTGCAGCCCTTCTGCCGCCTGTACGAACGCGCGCACCTGCGCCAGGTCCAAGTCCACGGCTGTCACCATAGGCGACAACCTATGGTTGTCGGCTCCTCGCGTCCGTTGTTGGCTCAGGCGACCCGCCTGCCGCTTTCATAGCCGCATGCGCAGATTGACCCCTACGGGAGATGCCTCGCGGCCGGTGGAGTTCGCCCAGGCCGCACAGCCCGTGCCCGCCCCGGACGAGGTGCTGATCAAGGTTGAGGCGTTCTCCCCGAATCGCGGAGAGACATTCCTGCTGGAAAGGCCGGAGCCCGGTCTGCAGCCGGGCAAGGACGTCGCAGGACTGGTCGTGCAGGCCGCCGCCGACGGCTCGGGCCCACCGGCCGGCAGCCGGGTGGTGGGCCATCCACCCATGGGCGGCTGGGCCGAGTACGCGGCCGTGCCCACCCACTCGATCGCCGTCCTGCCTGACGGGCTCGCCACCGTGCAGGCGGCCGCCCTGCCACTGGCCGGGATCACCGCGCTGCGGCTGCTTCGCGCTGCCGGCGCCGTGACGGGCAGGCGAGTGCTGCTGACCGGCGCCGCCGGGGGAGTGGGGCACTACCTGACCGAGCTGGCCGCCGCGGCCGGGGCGGAGGTGACCGCGGTGACCGCCACGGCAGAGCGTGGCGCACGCCTGCGCGAGCTGGGCGCCGCCGCGATCGTGCACGACGTGGACGATACGGACGGGCCGTTCGACGTGGTGCTCGAGTCCACCGGCGGCAACGCGCTCCCGGCCGCGCTGGCCCGGCTGGCGCCGGCCGGCCTGCTGGTGTGGTTCGGGCAGGCCAGCCGTACCCCTGCGACGGTGAACTTCTTCGACCTGCTGGCCGGGCCGCAGAACGCCGTGATCCGGCACTTCCACTACGCGGGCACGCCGTACGGTCCTGACCTGGCAACCCTGGTACGTCTGGCGGCCCGCGGGCGGCTGCACCCCGAGATCGGCCGCGTCGCCGACTGGAGCCGGACCGCCGATGTCCTGACCGACCTGCGGGAACGCCGCATCCGCGGCAAGGCCGTACTGACGATCGGAGCATCGCGATGAGCGCCGCGGACTTCGCCGCCGCCAACCTGTCACGCGCCACCGGAGCCGGGCTGGACCCGCACGAGTACCTGCGCGTCACCGGCGAAATGACGGACCTGGATCAGTGGGGCGAGGCTTTCATGCGCGCCGCACGCGAGCACGTGGCGCGCGCCGGGCAGGCGGCCACGGCGATCTCGACAGGCGAGCACCTCCAGGCGGCGGCGCGCTGGTTCCACTTCGCCACCCTGGGACCGAACCGCCAGAGCGCGCTCGCGGCGGCCGAGGCCGACGCCGCCATGGAACGGGCGCTGGAGTTGCTGGAGCCGCAGGCGCGCCGGATCGAAGGGCCGGGCTTCACCGGCTGGCTGCGCGGCCCCGCTGACGCCGCCGCGACGGTGGTGGTGGTCCCGGGGCTGGACTCCGGCAAGGAGGAGTTCCACGACCTCGTCATTGCCCTGCTGCGCCGGGGCCTGGCCGTGTTCGCCATGGACGGGCCGGGACAGGGCGCGCTCGCCGCCACCAGCACCGTCCGCGCCGACTACCACCACGTGATCGGCCAGGTCATCGACACACTCCGCCCGCGGAACGTGGGACTCGTCGGGCTCAGCCTCGGCGGCTACTACGTCGCGGAAAGCGCCGCCCGGGAGAGCCGCGTCGCGGCCGCCGTCACCGTCAGCGGCCCGTTCCGGCTGCACTGGGACGACCTGCCACCTCCCGTACGGGATCTCCTCATCCAGCGGGCCGGTGGCGAAGAGGCGGCCCGCCGCTTCGCCGGCCAGGTGGACGTGTCCGCCCTCGCCCCGCAGATCACCTGCCCGCTGCTGGTCATCGACGGCGGCCAGGACGTCATCCCCGGCGTGACCAACGGCGAGCCGCTGGCCCGCCTGGCACCGCACGGGCACTACCTGTGCCTGCCACATGGCGACCACCTGCTCGGCAACGCCCGTCCCGACTGGCTGGCCACGGCCGCCGACTGGATCTCTGGAGCACTCGCATGACACGCTTCACCGACAAGACCGCCCTGATCACCGGCGGCACGAGCGGCACGGGACTGGCCGAGCGGCTCACGCCGCGTGGCCGGTGCGTCCCCCCGGCCGGGCGGCGTATCCCGGCAGATCCTTTGGCACTTTTCGACTCATCGCCGCCTCGATCGCGCTCTCACTTCGTCCGCACCGCTGAAAGGAGGTCGGACATCAGCGGGCCGGGGATGCCCGCGTCCGAGCCCCGCGGACTCTACCGCGCAGGTGAGCGCGTGGCTCTCGGCATGGTTGAGGTTCGCTCGGCGCCCCTCGTGGCCGAGCAGCTCGCGCGCCACGTAGCCATCTTGTACCGGTAGGGCCTCCTCGATGAGGCGGGCGTAGGCCGGGCGGACCCTCGCGGGGGCGGCGCAGGTGGTGAGATCGACGACCGCAAAACCCAGGCGGACACGGAAGACGGCGTGTCCAGGCTCGGCTTGCGGGTTACGTGCGTGGAGTCATAGAGAGTGAGATCAGGAAGATGGCCACTGTCGATGAGGCCACGCGATTCTGAGTCAGTCTGTACGCCCTATGGTCTTATCGACGTGCCAACGATCCGGCGGCGCACGAGGAGTTCCTGATCGGCGAGCCTGTCATCGAGGATCCGGTTCCCGGAGACGACTCCGCAGTCCGTGCGGGTGAGAGTGATCTGCCGGACCCGCAGCGCCTCGCGCTGCCCGGCCTCGCCCGGCGCGTAGAGGCGGTCGCCGGGCAGGTAGTCCCGCAGCGGCAGCCAGCGAGCGCCGTGCGCGAAGGTCAGTTCGCGGGTTCGCTGGACGCGTTCGACCGCGCCACGCACCAGCAGCGACACACCGACGAGGTTCGCGGCCGTCGCCTCAGTCACGCCGACCTGCCTAACGCCGGTCTCCCAGCGGCCCCACGGCAGCGGGGTGCCGACGTTGACCCGCTCGACGCGGAAGGAGTCGTCGCCGGGCGGCGCGGCCTTTCGAGGCTGCTGGGCAAGCGCTGGGGCCTTCCTCATGGGCCGCAACAGCTACGAGGTCATGGCCGGATACTGGCCCACCTCCGACCACCCCTCGGCCAAGGCCGGGAACGAGATCCCCAAGGTCGTGTTCTCCCGCACCCTGAAGTCGGCCGGCGACTGGCCCGAGACCCGGATCGCCAGCGGTGACACTCGCCGAGCTATGGGGAGCGAGCGCGCCGGCGACCTGGAGTAGCAACCGCGCCGCCATCGCCTCCTGACTCACCTGGTGCCATACCAAAGCACTGGGCTGCCCCGTCGGTCCCGCCCGACGCCGAACGCCGCAAAGAAAGAACCGACGAGACCCGCGCAGTCGCCAAGACCACCATCCACCGGCTGCTGTCACGTCGCGACATCCCGCTCCGGGAGAAGACGCTGTGGCGGATGCTGTACGAGACCGCCGCCCGGGCCGCCGAAATCGTCGCGTTGAACGTCGTGGACCTCGACCTGGAGCACCGGCGCGCCCCCGTCCGTTCCAAGGGCGGCGCCATCGAATGGGTGTACTGGGACAGCGGCACCGCCCACCTGCTGCCCCGCCTCCTCCGGCTCCCCGACAGGGCGAGCATGGTGGGGCGATCGGCCTTGAAGAACTGCTGGATGAGCAGTTCATGGTTGTCGTGCTGGTAGGCGGTGACCTCCTCGATGTCGGCCAGTTGCGCGGTCGCGCCGCCGGCCCGTTCCACCACCTGGCGGACCGACCCCATCCCCGCGGCCTGCATCCGCACCGCCTTGACCAGCACTTCGACCGCGACACCCAGGCCCACCCGCTGATCCGGCTCCTCAGCCTCCCTGCCAGCCTCGGTGTCTGCGTCCGCGGCACCATCTGAGCCGGTCAGCGCGGCCAGAGCCATCATCACCATCTGCGCGGCCGCGGCCTCAACCGACCCGCCCGGCACCAGGCCCTGCAGCACACCCCGGTAGGTGAGGTTCCGGCTCTGGCCGAACGTCGCGCCGCCATGTGCGTGGGCTTGGAGGAGCGAGGCGGGGGAGAGGTGTGGTCCAGCGTTCAACTGCCGAGGGCGCGCTTTTGTGGGTGGATCGTCTCGCCGCGGGCGAGCATGTCAACGAACTGGGTGATACGGCGGGCTCGGGTCTCGGCGCGTTTGGCGTTCGTGATCCGATAGAGAACGGCGTAGCGGTTCTGGGAGGTGAGGATGTCGAACATCGCTTGTGCCTGGGGTTTCGCGGCCAATGCGGCGGCCAGGTCGGCTGGTACCTCGATGCCGGCTTGTCCCGCGTAGGCCGTGTCCCAGCGGCCGTCGGCCTTGGCGCGTTGGACCTCGGCCATTCCGGCCGGATGCATCCGGCCCTCGCCGATCAGACGGGTGACGATGGAAACGTTCCGCGCTGACCAGGGACTTTGCCTGCCGCGAGGGGTGAAGCGCCGGCAGAAGGTGATCTCATCCCGCCGTCGTAGCCGGCCATCGATCCAGCCGTGGCACAGGGCTTCGTCGAGCGCCTGGTCATAGGTCAGGTTGGTGGGCCGGGTCGTGTTCTGCTTGGCGAGGACCAGCCACACCCCTGCCGAGCTGTCGTGGTGCCTGCTGAGCCACTCCCGCCAGGCTCGGGCATCGGCAACGGTCAGTTCCAGTGGTTCGTTGCTCATCGTCATTGTGCCCCTGATGATCATCAAAGGGATGGTTGTCGGCGGTCACCCGAAGGTGAGAGCCCAGAACGGGGGCCTGCCGGCAGTGGCGCTGGATCGGCCAGCGGTGGAGCCGGCCGATCTCGTCATTCGCCGCGCCGCCACCGCGTCCTCTGGACGGATGACGGCCGCCCGCCTTCACCAGGCCTTGCCGGCCTGCTCCCGGATCGTGTGGTTGATCCGGTTGAAGAAGTTGGTGATTGCGATGTTCAAGATGATCGCCGACATCTGCTTCTCGTCGAAGTGGGCGGCAGCGGCGTCCCAGATCTCGTCGGTCACGCCCGGCGCGCCATCCTGGATTCGGGTGGCGGCCTCGGTCAGCGCGAGCGCCGCCCGCTCCTCCTCGGTGAAGAACGGGGTCTCGCGCCAGGTGACCACGCTGTGCAGCCGCTCGTCGGTCTCTCCATGCTTCTTCGCCGACTGGACGCCGGCGAACACACACGGGCTGCAGCCGTTGATCTGGCTGGCCCGCAGATGGACCAGCTCGAGCACGAGCGGGTCGACGCCACCGGCGTGAATCGCCTTCTGGAGATGCTGGACCGCTGTGATCACGTCGGAATTCGCCACGCTCTTCATGCGTGCTTCCATCAGTGTTGCTCCTTCATCGGTTACCTCGGCCCGTCCGGTTCCGTCATCTAACGCACCTTGGCGGAGGTCATCGTCGTCATGGACTTTTCGGCCGAGGAGTTCTCGGTCATGCCGGCGACGTTACGGTATGACCCGGTCAGAAACGGTCCTGGTTATCGAGCAGACTGTCCGCCATGGTCAACACCTCGGCGCGGCTGCTGCAGTTGCTGTCATTGCTGTCAACGCGGCAGTCCTGGACGTGCGCTGATCTGGCCGCCCAACTGGAGATCACCGAACGGACGGTTCGCAGGGACATCGCCCGGCTACGTGAACTCGGCTACGGCATCGAATCGGAGATGGGTCCATGGGGCGGCTACCACCTCGGGCCCGGAACCAGCATTCCGCCACTGATCCTCGATGAGGAGGAGGCCCTCGCGGTCGCTGTCGGGCTGCGCACCGCCGCCTTCAGCGGAGTCTCCGGCAGCGACCAAGCAGCCCTGTCGGCGCTGCTGAAACTACGCCAGGTGCTGCCGGCCAGGATCGCCGACCGGCTCGGCGAGTTGGACGCCGCGTTCACCCACACCGCACGACCCGACGACAGCCAGATCTCCCCCGCGCTGCTCCTCGACCTGGCCACCGCGTGCCGGCGAGGCGAACGCACCCAGGTGACCTACCGCGACGGGGCCGGAACGACGTCCACCCGACGAGTGGACCCCCACCGGCTCATCTACACCGGCCGCCGCTGGTATCTCCTCGCCTACGACCTGACGCGGCAGGACTGGCGCACCTTCCGTACCGATCGCATCATCGATGCCACAGCCACCGGGCAGGCCACCGCCCTGCCCGACCCGCCAGATCCAGCACAGATGGTCAGCACGGGCATCGCGCTGAGGCCCTACCCGGTGCGGGTGACCATCCGCCTGGCCGTACCGGCCGATGAGGCCCGCAGGCTGGTGCCACCAACGGTCGGCGTCCACCACCCGGACGGCGATGACGCAACGATCATCGACATCGGCGGGCCAGACGCCGACGGCCTGGCCCGCTATCTGCTCAGCCTCGGCCGACCACTCCAGATACTGCACCCAGAAGAGGTCCGCCAGGCATTCCTCACCCGCACACAACAGCTCCTCAACGACAACCAGTAACAACAAACACCCGCCGATCGCTGACACGGCTACCTGCAGTGACGGATTTTGCCGTTGAGGAACTCGAGGGGTTACCGGAAGGGGTGCACTACCTGGGATAACTACGTGCTGGAACCGAAAAGCCATGTTCTTCGCATATCGCTCACTGGTCCTCAGGACTGGCCGGGGTGGCGGCTTGCCGCAGCTTATGGGAGGTCCAGGCCACCACGGCGGGGCGACGGCCCGGACCTGGGCCTCGAACGCGGCCGCCGCCGCGGCGTCGGGCGGACGGCACGCTCGGCCAGCCATCGTGCCTAGGAGCTGTTTCTTGGATCAGGTTCGGAGCCAGATGACCAGGGCGGCCAGGGTGACGGTGCCGAGGAAGATGTAGGCGCGTTTGTCGTAGCGG
>NZ_JBEZZG010000041.1:0-81129 GCF_040639085.1 Nonomuraea sp. NPDC023979
TTTTTGTGGTGGTGTTTTTCTGTTGTTTGCTTCTCTTTTACTCGGGGGCGTGTGACCCCGGCGGCGGGGGGGGGGGGGCCCGGGCGCCGGGGCGCCCCCCCCCGACCCACAAAACAGGCTCTGATCAGCCTGTATACCCGCAGGTCGCGGGTAGCGGCGTTCGCCGCCATGTTGCCGAAACGTCGCCTACGGCCAGGTACAACGCTTGCCACGCCGCGACCGCGACTCTCATGTGACAGGTCGTGACACCCCGCTGTAACAGCTTCTGGGGGCGCTGACCTGCGGAAGTGACGCTGTGACCGCTGTGACACATCCAAGGGGAAACGCAGCGACCCACACAATGGCGCGCGCGCCTGCCCTCTTCACTCAGGTCACGTCCACGGACGTGGTGTATGAATCGCTCCTCGCGTGATCCTGTTTCTGCAGGTTAAGCGGTAAGTGTCTGCGGGACAGTGTTGTGGGCGGGTGTGTCGCCGCCGATCACCCGGACGCGGGCCTTGGCCAGGACGTCCGGGCCCATGTAGCGGCGTGCTTCGACCCACTCGTCGGTCTGCTCGGCCAGCACGGCGCCGACCAGTCGGATGATCGAGGGGCGGTCGGGGAAGATGCCCACCACGTCGGTGCGGCGGCGGATCTCCTTGTTCAGCCGTTCCTGCGGGTTGTTGGACCAGATCTGCGGCCAGATCTCGCGGGGGAAGGCGGCGAAGGCGATCAGGTCTTCGCGGGTGGTGTCCAGATGTTCGGCGGCGGCCGGGTGCTTGGCCTCGAGCGTTTGCACGACCCAGGCATGCTGGGCGCGCACCGAGGCGCTGTCGGGCTGGTCGAAGATGGTGCGCACCAGGGTGGCCACGAACGGCTGCGCGGACTTGCTGACGCAGGTTAGCAGGTTGCGAGCTGCTCGATCAGCTTGTCCACCCGGCGGGTCGAGACTCCGAGCAGGTAGCTGGTGGCCACGACGCTGATCAGCGCCTGCTCGGCCCGGCGGCGGCGTTCCAGCAGCCAGTCGGGGAAGTACGAGCCCGAGCGCAGCTTCGGGATGGCCAGCTCGATGCTGCCTGCACGGACATCTGCCTTGCGGCGCTGAAGCTGCGCAAAGACCAATAGGAACGCGACAAGGCCAAAGCGTCGGAAAGGTGGACGGACACCGGCCTTGTCTTCACCAGGAAGAACGGTACGCCCATCGAACCGCGCAACTTCAACCGCGGGTTTGACCGTCGCCTCACCAAGGCCGCCGTTCGACGCATCACGGTTCACGGCACCCGAGGGACCTGCGCAACCCCGCTGGCCGCGCTCGACGTACACCCACGCGTCGCGATGCGTATTCTCCGACACAGCCAGATCAAGGTCACGATGGAGATCTACACCGAGGCCACGGACGAGGCCACCCGTGACGCACTCAGGAAGCTCGGTGACACTCTCGGCAAGTGATGGACCGCCCCACTGGTGGCTCTATCACCCGTCGGGCCAGGCCACCAGTTGGGGGATGTGTCACAACGGTCACACTGCCACTTTGGCAGGTCAGCACCTAACTGGACGGGACAGCGTGTGTCACAACTTGTCACAAGGCGAGGCGCCCGGAGTTTCAGTCCATGACCTTGTGAAGCCATGCAGCGAAGGTCAGCGCGATGCCGAGACCAGCAGCAGTCCCAGCACCTCCCGTGAATGCGTACCCGGTTGGCAGCCCAACGGCGAGGCCAACAGCAGTAGCAAACCCAAGGATGATGACCCACCGCTGGGGCAGACGCGGCGGCTCCCTGTCGCTTTCTACGTTAACCTGCGAAGATCTCTGGAATAGGCTCATGATGAAGCGTCCCTTCACACAGTTCCATGGAGTAGCGGACGTGAGGACGGCTCCCTGTTGCAGCAGGGGGCCGTCCGCTTTGCGGGCGTCAGGCCGTGCCAGCTCTCGCGTGACGTATTGCGGAGTTCTATATCTCGAAGTCTCGGCACCAGGCGGGGTCTCCTTTCGACGGGCTAGGGCCTGTGTGCCGCGCGGCCGAGCTTCGCACCGGGAGGACTATGACATCACAGCATGAATCATGTCGTATGAACGCCGAGAACCCTCTATGCATCTTGAGTTTCTTGGCGGACATCCGCCTTCTAGCTCGTTAGCACGGATCGTGCTTCGTTTGCGCAGGTCACAAACTTAGAAGCCACATGGTCCGAGTTGTGTGGTATAAGCGTGACTCGCAGATAGGTTCGCCATTCTTCATCCACAAGGCGGGCTGCGCTGTCCACACACAGACCACAACCGTCCGGCTTTTGTGGACAACTCATCCACAGGTGGTCCCCAGGTTGTCCCCAACTCTGCCTCTCCTTGGGGATGCCTTGTGTAGCGATCTCCACGAGTAGAGAGGCCGGCGATCCAGGGCCACCAAATCGGAGTCTGGCTACCCACTGGCGGGACTGTGGTATGGCTCTCTCCGCCATCACTAGGGCGTGGAGGCGCCCAGGAGGTGGCCGACAAGATCCTCTTCGCCCGGACGGCCCAAGCTCACGACACAACCGTTCGCCCGCCTGTGGCGCTTTCGGGACCTCGAATCTGGTCGGATGTCGCCACTAGGCCTAGACCCCTGATCCTCTAGGTCTAGAGGCTCTCCTAGAGCCTCATTCCACGATCTACCAGCGGCCTAGCATCTAGAGGCCCTGTCTCGCTTCGGGCCTGCACGAGGGTTCTCCAAGCATCAGCAGGCTTCCGTCTTCCTCGCGTACGGACCCCCGCCTCGCATCGGACGCGCGCCCGTGCCCCCTCCCTGTTCAAGCCGTCCTTCGATATCCACCGCGTCGGCGCAGGTCTGGCAAATACCAGGCTTGAACAGGGAGGGGGCACAACGGGTCACGGAAGGTGCCGATTGCAGCATCGCCGGTGTCGTCAACTGCTGTACTTTGCTGCTGTACGGGCACGAAAAGAGGCCAGTCCCAAAAGGGATCTGGCCTCTGAGCTGGGTGGGGCTACCAGGACTTGAACCTGGGACCTCTTCCTTATCAGGGAAGCGCTCTAACCGTCTGAGCTATAGCCCCGCGCACTCGAACCGTACCGCATCCTCGTGAGAGAGGCGAACCGGTTTGTTCGAACGGGAAAAGCTTACCGCCTCCCGGAAGCTGCTCGCGCCGCACCCGCGGTGCGAGCAGCGACCGGAGAGGACTACTCGGCCTCGCTGAAGGTGACCTCGACGCCGCCCACGAGGTCGGAGGCGACGTTGTAGATGACCGCGCCCAGCGTTGCCAGGGCGGTGATCAGAACGACGTTCACGGCGCCGATGAGGGCCGTGTAGCCGAGGATGCGCACCGGCTCGAACCAGGACGCGATGTCGATCGGGATCGCGCTCTGTCCCTGCTCCCCCTGGCCGAGCTGGTTGACCAGGTCGACGAGCGAGTCGAAGACGCCCAGGGCCGACAGCACCCCGTAGAGCACGGCCACCGCGACGAACAGCACCACGAAGCAGACCAGGGAGACCACGAAGCTGAACTTCATGGCTGACCACGGCTCGATCCGGCGCAGCACCAGGTGGGCCTTGCGCGGCATCCGGGCCGAGGAGCCCGACGACTTCTTCTTCTTGCCGGGCAGCTCGACCGACGGCGGCGCCTCGGTGGTCAGCGCCGACGGGCGTACCCGAAGCGTGTCGTTGGCGCCGTCACCGGTCTGCGGCGGGCCGGTCGGCGGCCGACCGGCGGGCGGCGGGCCGTCGGGACGGCCCGGCGGGCCACCCGGCGGCCCGGACGGCCCCGATGGTCCCGAAGGCCCGGGCGGTCCGGACGGTTGCTGCTGCTGCGGACCCGGCTTGGGGCCGGGCTGGGTCGCTGGTCTGGTGGAGCCTTCCTCCTCGTCAACCTGCTGGAAGATCTCGGGCTCCGAGGACTTCTTGGGCTGTTGCCGGCCGTTCTCCCCGGACGCTTTGGTCCTGGCGGGGCCACCTTGGGCGCTCATGACTTACTCTCCTCCCCCGTCAGCCTCGGTATCCGCCGAAGTGTCCATGGAATTGACCACGGACTCGGCGTTACGGGCGAGGGCCACCACGCTGTCGCCTTCGGCGAGGTTCATCAATCGCACTCCCATGGTCTGACGGCCGGACTGCTTGATCTCTCCGGCGCTCGTCCGGATCACCCCGCCGGCGGATGTGATCGCGAAGACCTCATCCTCGGGGTTCACCATGACGGCTCCGACCAGCTTGCCACGGGCACTTACGATCTTCGCAGTCAGCACGCCCTTGCCGCCACGTCCTTGCACCGGATAATGGTCGATCGGTGTCCGCTTTGCGTACCCAGCCTTGGTGGCGATAAGCACATCTTGACCGTCGCCGATCCGATTCATGGCGAGAAGTTCGTCGCCTTCCAGGAACCGCATCCCGATGACGCCGCTGGTCGCGCGGCCCATGGGGCGCAGTGCCTCGTCCGAGGCGGTGAAGCGGACCGACTGGGCGCCCTTGGAGACGAGCAGCAGGTCGTCCTCCTCGGAGACGAGCCGGGCCCCGATCACCTCGTCGTCCTCGCGCAGGTTGATCGCGATGAGGCCGCCGGTCCTGGGGGAGTCGTACTCGGACAGGCGGGTCTTCTTGACCAGGCCGCTGCGCGTGGCGAGCACCAGGTAGGGGGCCACGTCGTAGTCACGCAGGTAGAGGACCTCCATGACCGTCTCGTCGGGCTGCATGGCCAGCAGGTTGGCCAGGTGCATGCCGCGCGCGTCACGCCCGGCGTCGGGCAGCTCGTACGCCTTGACCCGGTAGACGCGGCCCTTGTTGGTGAAGAACAGGAGCCAGTGGTGGGTCGTGGTGACGAAGAAGTGGTCGACGATGTCGTCCTGGCGCAGCTGCGCGCCGCGCACACCCTTGCCGCCGCGCTTCTGCGCCCGGTAGAGGTCGGTCTTGGTGCGCTTGGCGTAGCCGCCGCGGGTGATGGTGACGACGATCTCTTCCTCGGCGATGAGGTCCTCGATCGACATGTCGCCGTCGTGCGCGATGATCTCGGTACGCCGGTCGTCGCCGTACTTGGCGGCGATCTCGCCCAGCTCCTCGTTGACGATCTCCCGCTGGCGGGCCTCGCTGGCGAGGATCGCGTTGTACTCGGCGATCTGCGCCATGAGGTGCTCGTACTCGTCCTGGATCGCCTGGCGCTCCAGGGCGGCGAGCTTGCGCAGCTGCATGTCGAGGATGGCCTGCGCCTGGATCTCGTCGATCTCCAGCAGGCCCATCAGGCCCTGCTGCGCGTGCGAGGCGGACTCGGAGGCCCGGATCAGCGCGATGACCTCGTCGAGCCGGTCGAGGGCCTTGAGCAGCGCGCGCAGGATGTGGGCGCGCTCCTCGGCCTTGCGCAGCAGGTAGCGCGTCCGGCGGACGATGACCTCGATCTGGTGGGCCACGTAGTGCCGGATGAACTGGTCGAGCCGGAGCGTACGCGGCACGCCGTCGACCAGCGCCAGCATGTTGGCCCCGAAGGTGTCCTGCAGCTGGGTGTGCTTGTAGAGGTTGTTGAGCACGACCTTGGCCACGGCGTCGCGCTTGAGCACGATCACCAGGCGCTGGCCGACCCGGGAGGAGCTCTCGTCACGCACGTCGGCGATGCCGGTGAGCTTGCCCTCGCGGACCAGCTCGGCGATCTTGAGAGCCAGGTTGTCCGGGTTGACCTGGTAGGGCAGTTCGGTGACGACCAGCGCCTGGCGGCCCTTGCCGTCCTCCTCGACCTCGACCACGGCCCGCATGGTGATCGAGCCCCGGCCGGTGCGGTAGGCGTCCTCGATGCCCCGGCGGCCGACGATCAGCGCCCTGGTGGGGAAGTCCGGGCCCTTGACGAGCCGGATCGACGCCTCCAGCAGCTCCTCGTCGCTCGCCTCCGGGTTCTCCAGGCACCACTTGACGGCGGCGGCGACCTCGCGCAGGTTGTGCGGCGGGATGTTGGTGGCCATGCCGACCGCGATGCCGCCCGACCCGTTGACGAGCAGCTGCGGGAAGCGGGCCGGCAGCACGTCCGGCTCCTGCGACTTGCCGTCGTAGTTGGGCCGGAAGTCGACGGTGTCCTTGTCGATGTCGCGCAGCATCTCCATGGCGATGGGCGCGAGCTTGCACTCGGTGTAGCGCATCGCCGCCGCCGGGTCGTTGCCCGGCGAGCCGAAGTTGCCCTGCCCGTCGACCAGCGGGTAGCGCAGCGACCAGTGCTGCGCCAGGCGCACCAGCGCGTCGTAGATCGAGGTGTCGCCGTGCGGGTGGTAGGTGCCCATGACGTCGCCGACGACGCGGGCGCACTTGAAGTAGCCCCGGTCCGGCCGGTAGCCGCCGTCGTACATCGCGTACAGGACGCGGCGGTGCACCGGCTTGAGCCCGTCGCGCACGTCCGGCAGCGCCCTGGACACGATGACGGACATCGCGTAGTCCATGTAGCTGCGCTGCATCTCGGACTGGATGTCCACGGGCTCGATGCGGTCAGCCGGGGGAGTGGTGTTCACTTCCGTCACTGGTGAAGGTCCTTAGTGTGGCTAGACGTCGAGGAAGCGGACGTCGCGGGCGTTGCGGATGATGAAGTCGCGCCGGGCCTCCACGTCTTCGCCCATGAGCACGCTGAACAGGTCGTCGGCCTGCGCCGCGTCGTCGAGCGTGACCAGGCGCAGCAGCCGCGTCGCCGGGTTCATGGTGGTCTCCCAGAGCTGGCCGGCGTTCATCTCGCCCAGACCCTTGAAGCGCTGGACGTTGTCGCGCGGCCGCGGGTCGGGCTTGCCGGCGGCGATGCCCGCCTGGATGACGGCGTCGCGCTCGGCGTCGGAGTAGGCGTAGGAGGCGTCCTCGCCCTTGCGGTCCCACTTGATCTTGTAGAGCGGCGGGCAGGACAGGTAGACGTGCCCGGCCTCGATCAGCGGCCGCATGAACCGGAACAGCAGCGTCAGCAGCAGCGTGTTGATGTGCTGGCCGTCGACGTCGGCGTCGGCCATGAGGATGACCTTGTGGTAGCGCAGCTTGGCGATGTCGAACTCGTCGTGCACGCCGGTGCCGAGCGCCGTGATCAGCGCCTGGACCTCGTTGTTCTTCAGGACCTTGTCGATCCGCGCCTTCTCGACGTTGAGGATCTTGCCGCGGATGGGCAGGATCGCCTGGAAGCGCGAGTCGCGGCCGCCCTTGGCCGAGCCGCCCGCCGAGTCACCCTCGACGATGAACAGCTCGCACTTCTCCGGGTCGTTCCACTGGCAGTCGGCCAGCTTGCCGGGCAGGCCGCTGCCCGACTCCAGCAGCGACTTGCGCCGCGTCAGGTCACGGGCCTGACGCGCCGCCATGCGGGCGCGGGAGGCCTGCAGCGACTTGTTGATGATGTCCTTGGCCTCGCCGGGGTTGCGCTCGAACCAGTCGCGCAGGTGGTCGTTGCACGCCTTCTGCACGAACGACTTGGCCTCGGTGTTGCCCAGCTTGGTCTTCGTCTGGCCCTCGAACTGCGGGTCGGACAGCTTGACCGAGATGATCGCGGTCAGGCCCTCGCGGACGTCCTCGCCGCTGAGGTTGTCGTCCTTGCCCTCCTTGAGGAACTTCTGCTCGCGCGCGTAGCGGTTGACGATGGACGTCAGCGCGGCGCGGAAACCTTCCTCGTGGGTGCCGCCCTCGACCGTGTTGATCGTGTTGGCGAAGGTGTAGACGGACTCGGAGTAGGAGTTGTTCCACTGCAGCGCGATCTCCACCGCGATGCCGTCGCCCTCCTCCTCGAAGGCGACGATCGACGCGTGCGCCGGCTCCTTCTTGGCGTTGAGGTGCTGGACGAAGTCGGCCAGGCCGCCCTCGTAGTGGTATTCGTCGCGGTGGACCTCGCCGTTGATGTGGTCGGGCCGCTCGTCCGTGATCGTGATGGTCAGGCCCTTGTTGAGGAAGGCCATCTCCTGGAAGCGGCGCGAGAGCGTCTCGTAGTTCCACGTCGTGGTCTCGAAGACCTCGGGGTCGGGCCAGAACGTGATGGTGGTGCCGGTCTCGTCGGTCTCCTCACCCCGCTCCAGCGGCGCCCTCGGCTTGGAGTGGTCGAGGAACAGCCGCCAGTAGTAGCCGTTCTGCTTGACCTCGACCTCCATGGCCGTCGACAGCGCGTTGACGACGGCCGAGCCGACGCCGTGCAGGCCGCCGGAGACGGCGTAGGCCTGGCTGTCGAACTTGCCGCCCGCGTGCAGCGTGGTGAGCACGACCTCGACGGCCGAGCGCTTCTCGACGGGGTGGATGCCGGTCGGGATGCCCCGGCCGTTGTCGACCACCCGGACGCCGTTGTCTGCCAGGAGCGTGACGTCGATGCGGTCGGCGTAGCCGGCGAGGGCCTCGTCCACGGCGTTGTCGACGATCTCCTGGACGAGGTGGTGCAGGCCGCGTTCACCGGTCGACCCGATATACATACCCGGGCGCTTGCGGACGGCCTCAAGCCCCTCGAGTACGGTGATTGAGCTAGCGTCGTAGGACAACTGCGAAATCCTCCTGCCGCGGACACGCGGCGGGGGAGGCGTTTGCTCAAAGCTGCCCCTGCCGTGCCCGTCACCGTCGTGAGTGCCCCGTGCGCGGTCACCCAGGGGAGTCGGCATGCTGCCGGGGTGACACGCAACCGGACGTGTCCGGAATCCGCTTTCATTCTACCGGTTCCGAGGGCCGAAGGTGGCAACGAACGCGCCTGTGATGCTCTCTAGCTCGTTTTGCCCCCGCTCAAGCATCCCCCCTCCGGGTTGGGGGGTCAACGCCTCTGCGGCTCTCTGATCGCCTGCCGCGCCTAACCGTAGGTGTCGCCGGGGCCCTTGCTTCCGGTCACCCGCAATCCCCCCGCCGGTCGCGGCGCGTTCTGCGGGCCCCTGACCTTGACCTTCGTCACCGTGCCGTCGCCGAGCTCCTCGTTGAGCCTGCGCACGAGGGTGCGCGCGAGCAGCCTGACCTGCGTCGCCCACGCCGTGGAATCGGCCACCACGAGCACCTCGCCGTCGTCGAACGACTCGGGCTTGGTGTGCGCGGCCAGGTCGGGGCCGACGATGTCGATCCACCGCCCGAACACCGCGCCGACCGCCGCCGACCGCTCCCAGCCCCGGTCGGACAGCAGGTCGCGGATCGCCCGCCCGAACAGCTGCGGGTCGCCGCCCTCGCGGCGCGGGCCGGCCGCCTTGCGCCTCGGCTCGCGCCGAGGGAGCTGGCCTCGCCTGGCGGCGTCGGCCTTGGCCTGGGCCAGCTTCTCCCGCGCCATCGCGGCGCCCCTGGCCGTCGGATTGTCTTCATCGGACACGTCGTACGCTCCCCTCGGCGACGTCGAAACGGGCACCGGCCAGCTCGGCCGGCACGTCGTCGTCCACAGCCGCGGTGATGAGCACCTGCTCGGCCGGGGCGACGATCTCGGCAAGGCGGCGGCGGCGCTGCGAGTCGAGCTCGGCGAAGACGTCGTCGAGGATCAGCACCGGATCGCCGCCGTCGGCGCGCAGCAGGTCGTAGGCGGCCAGCCGCAGCGCCAGCGCGAACGACCAGGACTCGCCGTGGCTGGCGTAGCCGCGCGCGGGCAGCTCGCCGAGTCCGAGGATCAGGTCGTCGCGGTGCGGGCCGATGAGTGTGACGCCGCGTTCGAGCTCGGCCTGGCGGACCTCCAGCAGCCGCTCGCGAAGCCGCTCTTCAAGGGTTATCCCCAGGTCTGTGGATAACGTCTGCGCATCGGAAGATCCGCGCTCACCGGGGACTTCGTCCTCACCGCCGTCCCCACCTGTGGACAACGTGCTGCGATAGGCGAGGGTCGCGGGGGCGCTCGTCGGGGCCAGCGCCGCGTAGGCTCCGGCGACCAGCGGGCGCAGCGCGTCGATCAGATCGAGCCGGGCGCGCAGCAGCTCGGCGCCGTGCCGGGCGAGGTGCGCGTCCCACACCTCCAGCGTGCTCAGGACGTCGCCTGCGCCCGCCGCGGCGAACCCCGTGTCACTCTCGGCCCGCCGGCCGCTCCTGGCCCCTCTGCGGGCCTGTGAGGCCGTGCGGAGCAACGCGCCGCGCTGCTTGAGCACCCGGTCGTAGTCGGCCCGCACGGCGGCGAACCGAGGCGCCCGCGACACCAGCAGGTCGTCGAGGAAGCGGCGCCGCTCCGACGGGTCGCCCTTGACCAGCGCCAAGTCCTCGGGCGCGAACAGCACCGTGCGCAGCAGCCCGATGACGTCGCGCGGCCTGGACACGGGGGAGCGGTTGAGCCTGGCGCGGTTGGCCCGGCCCGGGTTGATCTCCAGCTCGACCAGCGCCCGCCGGTCGTCCCTGTGGACGGCGCAGCGCACGATCGCCCGGCTCGCCCCCTGACGCACCAGCGGGCCGTCACTGGCGACCCGGTGGCTGGAGTGCGTCGCGACATAGCCGAGGGCCTCGACCAGGTTGGTCTTGCCCTGGCCGTTGGGCCCCACGAGGGCCGTGACGCCCGGCTCCAGGCCGAGCTCCACGGACGCGTAGGACCGGAAGTCGGTCAGCGAGAGGTGGGCGACGTGCACCCCATGAAGGTTAGTGCGCCCCACAGGCCACTGGGGTCACCGGCGCACACCCTGTGGAAAACTCCGGGAACCTTCGGGTCACTCCGCTTCGCGCGGCGGCGTGACGTCGGCGCCGGGCGAGTCGGCGCCCTTCTCGGTCGAGCCCTCGACCGCCGTGGTCGCGTGGCCGCCGAACTGGTTGCGCAGCGCCGCCACGACCTTCATCGCCGGCGAGTCGTCCTGGCGGGAGGCGAACCTGGCGTAGAGCGCGGCGGTGATCACGGGCAGCGGGACCGCGTGGTCCACGGCAGCCTGGACCGTCCAGCGGCCCTCGCCGGAGTCCTGGGCGTAGCCGCGCAGCTGCTCCAGCTTCTCGTCGTCGTCCAGCGCCCGCACCAGCAGGTCGAGCAGCCACGAGCGGATCACCGTGCCGGTGCGCCAGCTGCTGAAGGAGCCACGGACGTCCTTGACGACGTCGGAGGCCTCCAGAAGCTCCCAGCCCTCGGCGAACGCCTGCATCATGCCGTACTCGATGCCGTTGTGAACCATCTTCGCGAAGTGCCCAGCGCCGACGTCGCCGGCGTGGACGAAGCCGTCCTCGCCCTCGGGCTTGAGCGTCTCGAAGATCGGCATCAGCCGCTCGACGTGGGCCTTGTCGCCGCCGCACATCAGCGCGTAGCCGTTCTCCAGGCCCCACACGCCGCCGCTCACGCCGCAGTCGACGAAGCCGATGCCGCGGGTGGCCAGCTCGGCGGCGTGCTTCTGGTCGTCGACGTAGTGGGAGTTGCCGCCGTCGATGACGATGTCGCCCTCGGACAGCAGATCGCCGAGCTCGTCCACGGTCTGCTGGGTGGGCTTGCCGGCCGGCACCATGACCCAGACGACCCGGGGGGCGCTGAGCCGCTCGGTCAGCTCCTTGAGGCTGCCGACGTCGCTGATCGCGGGATCGCGGTCGTAGCCGACGACGTCGTGGCCGCCGCGGCGCAGCCGCTCGGCCATGTTGCCGCCCATCTTGCCCAGTCCAACCAAGCCGATCTGCATGGTGCCCTACTACCCCCTTGTGAGGCTTCCATCATCCCCGACGCGGATTTCAGCCTGACAGGCGGATGGGCATGATCAGGTAACGGTAGTCGGGGGCCCCGTCACCTTCCACAGGCTTGCCCCCGGTGAGGATAGCGGGCTTGGTGGACGTGGTCATCTGGAGCCTGGCGATGTCGGAGTCGATCGCGCCGAGACCCTCCAGCAGGAACTGGTGGTTGAAGGCGATGTTCATCTCGTCGCCGTCGTAGTCGACCGGCAGCGCCTCGACGGCCTGGGCCTCGTCGCCGCTGCCCGCCTCCAGGACGACCTCGCCGCTCCTGAACGCCAGCCGCACCGGGGTGTTGCGCTCGGCGACCAGGGCCACGCGCTTGACCGCCTCGACGAACGGGCCTGTGGACAGGTCGGCGCGGGCGGAGAACTCGGTCGGCAGCAGCGAGCGGTACTTGGGGAACTCGGGGTCGAGCAGGCGCGTGGTGGTGCGGCGGCCGGCGCTGGAGAAGCCGATCATGCCTTCGCCGGTGCCTCCGGCGGAGCTGAGCGCGACCTCGACCTCGGCGCCGGTGCCGCCGAGCGCCTTGGCGGTGTCGGCGAGCGTCTTGCCGGGGATCATCGCGATGGCCGAGAAGTCGGGCTGGCCCGGCTGCCACTTGAGCTCGCGCACGGCCAGCCGGTAGCGGTCGGTGGCGGCCAGGGTGACCGTGTCGCCCTCGATCTCCATCCGCACGCCGGTGAGCATGGGCAGCGTGTCGTCACGACCGGCGGCGACGGCGACCTGGCTGACGGCGGAGGCGAACACGTCGCTGCCGACACGGCCGGCCGCGGGCGGCATGGCCGGGAGCGACGGGTAGTCCTCCACAGGCATGGTGAGCAGGGTGAAGCGGGCGCTGCCGCACGTGACGACCGCCTTGGCTCCGTCGACGACGAAATCCACAGGCTGTGCGGGAAGCGCGCGGGTGATCTCGGCGAGCAGCTTGCCGGAGACCAGGACCACGCCGGGCTCACCGGTGTGCAGCTCCAGCGTGACCTCGGCGGAGACCTCGTAGTCGAAGCCGGACAGCTTGAGCTTCTGCTCCTCGGTGACCTCGAGGCGCATGCCGGCGAGGACGGGGACCGACGGCCGTGCGGGAAGGCTGCGTGCCGTCCATGCCACCGCCTCAGCGAGGACGTCTCGCTCGATTCGGAACATCACGGTGATCAGCCTCCTGGGTCGTCGATGAATCTTGAGTGTCTCGTCTCCCGCACCTGAGATCCGGGAGAACCCCTCTATGGGTCTTGAGTTTCTTCTTAAGAGATAAGTGAAGTCATCACACTAGGGGCGGTGGATAGTGTGGATAACCCGCGTCTTCCCTGCTCAGCGCCCCTGTTTTCATCCACCGGGGCTGTGGGTGACGCCTGGGGGTAACTTTCGCGGCTGTGGACGGGGATTCTTCGCCCACAGGCCATCCCCAGATCTTGGTGCCTTCGTCCACCGGTTATCCACGAGGTTTCCACAGGTTATCCACGGGGTAGAGACCCCTCTTTTGGAGCCCCAGATCGACTGTGCACAGGGCGTCCACAGGTCATCCACATGTTGTCCCCAAGTTGTCCTCAGGATGTCCCCAGGGTTATCCCCAGCCGTTGTGCGGAATTTTTCTGGGCAATATGGGGCGTACGACGGGCCTCTTCCGACGTTTTCCCAGATCCACAGTGTTTTCCACAGGCTGTGCATAACGACTAGGCCCCGGGCGATGTCTGCTTGATACGCATTGTTAGCTCGTTGACCTGGTTGTACATCGACCTTCGCTCCGCGATGAGCGAGCGGATCTTGCGCTCGGCGTGCATCACGGTGGTGTGGTCACGGCCGCCGAACTGCTGGCCGATCTTGGGCAGCGACAGCTCCGTCAGCTCCCGGATCAGGTACATGGCGATCTGCCGGGCGTTCACCAGCGCCCTGCTGCGCGAGCTGCCGCACAGGTCGTCGATGCTGATGCCGAAGTACTCGGCGGTCTTCGCCATGATCGTGGCGACCGTGATCTCCGGCCCGGAGTCGGAGGTGATCAGGTCCTTCAGCACGACCTCGGCGAGCTGGAGGTCGACGCCCTGCCTGTTGAGGCTGGCGAACGCGGTCACCCTGATCAGCGCGCCCTCCAGCTCCCGGATGTTGGTGGAGATCCGGCTGGCGATGTACTCGAGCACCTCGGGCGGCGCGGCCAGGCCCTCCTGTATGGCCTTCTTCCTCAGGATGGCGATCCGCGTCTCCAGCTCGGGCGGCTGGACGTCGGTGATCAGGCCCCACTCGAACCGGTTGCGCAGCCGGTCCTCCAGCGTGATGAGCTGCTTGGGCGCCCGGTCGCTGGAGATGACGATCTGCTTGTTGGCGTTGTGCAGCGTGTTGAAGGTGTGGAAGAACTCCTCCTGCGTCTGCTCCTTGCCCTCCAGGAACTGGATGTCGTCCACCAGCAGGATGTCGATCGCCCGGTAGCGTCCGCGGAAGCCGTCGGCCTTGTGGTCGCGGATGCTGTTGATGAAGTCGTTGGTGAACTCCTCGGAGCTCACGTATCTCACCCGCGCGCCGTCGTACAGGCTCTGCGCGTAATGCCCGATCGCGTGCAGCAGGTGGGTCTTCCCCAGCCCCGAGTCGCCGTAAATGAAGAGGGGGTTGTACGCCTTCGCGGGGGATTCGGCGACGGCCACGGCCGCGGCGTGGGCGAAACGGTTGCTGGCTCCGATGACGAATGTCTCGAATGTGTACTTTTGGTTGAGTCTGGCCGGTTCGCTGGGCTTGTTGCTCTTGGCCTCCCACCTGTTCTGGGTGGGCTCCGGCGCCTTTTGCACAGCGGGCTGTGCCTGTTCAAAAGTGAAGGCAGGCTGTGGATATTCGGTGGACGACTGCGCCGGCTCGGGCTGTGGAGAATAGAACTGCGGAGGCTCGGAAGCCTGGTAGTGCTGGGACGACGGCCCCTGGGGATAGCGCGGCTGGGGATCCGGGCTCTGGGGATAATTCTGAACCACAGGCTGTGGATGAAGGTCCTGCATCGGCTGCTCGGGAGCCGTTGTGTCGATCATCACGGCCAGCCGCATCGCCCGGCCGAGCTCCTGGGAGAGCGCGTGCGCCACGAGCGGCCGCAGCTTGCCCTCGATGAGGTCCTTCAGGAAGTCGTTGGGGACGCCCAGCACGATCGTGTCGTCCGCCAGGGCGATCGGGCGGACCATGGAGAGCCACGTGCGCTGCTGGACCGGCACGTTCTCATTGAGAAAGTTGCCCAGCGCCCTCTTCCATACCGTGTCGAGGTCGACACCGTTCATGGTGCGGCTCCCCCTCCTCCCTGTCGCGGCCCCCCGCGATCGTTCATCCACCCGCGTGGTCGTCCACACGCGTGTTTATCCACATCGGGGACTCGCCGCGGCGGCGGCCGGCCCCTGTCGTCCACAGCGCCGCGCCCGGGCTGGATGCCCAGGATCTCCACAGGTGATCCACAGGTTGTGCACAGCCTGAAGTGGCTCCGAAAGGCCCGACAGTATCTTCGTGCACAGCTGTGTTCAAGACGTTGTCCACAGCCTAGCGGTGCCTGGGTGCACATACTGTGGACGTCCCGGGGGCGGTGGAAAAGTCGCCTGTGGATACGTGGATAACCAGTTCCGGTTTGACCTGGGCCGCTCCGCCCCGTACCGTACGGAGGTCGGTCTGTCGCGCGACGGCTATTTCGCGTGCCTCGCTAACTCGGCAGGCCAGCCATGTGTGTTCAGCGCCTCGTGCGCACCTTCAAGCCTGGAGCCCACTCGTGAGCAAGCGTACTTTCCAGCCGAACAACCGTCGCCGCGCGAAGACCCACGGCTTCCGGCTGCGGATGCGCACCCGGGCCGGTCGCGCCATCCTCGCCGCTCGCCGCCGCAAGGGTCGCGAGAAGCTGTCGGCCTGACCGTCCTGCGCGTGATCGTCCGCCCGCCGGTGCACTCCGCCGGCGGGCGATAGGCGTATACGGTGCTTTCCCGACAGTCCCGCATGCGGCGCGGGGAGGAGTTCAAGGCGGCCATCAAGCGCGGTAAACGCGCGGGCCGCCCCACCCTGGTGGTGCATCTCACCATTTCAGGGGAAGGGACACCTCTGGTGGGTTTTGTAGTGAGCCGGGCCGTCGGAGGCGCGGTCGTCCGCAACAAGGTCAAGCGTCGGCTTCGACACCTGATGCGAGACCGTCTCCACCGGCTTCCGAGAGGTAGCCTGCTTGTGGTACGCGCCAACCCCCCGGCCGCGTCAGCGCGATCCGAGCACCTAGCCGCCGAGCTCGACCTCGCGCTCGACCGTTTGCTCAGGCGGCGCGAGTCCTCGACGGATGGACGGAGATGACGGAGCAACCGCTAGGGACAGCGAGCCTCCCCGCTCGGGTGCTGCTCGTGCCCATTCGGTTCTACCGGGCGTTCATCAGCCCGATGCTCGGTCCACGCTGCCGTTTCTACCCGTCCTGCAGCGCGTACGGGCTCGAGGCGATAGCCGTTCACGGAGCATTGCGCGGCACATGGTTGACTGTCCGGCGCATCGGGCGGTGCCACCCATTCCATCCCGGAGGTATAGACCCGGTGCCCCCACGCCCGGTTCGGTCCCACGAAACGCAAGGGAGATAGCTCGGTGGAGCTGTCCTGGCTGAGCTGGCTCTATGAAGCCGTAGCCTTCGTCATCACCTGGATCCATACGGGTTACAGCACCTTCCTGAACCCGGATAGCGGCCTGACGTGGTTGCTGACCATCGTCACGCTCACCGTGCTCATGCGGATCCTCATCTTCCCGCTCTTCCTCAAGCAGATGCGGTCCTCCAAGAAGATGCAGGAGCTCGCCCCCAAGGTGGCGGAGCTGCGCAAGCGCTACAAGAACGACAAGCAGCGCATGAACCAGGAGGTCATGGCGCTCTACCAGGGCGCCGGGGCCAACCCGCTCGGCGGCTGTCTGCCCATCCTGGCCCAGTTCCCCATCTTCATCTCGATGTTCACCGTGCTGCAGGCCATGGCCAACGGCCGCGCGGTGTACGGGATGTCGCCGGAGCTCGTCGCCAGCGCCCGGGCCGCGCACGTCTTCGGCGCGCCGGTGCCGGCCACCTTCTTCATGTCCGACCAGGACATCATCGCGCTCGACGCCGTGCCGCTCCAGACGAAGATCGTTCTGGGCATCTTCGTGGCCGTCAGCTCGCTGACCACGTTCCTCACCGTCCGGCAGAGCGTCACCCGGTCCATGGCGCAGATGCCCGACAACCCCATGGCGCAGCAGCAGAAGCTGCTCATGTACATCTCGCCGCTGTTCGCTTTCTTCAGCCTGAACTTCCCGCTCGGTCTGATCATGTACTGGGTGACCACCAACGTGTGGACGCTCGGTCAGCAGCACTGGTTCTACAGCCGCAACCCGATGCCCCAGTTCGACGCCAAGGGCAACGTGATCCCGGTCAAGACGAAGCCCAGCCTCATGGCCAAGCTTCGCAAGACTCCCGAAGAGGAGCCCCCTCCTCCGCCTCCTGCGCCTAAGATCGTCAGGAACCAGCCCAGCCGCCAGTCCCGTAGCAAGCGCACCGGCAGCAAGAAGTCGTGATTACGAAGGAGAGGCCGGCCATGACCGAGGCCGAGCAGGAGAAGGCTCCTGACATCAGCGCGCTCGAGCAGGAGGGCGAGATCGCGGCTGACTACGTCGAAGGCCTCCTCGACATCGCCGACATCGACGGTGACATCGACATGGACGTCGAGGGCGACCGGGCGATGGTCTCCGTCGTCGGGCTCAAGGGCACCGAGTTGATCGGCCCCTCCGGTGAGGTGCTGGAAGCGCTCCAGGAGCTGACGCGGCTGGCCGTCCACCGCCAGACGGGGGAGCGGTCCCGCCTGATGCTCGACGTCGGCGGCTACCGCGAGCGGCGCCGGGCCGAGCTCACCAAGCTCGGCACCGAGATGGCCAACCAGGTCAAGGACCGGGGCGAGCCTAAGCCGCTGCAGCCGATGACGCCGTTCGAGCGCAAGATCGTCCATGACGCGGTGGCCGCCGCCGGGCTCCGCAGCGAGTCCGAGGGTGAGGAGCCCAACCGTTACGTGGTGGTCCTGCCCGCCTGACCGGCCCACGACCTGCCCGGCCGCCAGCCGCCTCGTGCGCCTGGCGGCCGTTCGCGTTTCGAACGCCTTTTCGATGCCCATGAGGCGGCGCGCTCCAAGGCTCCGTTCAGGGCATCCCGCTAGTCTTCGACAGTGCGATCTCCCGCCTAGCCTGGGGGGAGCATCCCGAATCCTTACGAAAGGGCCATCACAGCAGTGAGCGACGAGCTGCCGCCCCCGCCGGACATCGCGCGGGACGTCTTCACCGGCGACGCCTGGGACCGGGCGGAGGCGTTCGCGGAGCTGCTGGCCGGCCCCGGCGTCGTACGCGGGCTGCTCGGTCCCCGCGAGATCCCGCGCATCTGGGACCGCCACCTGCTCAACTGCGCCGTCGTCGCCGAGGCCATCCCGCCGGACGTGCGCCTGGTCGACATCGGCTCGGGCGCCGGACTGCCGGGGCTCGTGCTGGCGATCGTCCGGCAGGACATCACGGTCACCCTGCTCGAACCGCTGCTGCGCCGTACCGTCTTCCTCCAGGAATGCGTCGAGACCCTCAAGCTGGACAACGTCGAGGTGCTGCGCGGCCGGGCCGAAGAGCTGGCGGGCAAGCGCGTCTTCGACGTGGCCAGCGCCCGCGCCGTGGCGCCGCTCGACCGGCTCCTGAAGTGGGCCATGCCCCTGCTGCGCGAGGGCGGCGAGCTCATCGCCATGAAGGGGGAGCGCGCCGCCGAAGAACTTGCCGAGGCGGAGCCGCAATTGCGCGCCAGCGGGGCGACAACGGCCGAGCTTGTGACCGTCGGGCACGGTAAGGTCGAGCCGCCTGCAACATTGGTTCGGGTGATAGCGGGTCGCCAGCCGGAGCACAGCAGGCGGCGACGAAGGAGGTGACGGTCGTGCCGGTCGCTCAGAGCGGTCTTGGCTGGCCGGACAGCCGTCTGTCCGAGAGCCCCCGAGGGGTCGGCTGGCCCGGATCGGGCGTTTCGCGACAGCAGATTCCCGGCTCCGATAAGCCACGGGTTGAAAGGATGGCGACCGTGACCAAGACCCCCCTGAACCCAGGTGATTCTCCGTTGGTACGAGAGGCGCTCAACTCAGTGGTTTCACGTGAAACACCTACCGCTCAGCTGCCCACCCAGACGGACACCGGCCAGGACTCGTGGCCCAAACCCGCCAAGTGCCGCGTGATCGCCGTTGCCAACCAGAAGGGTGGTGTCGGCAAGACCACGACGTCCGTCAACATCGCCGCCGCCCTGTCGATGAACGGCGAACGCGTCCTGGTCGTCGACCTCGATCCCCAGGGCAACGCCTCCACCGCCCTGGCCACCGAACATCGTGGCGACATCCCCGACGTCTACCAGGTGCTCGTGGACGACCTGCCCATGGCGGACATCGTCAAGCAGGTCCCCGACATGCCCAACCTCTACTGCGCCCCGGCGACCATCGACCTGGCCGGCGCCGAGATCGAGCTCGTCTCCCTGGTCGCCCGCGAAGCCCGCCTCCGGCGTGCCCTCACCGCCTACGACGCGCTCGACCTCGACTACATCATCATCGACTGCCCGCCGTCGCTCGGCCTCCTCACAGTGAACGCCCTCGTGGCCGCGGACGAGGTCATGATCCCCATCCAGTGCGAGTACTACGCGCTGGAGGGCCTCGGGCAGCTCCTGCGCAACGTCGACCTCATCAAGGCGCACCTCAACCCCACGCTGCGCCTGTCCACGATCGTGCTGACCATGTACGACGGCCGCACCCGGCTGGCCTCGCAGGTGGCGGACGAGGTCCGGGCGCACTTCGGGGACACGGTGCTCAACACGGTCATCCCCCGCAGCGTCCGCCTGTCCGAGGCGCCCAGCTATGGGCAGTCGGTCATGACGTACGACCCGGGCTCCAGCGGTGCGATGGCCTACATGGACGCCGCCCGCGAGATCGCCCACCGCGCCCTGGTCTAACCCCGACCGGGGCTTCCCCATCGAGGACCCCTGCCCCGGTCTCCGCCCTCCGGTTTCCGGTTTCGGCGCTCGGTCTCGGCCCCCGGCCTCCCGCCTCCGGTGCCCGCCGTCTGCCGCTCTCGGCTTGCCGCCCGTTGCACCCGTCGCATGCGTCGCGTTTGTCCGTCCGTCGCGTGCGCCCCGGTCGCCCCTCCCGGTCTCGTCGCCCGCCGCCTGCTGCCTGCCCCGCCGGTCGCCCGCCGCGCTGGACGCGCTGGACGCGCGCTCCCGGGGTCACTCGTCACCCACCCGCCGCAGCCGGCCGCGCCTGTCCCGGTCGCCCGTCCTCCGCGTACCGTCCCGGGCCCCCGTCCTCCCGCACCCGTTTCCGGAGCGAGCCCCGCGTGAGGGTCGAGTGCGCCCTTCCACCGAAACGGGCGGACGGGGACGCTACGTACGGCCGGGGGAGGGGCGCCGGTGCGGTGCTTTGTCTCATTGACGGCATGACGGTGCAAATCCGGTGGGACTGCGTGTGGCGAGGAGACACCCGGTCGGGTGGTCAACGGTAACCTCTCCTGGAGTGAACGGGTTCGGCCGGGTGAATGAGGAGACGCAGTGAGCCAGCAGCGGCGGGGATTGGGCAAGGGGCTCGGAGCGCTCATTCCGACGGGCCCCATTGTCGACGGCACGGGAACGGTTGCCGCCACGAACGGTGCGGCGACCGACGCAGGCCCGAAGCCGGTGGCGGGCGCGTACTTCCACGAGGTGCCCCTGGACGCCATCGTCCCCAACCCGCGCCAGCCCCGTGAGGTCTTCGATGAGGAGCGACTCAAGGAGCTGCAGGCGTCGATCAGCGAGGTCGGCCTCCTGCAGCCGATCGTCGTACGTCCGGTGGGCGGCGGGCAGTACGAGCTGATCATGGGGGAGCGGCGGCTGCGGGCCTGCAAGCTGGCCGGCCTGGAGCAGATCCCCGCCATCGTCCGCAACACGCAGGACGACGACCTCCTGCGTGACGCCCTCATCGAGAACCTTCAGCGCGAACAGCTCAACCCCCTGGAAGAAGCCGCCGCCTACCAGCAGTTGCTGGACGACTTCCAGGCCACCCACGACCAGCTCGCGACAAAGGTCGGCCGCTCCCGTTCACACATCACCAACACGCTGCGCCTGCTCAAGCTCCCGCCGGAAGTTCAGCTGAAGGTGGCCGCCAACACGATCTCCGCCGGCCACGCGCGGGCGCTGCTCGGCCTGGAGAACCCCGAGGACCAGATCCGGCTCGCCACCCGCATCGTCGCTGAGCTGCTCTCCGTACGAGCGGTCGAGGAGATCGTCGCGCTCGGCAGCGCGCAGGCCGCCCCCGAGAAGCCCACTCGCGAGCGCAAAACCGCCAAGCCCACCGCTCCCGGCCTCACCCACCTCGCCGACCGCCTCTCGGACCACTTCGAGACCAAGGTCAAGGTAGACCTGGGTCGTCGCAAGGGGCGCATCGTCGTGGAGTTCGCCACGATCGACGACCTTGAGCGCATCATCGGCACCATGGCCCCCGAAGCCGCCCGCGCCATGCGCGAAGCCGAGAGCTGACCCTGGTAGCCGGTGTTTCACGTGAAACACCGGCAGCCGGCTTCTCGCCGAGGGACGCGGTCACGGTTTCACGTGAAACACGACCGCCGTCTCGCCACCCGCCTCACCGGGGGCTCGGTTTCACGTGAAACATCGCAGCGCACCGATCGTGGCTACCTCGCACGCTTGCCCGCCGTGATCCACGCCCTGCGATCACGATCTACGCCTCGCGGTCACGGCCCTCGCTCTGCGACACGGTCCGCTCTTTGCGACACAGTCCGCTCCTTGCCGTCACGGTCCTCGCTTCCGCCGCCGCGATTCGCGCCCTGTCATACGTCTGCCTAGCGGCGCAATGCCGCCAGGCGTGCTGTGCGACCTAGCTCCGCTTGCGCGTGTGGGCGTTGCATTCCTCCGCAGAGTTGACCCTTGCCTGTAAGTGGCGGGGACCTGAACGCGCCCACCCCCTCCCCCTTAGTTGGGCGGCGGGCTGGTTACACGTGAAACGTGGGGGAGGTGGTTTCACGTGAAACCGTGGAGGCGCGTCAGGAGGCGGCCTTGCGGAGGGCGTCCAGGAAGGCGTCCACGTCGGCGGGGGTGGTGTCGTAGGAAGTCATCCAGCGGGCGATGCCGGTGGACTCGTCCGGCGGGAGGAGCAGGAAGTGCTCCTGGAGGGCGGCGGCGACGGCAGGGGGAACAGTGGCGAAGACGGCGTTGGACTCGACCGGGTACGCCAGCGTGATCTGCGGGATGGAGGCGAGGCCGTCGGCGAGGCGGGCGGCCATGGCGTTGGCGTGGGAGGCGTTCCGGCGCCAGAGGTCGTCCGTGAGGAGAGCGGAGAGCTGGGCGGAGACGAAGCGCATCTTCGACGCCAGCTGGAGGGACTGCCGGCGGAGGTAGGGGACGGCTTCCGCGAGTGTGGGATCGAGGACGATGACCGCTTCCGCCGCCAGGGCGCCGTTCTTGGTGCCGCCGAAGCTGAAGACGTCGATGCCTACGTCCGTGGTGATCGCGGACAGAGAGCAGTCCAGGTAGGCGGCGGCGTTGGCCAGGCGGGCGCCGTCGACGTGGAGGCGCATGCCTGCCGCGTGGGCGGCGTCGGCCAGGGCGGCTAGTTCGGCGGGGGAGTAGCAGGTGCCGAGTTCGGTGACTTGGGAGATGGAGACTACGCGTGGTTGCGGGTCGTGGTGGTTGCCGAGCGTGGAACGGGGGCCGGACAGGTCGTCGGGGCGGAGTTTGCCGTCCGGGGTGGGGATGGTGATGAGCTTCGTGCCGAGGAGGCGTTCTGCGGCGCCGGTTTCGTGGCTGGCGATGTGGGCGGTGGCCGGGCAGACGACCGCGTCGTAGCGGCCGAGCATGAGGGCGAGGCCGACCATGTTGGCGCCCGCGCCGTTGAGGACCGGGAAGCCTTCCGCGCGGGGGCCGAACACGTCCTTGATGTGACGGCCGAAGGCGGCGGTCCAGGCGTCTTCGCCGTACGCGGGGGCGTCGCCGTGGTTGACGGCGGTGATGGCGTCGAGGATGGCGGGGTGCACGCCGGCGTGGTTGTCGCTGGCGAAACTCTTGAGGTAGGTGGGCTCGATCACCCGGCCAGGTTACGCACCGCCGCGTAAGCCACCACGCCGCCGCCCCGGTGCCGGAGGCCCCCGTGGGCTGCGGGTTGCGGAGGGCCCTTACGAAGCTCTGGGTCTCCGGTGCCTGTGAGCCCGCCGCTGTCCCCGGCGCCGGACTTCCCGTGCCGGACTTCCCATGCCGGGCTTCCCGCGCTGGGGCCACCCCCGCGCTGGGCGCCCCCTGACCCGTGAGGTGCACGGGACGGTCGGGTTCTGGGCGCTATAACCCCGCGCCCCGCTATCCCCAGGCCGGGCTGTCCCCGCGCCCGCCGTCCCGGGCTGCGCTATCCCCGGCGCCGTGTGGTCCGGCCCGCGAGGTGCCCGGACAGCGCGGCCCCTGGCCCGTGAGGTGCCCGAGCCGTGAGGCGACTGGCCGTGAGGTGGCTGGCCCGTGAGGTGGTTGGCCCGCTTGGTGGTTGGCCCGTGAGGTGACTGGGCCCGAGGTGGCTGGGACGCGCGGCCCCTTGCCTGCGAGGCGGCTGGGCTGCGAGGCGACTGGGCCGCACCATCCCTGGACCCTGAGGCAGCCGGGGCCCCGCCGTCCCCGGGCCGCGAACACCGGGCCGCGAACACCGGGCCGCGCGGTCGCTGGCCCATGTGGTGGCTGGGCCGTGCGGCGCTGGGTCTACCACGGTCCCCACGTGTTGGGTCGTCGGGTTGTTGCGGTTCTGGGCGCGGGGCAGCTCTGCGGAGTGTCGGCTGGGGACAGCGGGGCGGAGGGAGGGACCGGAGGAGCGGCTGGGGGGATGGTGGGGCTGCCAGGGGCGTGGGCAGCCAGGGGCATGGGACTGCCCGGACGTGAGGCAGCCAGGGGCATGGGGCTGCCCGGGCGTTAGGCGGTGGGCGGGTCCGGTTAGCGGGGGGTGCGGGTGGCGGCGTTTTGGAGGAGGATGCGGCAGAGTTCGCCGAGGTCCTGGCCCGCGGCTTCGGCAGCCATCGGGAGGAGCGAGGTCTCCGTCATGCCGGGGGCCACGTTGACTTCCAGGAAGTGCGGGCGGCCGGCGGCGTCCACGATGAGGTCGGTGCGGGAGATGTCACGCAGGCCGAGCGCCGTGTGGGCGGTCACGGCGGTCTCGGCGCAGGCCGACGCCGCTTCGGAGGAGAGCCGGGCAGGGGCGAAGAACTCGGTGTGCCCGGCGGTGTAGCGGGCGGCGTAGTCGTACACGCCCTCGTCGGGCACGATCTCCACGGCGGGGAGCGCGACGGGGCCGTCACCGAAGTCGACGACCGAGACCGCCACCTCGATGCCCTCGATGTAGCACTCGATGAGCGCCGTGTCGCCGTAGGCGAAGCAGCCGACCATGGCGGCGGGCAGTTCCTCGGCGGTGCGGACGATGGACGCGCCGAGCGCGGAGCCGCCGCGGGCGGGCTTGACGAACAGGGGGAGGCCCAGGTGCTCGACGATGCGGCCCAGGACGGCCGTGGCGCCGAGGTCGTGGAAGGTCTCCTTGGGCAGCGTGACCGAGTCGGGGGTGCGCAGGCCGACGGAGCGTACGACGGCCTTGGCAGTGGGCTTGTCGAAGGCGACGCGGCAGGCGTCGGGGTCGGCGCCGACGTACGGGACGTTGAGGAGTTCCAGGACGGAGCGGATGGCGCCGTCCTCGCCGGCGCCGCCGTGGAGGGTGACGAAGACGGCCTCGGGCGGGTCGGCGAGGATGGACGGGACGAGCGACGCGTCGGTGTCGCGGGCCTCGACGTCGATGCCGGCCGCCCGGAGCACCTCGCTCACGCGGCGGCCCGAGCGCAGGGAGACCTCCCGCTCGTAGGAGAGACCTCCTGCCAGCACCAGCACGTGGCCCAGTTCGCTCATCACTTCTCCTCCGCTGACGGCACGCTGTCCAACCGTACCGGGGTGGGAGGTGAGGGCGGCACGCAGGACAACCGTACAGAGGGGGTGAGGGCGGCACGCCGTTCGACCGTACAGAGGAGGTAAGGGCGGCACGCCGTTCGACCGTACCGGGGACGTGGTGCTTCTAAAGGGAAGGAGGGGAGCCGGTCGGGCTCCCCTCCAGGGGTCAGGCGAGGTCGGGGCCCGGGGTGTCGACGCCGGCGTGGCCGCGGGCGGAGCCGGTGCCGAACGTGTCGCGGAGCTGCATCTCCTGCTCGATCACCCCGGCGAGGCGGCGGACGCCTTCGCGGATGCGGTCGGGCTCCGGGTAGCAGAACGACAGCCGCATGTGGCGCGCCCCGCTCCCGTCGGAGAAGAAACCGGTGCCGGGCACGAACGCCACCCGCTCGGCGACGGCGCGCGGCAGGATGGCCTTGGAGTCGAGGCCCTCCGGCAGCGTCGCCCAGACGAAAAAGCCGCCGGCCGGCCGGGTCCAGGTGACCTCGGGCGGCATGAGCGATTCGAGCGCGCCGAGCATGGCGTCGCGGCGTTCGCGGTAGAGCTCCTTGAACGTCTTGATCTGCTCCTGCCACGGCTGCGTGGCCAGGTACTGGCCGACGGCGAGCTGGGTGAACGAGGAGTGTGACAGCACGGCCGACTCCATCGCCAGCACGAGCTTGTCGCGGATGGCGTGGGGCGCGAGCGCCCAGCCGACGCGGAACCCGGGGGCGAGGGTCTTGGAGAACGAGCCGAGGTAGACGACCCCGTCGGCGTTGTCGGCGCGCAGCGCGCGCATGGGCTCGGCGTCGAAGCCGAGGAGTCCGTACGGGTTGTCCTCGACGATGAGCACGCCGGCCCGCTGGCAGATGTCGAGCACCTGCTGTCGCCGGGCCATGTTGAGCGTGACGCCGCCGGGGTTGTGGAAGGTCGGGATCGTGTAGAGGAACTTGATCGGCGCCCCGGCGGTCTCCAGCGCGTAGATGGTCTGCGCCAGCGATTCGGGCACGATGCCCTGATCGTCCATGGCGATGTGCACGACCTTGGCCTGATAGGCGGCGAACGTACCCAGGGCGCCCACGTACGAGGGGCCTTCGGCCAGCACGACGTCACCCGGGTCGATGAAGATGCGGGTGATCAGGTCGAGGGCCTGCTGGGAGCCCACGGTGACGACGACGTCGTTCGCCCCGGCGTGGATTCCTTCGAGGCGCATGACGTCGCAGATCTGCTCGCGCAGATGCGGGTCGCCCTGGCCGGAGCCGTACTGCAACGCGACCGGGCCGCGCCGCGTGACGAGCTCGGAGACGAGCTCGCCGACCATGTCGAGGGGAAGGGCCGTGACGTACGGCATGCCGCCCGCGAGCGAGACCACCTCGGGCCTCGACGCGACGGCGAAAAGAGCTCGGATCTCGGAGGCGACCATCCCGGTAGCTCGCGCGGCGTACCGATCGACATAGGCGTCGATGCGCGACCCTTGGGTCGCGGGCGTCTGACCGTGATCCTGCTCTGCTGTCACGGCCCACCTCCTAGGTGAGTGCTATCCGAGATACCAGATTACGCCAGCCGGACATGTCGCCCGTGACCGGGCTGGCCGTCGTGGTACCCGCTGGCGTGACCGTCACTGGGCTACGATGCCAGCTGGGGACGCGGTTTTCGCGCGCTTTTCCGGGTCAACGATTGGGGCCGTAGTTGTCGCGTCGGCTGGTCAACATCACCCTGGACAATGTGGAAGATCTCCCTCGCCGCTGCCGCCGGTGCGTTTTCTGGGAGCTGGATCCCATGAGCGGGGAGCGGGCGGTGGAGTCGGGGGACCCTGGCCTGGAGAAGGAGGCCTGGATCTCCGGCACGCTGCTGGAGTGGGGGAGCTGCGGCAAGATCGTCTATGTGGACGGCGTGCCGGCGGGGTTCGTGCTCTACAGCCCGCCGCTCTACACGCCGCGTTCGGTCGCCTTCCCCACGTCGCCGGTGAGCGCCGACGCGGTGCTGCTGATGACGGCGCACATCATCCCGGAGTTCTCGGGCGGCGGGCTGGGCCGGATGCTCATCCAGGGCGTGGCCAAGGATCTGACGAGGCGCGGCGTGAAGGCCATCGAGGCGTTCGGCGATCTGAAGTGGGAAGAGCCTAGTTGCGTGGTTCCGGCGGAATACTTGCTTTCTGTGGGCTTTAAGACCGTTCGTCCGCATTTGCGGTTTCCGCGGCTTCGGCTGGAGCTGAAGACCGCCGTCTCCTGGCGGGAGGACGTCGAGGTGGCCCTGGAACGCCTCCTGGGCTCCATGAGCCCCGAGCGTGCCCTCCGACCCGTCTGACCCGCCACGAGCCCCGCAGAAGGCCGTACAAACGCATGCGAAAGCCCCCTGCGACCGCAGGGGGCTTTCGCATGGAGCGGGAAGGACCTAGATGATGCCCTCGAGCTCGCGCAGCAGCATGGCCTTCGGCTTGGCGCCGATGATCTGCTTGACGAGCTCGCCGCCCTTGTAGACGTTCATCGTCGGGATCTGGAGCACCCCGGCCTCGCGCGGCACGTTGGGGTTCTCGTCGATGTTGAGCTTGACGATCTCGAGCTTGTCACCGTGCTCGTTGGCGATCTCCTGGAGGATGGGCGCCACCTGACGGCACGGGCCGCACCACTCGGCCCAGAAGTCCACCAGCACGGGCTTGTCGCTCTTGAGGACGTCCGCCTCGAACGAGGCGTCGGTTACTGCCTTCACGGATGGGCTCCCTTACTTCTCGTTGTTGGCCAGCCAGCGCTCGGAGTCGAGAGACGCCGAGCAGCCGGTGCCGGCCGCGGTGATCGCCTGGCGATAGATGTGGTCGACGACGTCGCCCGCGGCGAACACGCCGTCGATGTTGGTGGCGGTCGTGGGGGAGGCGACCTTCACGTAGCCGTCCTCGTCGAGGTCGATCTGCCCCTTGACCAGGTCGGTGCGCGGGTCGTGGCCGATGGCCAGGAACAGCGCGTCGGTGGCCAGCTCGGACTCCTCGCCGGTCTTGACGTTGCGCAGCTTGACGGCCTCGACCCGGTTCTCGCCCAGGACGTCGATGACCTCGGTGTCCCAGATGAAGCGGATCTTGTCGTTCGCGAACGCCCGATCCTGCATGATCTTGCTGGCGCGCAGCTCGTCACGGCGGTGCACGACGGTCACCATGCGGCCGAACCGGGTCAGGAACGTGGCCTCCTCCATCGCGGTGTCGCCACCGCCCACGACCACGATGTCCTTGTTGCGGAAGAAGAAGCCGTCGCAGGTGGCACACCAGGAGACGCCCCGGCCGGACAGGCGCTTCTCGTTCTCCAGGCCGAGCTCGCGGTAGCCGGAGCCCATCGCCAGGATGACCGACTTGGCGTAGTAGGTCTTGTCGTACGTCTTGATGACCTTGGGGTTGGCCTCCAGGTCGACCTCGACCACGTCGTCGGCCACGAGCTCGGCGCCGAACCGCTCGGCCTGCTTGCGCAGGTTGTCCATCAGGTCGGGGCCCATGATGCCGTCGGGGAACCCGGGGAAGTTCTCCACGTCGGTGGTGTTCATGAGGGCGCCGCCCGCGGTCACCGAGCCCTCGAAGACCAGCGGGTTCAGCTCGGCGCGTGCGGAGTAGACGGCCGCGGTGTAGCCCGCCGGGCCCGATCCAATGATGATCACGTTACGAACGTCGCTCAACGCTCCCACGCCTTCCTCTTCTGCTGTTGCCAGTCGCGTCAACAGATCCTAGGCCGCAGTGATTCCCGCCCCCCACCCGCAACGCGAAAGAGCCCGCCGAAGCGGGCTCTGACGTGGGAAGAAGGCTGCTACCAGCGGCCCATGGCGGGCTTGCGCAGGTTCTTGCAACTGAACGGGTCGACGACGTCGATGCGGATCCGCTTGGCGGCCTTCGACTTCCTCGACGCCATGACGATGGCTTCCTGGCCGTTGTACTGGCCCTGGTCCACGGCGAAGACGCTGAACTTGGTGCGGCTGGTCAGCTTGCCGACGCACTTGTCGGCCTGCTCGGCCTCGGACGGCCCCTGGATGATCGGGGCCGGTGCGAGGAACTTGCCCAGTGGCAGCGCCAGGTTCTCGTCACTGTAGTTGTGCTGGCTGTCGGTCAGCGCGTATGCCCTGGCCCGTACCGGCACCTCGGTCGGCGTCGTCACCGCGGGGGCGGCCGAGCTGGCCGCGATCACCGATGGAGCGACCGTGCCCCCTCCCGAGGCGAGCAGCCCGGTCGAGACGACCGCCGTGCCCACGACCGCCGCCGCCGCGGCAGCCGCCACGGCCGGCACCGCCCACCGTGGGCGTCGCGCGCTGCGCCGCCTGGCCGGGACGATCGTGCCGTCGTCGGCGACCACCCCCAGCCGCACCGGCTCGGGCGCCGGCTCGTCGGAGGCCGCGACCGCGGTCTTCTCCCAGGGGGAGTCGCGCATGAGCTCGTCCCAGTCGGGCGCCTGCGCGAGGCCGACGCCTCCGCGGGACGACCCGGCCTCGGCGGCCAGCGCCTTGTCGATGCGCAGTGCGACACCCATCGGCATGGCCGGTGTTGGGGTCGCCGCGAGCACCTCTCGAACCGCCGCGAGGTCTGCCAGTAGCTCCCCACAGGGGTCGCAGACCGCGAGATGCTCGCGGACCTGGCGGGCCTGGCCGGCGTCTAGGAGACCCTCGGCCAAATCGGCCAGGGTATCCAGATCGTAGTGCGTATCACCCGTCACGAAGTTCTGCTCCCTTCGCGGATGAGACGCGACTGAGGTCCGATCGGTTCCGCAGATGCGAAAGAATCGGGGCAAGTTTCGCGCGTCCTCTCGCACACCTGCTTTTCACCGTACCGCTGGGCACTTCGAGCACCTGAGCTGCGTCTTCGACGGAGTAGCCCATCATGTCCACCAGGACGAGGGCGGCTCGCTGGTCGGCGGGCAGCAGCTTGAGCGCGGCCGAGACCTCCATGGAGACCTCGCGCTCAAGGGTCTGATCGGGCCCCGGCGTCTCGCGTTCGGCGGCCTCGATGAGCTCGTCGTCGGCCACCGGGCGCACCGACTTGCGGCGCATCCGGTCGAGGCAGGCGTTGACGACGATGCGGTGCAGCCAGGTGGTGACGGCGGCCTCGCCGCGGAACGTGGCGGCCTTGCGGTAGGCGGAGACGAAGGCGTCCTGGACGGCGTCGGCGGCCTCGTCGGGGTCGCCGAGCGTGCGCAGGGCGACCGCCCACATGCGATCACGGTGCCGCTTGACGATCTCGCTGAAGGCGTGTGGATCCCCGTTGATGTGCGCGGTCAGCAGCTCGGCGTCGCTGACCGCGGGCCGATCCGCTGCTGAAGGTGTCTCGGGTGGGGAGTTCACAAGAGGGATTCCTGATTATGCCGATCCTGGAGAATGCACCACTACTTCATAGATGGTGCCATGAAACTTGCCTGCATCCGCCGGAAGACGCGTAAACCAGATCAAAACGTACCGACCGCTTGCGGCCTGATCAGGCTTGAACGTCACCTTTCCGGAGGCGTTCTCCTCGCGGGCGACGGTCTTGAGCGACGACAGGTCGGGACTGTCGCCGACCTTGAGCTCGACCTCGGCCCCCGAGGCGTCGGCCAGCGTAGCGACCACGTCGCTGATCTGCCGGGACTTGCCCAGGTCGAGAAGAAGCCCGACACCGTCCTTGAGATTGCCCAGCTCGGCGTTGTTGTAGTTGTCGGTCTTCCAGAAGGTGCTCGGCTTGCCGTCGATGGTCAGCGCGGCGAGCTCGGCCTTCTCCTCCTTGTCGCCCAGCGGGTCGAAACCGGTCGCCTTCTCCGGCTTGACCGCCTGGACCCGCGCCGACGCGGACGCCTTGGAGCTGGGCGAGGGGTCGGCCTCACGGGTGCCGGGACTGCCCAGGCTCCGGCCTATCGTCCAGGCGCCGACGCCCACCGCCACGATCACCAGCAGCACCACGACCGTCATGAGCACCCGGCCGAGCACGCTGGGGCCCCCGCGCGGGGGCATGGTGCTGTGGACGACCTGCGGGCGCTGCATGGTGGCGGGCCCCTGCTGCCCGGTGTCGGGGCCCTCCGAGCGGGAGGCCGTCGTCACCACCGACGGCGGCGACGAGTCGTACGGGATCGGGATCGGCATGGGCCTGGCCACGCCCGACAGCGACTCGGCGAGCTCCGCCGGGCTGGCGAGCGCGCCCTGGCCCCGGCGCGACTCGGGCAGGCAGGCCCGGACCGTCACCGTGTCGAGATAGCTGGGCACCCCGGCGGTGACCTGGCGCGGGGTGCAGAAGTGCCCGTCGTTCATCGGGGCGGCGGGCAGGCCGCCCTCCTCCTCGTCGCCGGGCCAGTGGCCGGTCAGCCCGGCGTAGAGCAGCCGGCCCAGCCCCTCGGCGTCGTCGAGCGCAGGCTGGTCGGTCGTCAGGCCGGACAGCGCGGCGTCCACTGCCACGCCCAGCACCTTGACCGTGTTGCCGGTGGTCCACACCAGGTGCTCGGGCCGCAGGCACAGGTGGTAGAGGCCGGCCTCGTGGGCGTGGGTCAGCGCCTCGGCCGCCTCGGCGACCAGCCCGGCGGCCCGCTCGGGGTCCAGCGGCCCCCCGGACAGCAGGTCGGCCAGCGTGTCACCGGTGACCCACTCGCTGACCACGTAGGAACGCCCGTCGTCCTCGGCGGCGTCGAACACCTGGGTGAGACGCGGGTCGGTGAGCCGGCTCGCGGCGCGGGCGGCGGTGACCACCTCGTGCACACGCGGGAACTCGGGGGCGAAGGTGAGAACCCCGACAGGACGGGCAAGGATCTCGTCGATGGCCTTCCAGAATGTGGCGCCTTCGGACTCGCTGACCCGGTCCTCAAGTCGGAAGCGCGAGGACAGGCGCGTGCCCGGCTCGACGGCAGATGTGCTCACTGGCTCTCTCCGCTCGGCCGTACAGGCGTGCGCATGACTCGGCTCGCCTGCGTGCTGTCCCACGTAGGCACGCTATGCCGGGTGGATCCGCCCACGCCCCTCCTGCTTCCATTCGCGCGTGTCGGTCACCATGCTAGTGCCAGCGCCTCCGCCGCCCGCGCCCTTTATCGGCGTACCCTCCCCGCGACCATCCCAACGATGGAGCTGACCTCCGGAATCCGCATCCGGTGCGCCACGGCCAGATAGAGCAGCATCCCCAGGCCACCGCCCACGGCGAGAGTGATCACCGAGTTGAGGAAGTCGGGCCTGCCGAAGATCTCCTGCATGCTCCAGACGGCCGCCAGGGCGAGCACGGCGGTGGGCAGCGAGGCCAGGTACATCCTGGTCATCGCCATGCCGACCTGCCAGCCGCCCAGCCCTCCGACCCGGCGGCTGGCCAGGACCCACGCCACGACCGTGCCCAGCGCGTAGGCGACGGCGTAGGCGAAGGCGAGCCCCATGACCGAGTAGGCGGGCGGCAGCAGCGCGTGGAAGAGCAGCATCAGCACCGCGTTGAGCGCCGTCGCGCCGGCTCCGACGAACACGGGAGTACGGGTGTCGCCGAAGCTGTAGAAGACCCGCAGCAGGAGCTGGAAGAGCGAGAACGGCACCAGCGCCAGCCCGTAGACCTGCAGCACGTTGCCGATGTAGACGGCGTTGGCCACCGTGTTGGAGCCGTGGCCGAACAGCGGCACCGTGATCGCCGGCCCGAGCACCATGAGCAGCAGCGACACCGGAACCATGATCGAGCAGACCAGCCGCACGCTCGACCCGAACTCCGAGCGCACCTCGTCGAACCGCCCATCGGCGACGGCCCGGCTCATCCTGGGCAGCATCGCGGTGATCACCGAGACGCCGATGATCCCGTACGGGAGCTGGAAGAGCTGGAACGCCACCGTGTAGGCCGAGATGCCGTGGCTGGGGAAGGCCGCGGCGGCGGAGCTGGCGAGGTTCAGCGTGAGCACGAGCCCGAGCTGGGTGACGATCACGTAGCCGATCGTCCAGATGCCGGCCTTGGCCATCTCGCCGAGCCTGGCGTTGCGCACGTCGAAGCGGGCCACGAAGCGGAAGCCGGCCCGCTTGAGCGCCAGGACCAGGACGGTGGCCTGGGCCACGATGCCGGCGGTGGTGCCGAGGCCGAGCAGGGCCAGCTCGCCGTTGGTGACGTTGCCGACGCCCTTGTCGCCCACGATCACCAGGTAGGCGACCAGCACGCCGATGACGACCAGGTTGTTGACGACCGGCGCCCACATCGGCGCGGCGAACCGGTCGCGGGTGTTGAGGATGGCCCCGGCCACCGCGCCGATGCCGAAGAAGGCGAGCTGCGGCAGGATGAACTGGGCCAGCCGGACCGCGACCTTGTACTCGTCGGAGCGATGGTCCCAGACGGTGTAGAGGTCGATGAGCAGCGGCGCGGCGAGCACGGCGGCCGCCGCGACGACGATGAGCGCGACCGTCGACAGCGTCAGCAGCCGCTGCTCGTAGGCGCGTCCGCCGTCGGGGTCGCTCTGCTGGGCGCGGACGATCATCGGCACCACGACGCTGCTCAGCACGCCGAGCAGCAGCAGGTCGAGGATGCTGTAGGGGATCGCGTAGGCGGTGTTGTAGGCGTCGCCCAGGAGCGAGGTGCCGATCGCGGTGGTCAGCACGACGGTCCGGATGAATCCGGTGGCCCTCGACACCATCGTGCCCGCGGCCATGATGGCGCTGGCACGGAGCATGCGGCTCATCGGCTCTCACTTTCGCGTGACTTGGCGGCCCGCGCCGTGCGCCGCTCGGATCGGCGCCTGAGCACCCGGGTCGCCACCGCGGCCAGCATGACCGTCAGCGCGGCCCCCACGATGACCAGCGCGATCCCGGTGTAGCCGGTGGTGCGCACGATCAGCTTGACCGGCTCCCCGTAGGGGGTGCCGTCGGCGGTCAGCAGCCGGACGGTCACCGTGGCGTCGCCGCCGCCCCCCGAGGTGTTGACGGTCATCGGCACCTGCACGGTGCCGCTCTGGTCGGCGCCGATCGTGAGCGGCTCGCGGTGCTTGACCTGAAGCAGCTCGCGGTCGTTGGAGGTGACCTCGACGAACAGGGAGATCTGGGCGGTCAGAGAGTTCTTCACGCTGATGGGCACCACGCCGTCGCGCCCGGCCAGCGTGCGCGGCCGGTCGGGGCCGGCGCCGGTGATCTCGACCTTGTCGATGCGCTTCTCGACCTCGGCGCTCACGTCCTTGACGACGGCGCGGCCGGTCTTCTGGCGGCCCCGCCAGGCCGAGGAGGTGAGCCGGAGCACGGCGGCGTCGAAGTCGGAGCCGGCGCTCGCGGTGACGAGCCCGGTGACCCTCGCCTGGTCGGCGACCTCCTTGATGGCGGCCAGGTATTTGGCGCCGAGCTCCTGCTTGCGGTCCTGCTGGGTGTAGGTGAGGCCGGCGCGGGGCACCTGGGTGCGGGTGGCCTTGATCGAGTCGAGCGGGGCGAGCGACAGCCAGGGCAGCTTGCCCGCGGTCCTGAGCAGGGTGGTGACGAGCGTCGGGCTGGGGTTCCAGCGCCGGGACGGGGCCACGACCAGCGACCTGGGCTGTGTCTGGCCGGGCTCGGCGGAGATCGTCGCGGTCTCGGCGACCAGGCGCTGCTTGCTCAGCACCGTCGAGCCGCCGGCGTCCGGCTCGAAGACGCGGCTCAGCTCGGCGTCGGCGGTCAGCGCGGTGACCGGCCCCATGACGCTGTAGAGGGTGCTCGCCGCGTCGGGCGTGACCGGCACGGCGGCCTGGGGCGGCAGGTTGGCGGCGTCGAGCAGGACCCGGTCGATCCGGGCCACGTTCGGCTCGCCTACGGCCAGCAGGTCGAGCGCGTCGGCGTCGAGCCGGCCGTTGGCCGGCCAGTAGGTGGACGTCTTCACGTCGCGCTTGACGAGCCGGGCGGCCTCCTTGGCGCCCAGCGCCAGCGCCCGCCCGGTGAGGTCGTCGAGGCCCTGATGGGCCAGCGCCGTCACGTCGGGATCCGCGTACGGGGTCGCGATGACGGGGTTGTCGGCCAGCGCGGCGCGCATGGAGGTCAGCCAGGCGGCTGCGGCCGGGTCGGCGGCCCGCTCCTGGGACTCGCCCTTGACCCGGAACTTCCTGGTCATCGCGTCGGCGTCGGCGAACAGCGCGGGGTCGACGACCCAGGTGACGGACGCGGGCGCGGCCTCGGCGATGCGCGCCAGGTCGGACAGCCGGCCCTTCTCGGTCATCGAGGCGGTCAGCTTGTCGTCGACGAACGTGCCGTCGTCGGCCCGGTGCGGCTGGTCGACGACCGGCAGGACCACGGACAGCCGGTTGCGCACGGGCTTGGCCGGGGTCGGCGGCGCGTAGGTGAGGAACGTGCGCTGCGAGGCGAGCTGCACGGTGTCCCACTGCACGACCTCGACGGCCAGCGGGTAGGCGCCGAACTGCGTGAGCTGGAACTGGGCGGGCGTCATCGTCAGCTCGAACGTCTGCGAGGCGTTGGCGGCCAGCTCCGGGATGACCATGCTGGACTGCGAGGAGACGTTGGGCGGCTGGGTCAGCGTCGTCTGGTCGGCCTGGTAGGCGCTCATGCTCGCGCGGTCGGTGAAGCGCTGGCTGGAGTAGCGGACGCGCACCCGCAGCCCGGGCAGCGCGGTGCCGCCGGCGTTGTGCACCCGCCCGGTGACCTTGATCTCGGTGGCCCGCTCGGTGGCGTAGTCGGGCGTGATGGAGGTCAGGGTCAGCTCGACCCCCTGCCTGCTCGAGATCGCGGCAGCCGCGCCGGGCGCCACCGCCACCGAGGGGGCGAGCAGCGCGGCGGAGAGCACGGCGAGCAGCGCGGCCTTACGGATCACGCGTCTGCCCGAGCTGGATTACGACGCACGCCCGCAATGGTACGGGCTCAGTGCCGCGGCGCGACCGCCTCCAGGGCTCCGCGGCCCCGTAGATCCACGGTCTTGCCCGCCACGAGCGCGAGCAGGTCCAGCGCGCGCATGGTGAGAGCGGTGTGGCGGTCCCCGGTCGCCGTGTGGACGGGTTCGGTGTCGGCGTCCAGCCGGTCGTCGACGAGCACCGGCAGGTCCTCGGGCAGCAGCAGCGGGCTGACCAGCCCGGCCGCGTAGTCGGTCGCCGCGTTGACGAGGTGCGCCGGGGCGGGACGCACGTTGCGGACGCCGAGCAGGCCCCCCACCGCGCCGGAGGGCGGCGGCGTGGCGACCGTGGAGACGACGGCCACGACGAACTCGCGCCCGACCCGCGGGGCGACCTCGAACACCGTGACCGCCACGCACCGTTCAGGCGCGGCCGGGATCGCGCCGGGTAGTTCCTCCGCGCGAGTCATGGGGCGCGGAAGGCGTACGATCTCATGGTGGACCTGGTGTGTGAGGAGCCAGCGGTGGATCGCGAGGGCGTCCTTCATAAGACCTCCTTGCCTCGTTCCATGGCGCCGTCGGTCCCCTGACCGAAGGTAACCCGGACCCGATGTGGCTCGGGGGATATGTTCCGGAATCCGAAGGACCTACTGAGTTTGTCCGAGTCAACTCTGACCGAAAGCCAGCAGCGCGCCATGGGCGATCTGTTCCGCAAGATCGCGCCCGTGGCCGACGAGCTCGGCCGCCTGTTCGCGGCCAAGGGCCACGAGCTCGCCCTCGTCGGCGGGCCCGTGCGCGACCTGCTGCTGGGCCGCATCGGCAACGACCTCGACCTGACCACCGACGCCCACCCCGAGCGCGTGCTGGAGATCGTGCGCGACTGGGCCGACTCGGTGTGGACGATCGGCATCGACTTCGGCACCGTCGGGGTCCGCAAGGGCGACAAGCTCCTGGAGATCACCACTTACCGGAGCGAGTCGTACGACCCCAAGTCCCGTAAGCCGGACGTCATGTACGGCGAGACGCTGGAAGCCGACCTGGAGCGCCGCGACTTCGCCGTCAACGCGATGGCGGTGCGGCTGCCTGGACACGAGTTCGCCGACCCCTACGGCGGCCTGGCCGACCTGCGCGCCAAGGTGCTGCGCACGCCGGGCACGCCCGAGCAGTCGTTCGGCGACGACCCGCTGCGGATGCTGCGCGCCGCCAGGTTCGCCTCGCAGCTCGGGTTCCGGGTCGACGAGGCCGCGGTCGCGGCGATGACCGCGATGGCCGAGCGGATCGAGATCGTCTCGGCCGAGCGCATCCGCGACGAGCTCGACAAGCTGATCTGCGGCCGCTACCCGCGCGAGGGCCTGCGCCTGCTCGTCGAGACCGGGCTGGCCGCCCACGTGCTGCCCGAGCTGCCCAAGCTGCGGCTGGAGATCGACGAGCACCACCGGCACAAGGACGTCTACGAGCACACGCTGACCGTGCTCGACCAGGCCATCGCCCAGGAGGAGGACGGCAAGCCCGACCGCATCCTGCGCTGGGCCGCGCTCATGCACGACGTGGGCAAGCCCAAGACCCGCCGCCACGAGCCCGGCGGCCGCGTCTCCTTCCACCACCACGAGGTGGTCGGCGCGCAGATGACGAAGAAGCGGATGGCGGAGCTGCGCTTCCCCAAGGACGTGGTGTCCGACGTGTCGCGGCTGGTCGAGCTGCACCTGCGCTTCCACGGCTACGGCACCGGCGAGTGGACCGACAGCGCGGTGCGCCGCTACGTGCGCGACGGGGGTCACCTGCTCTCCAGGCTGCACAAGCTGACCAGGGCCGACTGCACCACGCGCAACAAGCGCAAGGCCGCCGCCCTGTCGCGCACCTACGACCAGCTCGAGGAGCGCATCGAGCGGCTGGCCGAGGAGGAGGAGCTGGCCAAGATCCGTCCCGAGCTCGACGGCAACGAGATCCAGCGGGTGCTCGGCGTCGGGCCGGGCCCGGTGGTGGGCCAGGCCTACAAGTTCCTGCTGGAGCTGCGCCTGGACAAGGGCGTGATCGGCGCCGAGGCGGCCACCGAGGCGCTGCTGGAGTGGGCGCGCGACAACGTCACGGGGTGACCGGCTGGCGCGGCCGGGTGATCGCCCGGTAGGCCAGCGCGCTCAGCAGGTAGCCGGCCACGATGATGGCCACGGCGAGATAGGACTTGCCGTTGGCCGGCAGGATGGCCGCCGACAGCGCCGCCGCCAGCACGTACATGCCGTTGAAGAGCATGTCGTAGACGGAGAAGGCGCGGCCTAGGTAGACGTCCTCGACGTCGCGCTGCACGGTCGTGTCGGCGCAGATCTTGACGCTCTGGCCGGCGATGCCGAGCACGAACCCGGCCACCGGCAGCCCCCATTCCTGGAACGGGATGACCAGCACGCCTGCCAGCACCCCGGCCGTGACCAGCGCGATCGGCACCCAGCGGGTGATCGTGAACCGCTCGGTGGCGTACGGGGTGATGATCACGGCGAGGAAGTAGCCGACGCCGGAGGTGGCCACGACCAGGCTGGCGCCGCTCAGCGCCGCGTCGGGGTCGCCGTCGGTGAAGTAGTAGCGGTAGAGGATGATGCCGAGCGCTGTCGCGATGCCGTAGAAGAACCGGTGCGCGGCCATCGCGCCCATCGTGGCGGCGGCCGTGCGGTGGCTGAGCAGGTGCCTGGCGCCGTCGGCAAGCCCGGCGACCACGTTGCGCAGCGCCTCGCGCGTCTGCGGACGCCCGGGGTCGTGGGCGGGGCCGAGCAGCGAGCGCTCCATCGTGCGCGCGACCAGCGCGCTGAGCACGGACACCACGCCGGACGTGGTCAGCAGCAGCGCCACCCCGAGGTCGCCGCCGCCGAACAGCCCGCGCAGCAGGAACCCGGCGCCCACGCCGACGAACGTCAGCACGGTGCCGGAGGTCGGCGTGACCGCGTTGGCGGCCATCAGCCGGTCCTGCGGCACCACGTGCGGCAGCGAGGCGCCCAGCGCCGCCAGGAAGAACCGGTTGACGCCCAGCACGGCCAGCGCCGCCGCGTAGAACACCGGATCGGGCACGTCGGCCGCCACCAGCGCGGCGGCGCCGCCCAGCAGCACACCGCGCACGATCGGCGCGATCATCAGGATCTGCCGCCGCGACCAGCGGTCGATGAACACCCCGACGAACGGCCCCAGCACGCTGTAGGGCAGCAGGAGCACCGCCAGGCCCGCCGCGACGCCCAGGGCGGTGGTCTGGTTTTCGGGGCTGAAGAAGGCGAATCCGAGAACGCCGAACTGGAAGATCCCGTCGGAGAACTGGGAGACCAGCCGCGTGCCGAACAGCCGTCTGTAATCCCGCCCCTGGAGAACGACGCGGAGATCGGCGACGAAAGACACGGCCTCAGCCTAGCCCGCGAAGAGGTTGGCACAGCAGGTTCGCATTCCGGTCCTGCCGCTGCTCATGATCACGTACGCTTCATAGCGTGACGACTGTGGAACACGTGGTACTCGTTGACGGCTCCGGCCACGCGCTCGGCACCGCCCCCAAGCTCTCGGTGCACACCGAGCACACTCCGCTGCACCTGGCCTTCTCCAGCTACGTCTTCGACCGGGAGGGCCGGGTGATGCTCAGCCGTCGGGCCTCGCACAAGCTGACCTGGCCCGGCGTGTGGACCAACAGCTGCTGCGGCCACCCGATGCCCGGCGAGCCGCTCGACCACGCCGTGCTCCGCAGGCTGTCGTTCGAGCTCGGCCTCAAGGTCGAGCGCGCCGACCTGGTGCTGCCCCGCTTCTCCTACCGGGCGGTCATGGACAACGGGGTCGTCGAGCACGAGCTGTGCCCGGTCTACCGGGTGGTGGCCGACAACGCCGAGTCGCCCAATCCGGACGAGGTGGACGAGACGCGGTGGATGCCGTGGCCGGTGTTCGCCGACGGCGTGCTCAACGGCCTGCTCGCGATCTCGCCGTGGTGCCGCGAGCAGGTGCCGCTCCTGGCCGCGCTCGGCCCCGACCCGCTGGCTTGGCCGGCCGCGCCGGACGACGAGCTGCCACCGGCAGCCCGCGTCCGGCTCGACTGAGCTTCGGCCCTGACCCGGAGGGTCAGCGCTCGACCTCGCCGCGGATGAACTTCTCCACGTAGTCGCGGGCCTGGTCGTCGGAGTACTGCTCCGGCGGCGACTTCATGAAGTACGAGGACGCGCTGAGGATCGGGCCGCCGATGCCGCGGTCGAGCGCGATCTTGGCGGCGCGGACGGCGTCGATGATGATGCCGGCGGAGTTGGGGGAGTCCCACACCTCCAGCTTGTACTCCAGGTTGAGCGGGGTGTCGCCGAACGAGCGGCCCTCGAGGCGCACGTAGGCGAGCTTGCGGTCGTCGAGCCACGGCACGTGGTCCGACGGGCCGATGTGCACGTCGGCCTTGGCCATCTCGTGCGGGATCTGCGAGGTGACCGCCTGCGTCTTGGAGATCTTCTTCGACTGGAGGCGCTTGCGCTCCAGCATGTTCATGAAGTCCATGTTGCCGCCGACGTTGAGCTGGTAGGTGCGCAGCAGCTCGACGCCGCGGTCCTCGAACAGCTTGGCCATCACGCGGTGCGTGATGGTGGCGCCGACCTGCGACTTGATGTCGTCGCCGACGATCGGCACGCCCGCCTCGGTGAACTTCTCGGCCCACTCGGGGTCGGAGGCGATGAAGACCGGCAGCGCGTTGACGAAGGCGACCTTGGCGTCGATCGCGCACTGCGCGTAGAAGCGGTCGGCCTCCTCGGAGCCCACCGGCAGGTAGGACACCAGCACGTCGACCTGGGCGTCACGCAGCGCCTGGACGATGTCGACCGGGGCCTCGTCGGACTCCTCGATGATCTCGCGGTAGTACTCGCCCAGGCCGTCGAAGGTGTGGCCGCGCTGGACGGTCACCCCGGACGGCGGCACGTCCGTGATCTTGATGGTGTTGTTCTCGCTGGCGACGATCGCCTCGGACAGGTCGCGGCCGACCTTCTTGGCGTCGACGTCGAACGCGGCGACGAACTCGACGTCGCCCACGTGGTAGTCGCCGAACTTGACGTGCATCAGGCCCGGCACCCGTGTGGCCGGGTCCGCGTCCTTGTAATAGTGAACGCCCTGGACCAGCGACGCCGCGCAGTTGCCGACACCGACAATGGCCACGCGAACCGAACCCATCGCACTCGCTCCCTTACTCATCACTTGACGTGGTATCCCTCTCAGGCCTCTCGGAGGCCCGTCTCTCCGTTGCGATCAGCTCGTTGAGCCAGCGCACCTCCCGCTCGACCGACTCCAGCCCGTGCCGTTGCAGCTCGAGCGTGTAGCTGTCGAGCCGTTCGCGGGTGCGTGCCAGAGCGGTGCGGACGCTGTCGAGTCGCTCTTCGAGCCGGCTACGGCGGCCTTCGAGAATGCGCAGGCGCACTTCGGCCTCGGTGTGCCGGAAGAACGCGAAATGGACGCCGAAGCTCTCGTCCTCCCATGCCGAGGGGCCGGCCTGGGTGAGCATGTCCTGCAGGCGTTCCTTGCCCTCCGCGGTCAGCTTGTAGACGATCTTCGACCGGCCGCCCACGATCGTCGAGGGAGCGGGCTGCTCCTCGGCGATGAGTCCTTGCGCCAGCAGGGAACGCAGGCAGGGGTAGAGCGAACCGTAGGAGAACGCGCGGAACATCCCGAGCAGAGCGTTGAGCCGTTTGCGCAGCTCATAGCCGTGTAGCGGCGTCTCGTGCAGCGACCCGAGCACGGCGAGTTCCAGCACCCTGCCTTGTCCGGCGGCCACGGGAATCGCCCCCTCTCGCGTCGATGTATCGAGCCGATACATCCCGAGGATACGTCGCTCCGCTATATGCCCGCAATCAATGAGTTCACCAAGGCGTTGGGATGAATCAGTAAAAAGCCGTAGTCTGGCGCTCATGTGGTCACAGAGAAGGGTGGTGGATTGCGGCCTTGCCAGACGGGCGGTCGTCCACTCCCCGCGTTCCGGGCGCGCCGCGTCCGGCGATCTCTGTGACGCACAGCCCAACCTCCTCCGGGCACGGGCAATTCGCCGCTTCGGCGAGCCGACCGAACGCCTCTGCCCGGTGTGCGAGGGGGAGAACGTCACCAACGTGACCTATGTCTACGGGGACTCCCGGAGCCGCCATGCCGGTCGGGCAAAGGTCACGTCAGGGCTCGCCGCAATGGCCCATGATTACGACGAGTTCCGGGTGTACGTGGTCGAGGTCTGCCAAGGTTGTTCCTGGAATCACCTGACGGTCTCGTTCGTCCTCGGGAACGGGCCGCCAGACGTGGCCGCACGACAGTAGAAGATCTAGACGAGGACGGCGAGGAGCCACGCCCTGAAACGCCGTGCTATCCGACGACGATGCGAGGACGTGTGAGTTACAGCAGCAACGAGGGGACGGCCCGCCCTGGTAGGCGCCGTCGTTCCGGCTCGTCCCGTTCCGTGCCCCAGGATCCCGCGCCGCAAACCGGCGATTCCGGCTGGGGCTCCACGCCGCCCGCGCGTCGTCCCGAGGCGGCCTACGAGCAGACCGGGGCGATGGCCGCGCAGCCGTACAACGAGCCGCCGGGACGCGAGAACCCGCGCCCGCAGCAGCCTCGGCCGGACCTGCGGCCCCCCTCACAGCCTGTGACGCCTCCCCACCCCGGCGCGCCCGCGCACCCCGGGACGCCCTCGCCGTCCGAGGCCCCGGAGCCGCGCCGCCGCGCGGCCGGGTCCCGCAGGCGCTCCGAGCAGGCGCCGGCCCGCTCGCACGCCGACCAGGAGACCATGATCAGCGAGTCGCCCCCGAGGCGCTCGCGCAGGAGCGGCGGCGGCCCCGGCGGGCCGACCGAGCCGCCCGGCCCGCCCAAGGGCGGCGACAGGCCAGGCTGGCGGCGCTTCATCCCGAGCTGGAAGCTCGTCGTGGCCAGCTTCGTGGTGCTCTCCGCCGGCGTCTTCGGCATGATCGCGGTCGCGTACGCCAACACCCCGGTGCCCCGAGAGGACCAGGTGCAGGACGGCGTCTTCGACCAGGAAAGCATCATCTACGACGTCCACAAGAAGGAGCTGGCCCGCCTCGGCACCAAGCGCCTCCCGCTCGAGTTCGAGCAGATCCCGCGGCACGTACAGGACGCGGTGATCGCCGCCGAGAACAGCTCGTTCCGTGAGGACTCCGGCATCTCGTTCTCCGGCATGGTCCGCTCGCTGTGGAGCACCGTCTCCGGCCAGCAGGTGCAGGGCGCGTCCACCATCACCCAGCAGATGGCGCGCGGCTACTACGACGGCCTCTCCAAGGAGGTCACGATCCAGCGCAAGGTCAAGGAGATCTTCGTCGCGGTCAAGCTGAACAAGGTGCTGACCAAGGACACCATTCTCAAGCAGTACCTCAACACCATCTACTTCGGCCGGGGCGCCTACGGCATCGGCGCCGCAGCCGACGCGTTCTTCAACAAGAAGGTCGGCCAGCTCACCCCCGAGGAAGCCGCCTACCTCGCGGGCCGCATCCAGAACCCGAGCGCCTTCGACTCCGCCGAGAAGTCCGGCAACCTCGCCCCCACCGAGGAGCGCTACGTCTACGCGCTCGGGCAGATGGCCAAGCTCGACCCCAAGGCGTACGGTCACCTGCCTGCCAAGTCGCCCAAGTCGCCCAAGCGCATCAAGGACAAGCCCAAGCAGATCTTCGCCGGCCTCAAGGGCTACATGGTGCAGACGGTGCTCAACGAGCTGGAGAGCACCCTCAAGATCGACCGCGAGGAGGTGGAGAAGGGCGGCTACCGCATCTACACCTCGCTCGACCCCAAGCTCATGCGCGCCGCCCGTGACGCGGTCAGGCAGCACACCAAGGGCCTGCCCGAGGAGATCAGCACCACGATGGCCGCGGTCGACCCGCGCAACGGCCGGATCATCGCCTTCTACGGCGGCGACGACTACACCAAGGACGCCTGGAACGACGCCTTCCTCTCGCAGAAGCAGGCGGCCTCGGCGTTCAAGCCGTACGTCCTCGCGGCCTGGCTCGACGCCGGCTACAGCCTGCGCAGCTACGTGCCGACCAAGGGCCCGGTCAAGCTGCCCGGCACCACCCCGATCGACAACGACCACGGCTTCAAGACCTCGGCCGTCGACGTCGTCACCGCCACGGCCAGCTCCGTCAACACCGCCTACGCGAAGATGGGGGAGAAGGTCGGGCTCGACAAGGTCATCGAGATCGCCTCGAAGGCCGGGCTCAGCAAGCAGCGGCTGGAGGACGCCGAGTCGCGCCACCACTACCTGATCACCATCGGCAGTGGCCAGGTCACCGCCGTCGAGCAGGCCGGCGGCTACTCGATCTTCGCCAACGCCGGCAAGCACTACGACAACCACGTGATCATCCAGGTCAAGGACCGCAACAAGCAGACGATCTGGAACGAGAAGAAGAGCTTCGCCCAGGTCATCACGCCGGAGGCCGCCGCCGACGCCACCGCCGCGCTGCAGGCCGTCGTCAAGTCCGGCACCGGCGGCAACGCCGCGCTCTACGACCGGCCGGTGGCCGGCAAGACCGGCACCAACAACGACAACAAGGAAGCCTGGTTCGTCGGCTTCACCCCGCAGGTGTCGACCGCCGTCGGCCTGTTCCGCCAGGAGTGCCGCACCAAGACCGGCAAGGTCGTGCAGCCGGTGAACGACAACTGCCCGTGGTTCCGGGGCAAGAACCCCGACCGGGAGAAGAAGTACACGCCGCAGAAGCCGTACAGCACGGCGTTCGAGGTGCCTCTCGGCGCGGCGTTCCAGGGAGCGACCTACCCGGCGGCGATCTGGAAGACCTTCATGACCGAGGCCATGAAGGGCAAGGAGGTCATCCAGTTCCCGGCCCGGGTCGACGCCGGGATCTCCGAGGACCTGGTGCCCAAGCCGGAGCCCACCCCGACGCCCAGCGACACGCCCGACCCGGACGCCGAGTTCCCCGGCGAGGACTGCGGCTTCGACAGCCCGTGCGACGAGGACTCCGACGTCTCCAACGAGACGACCGAGAACCCGTTCCCCGAGGATGAGGAGGACGGCGGCTTCCTCGGCGACAGCGGCGGCGACGGCGGCGGTGGCGGCGCGGCCGTGCCGGGGCCGACGCCCGGCAACCGCCAGTTCCCATGGTGAAGTCCGACACGGCGGTGCGCCGGCCGTTCGTCGCGCGCGCCGTCCCGTACCTGCCCCTGGGGCTGTTCGCGGCCCTGGGGGCGACGCTGGCCTACCTGGTGCGGCTGCCCTGCCGCTCCGGGGGCTGGAACGACCAGGTCACCGTCTACACCAACTTCTGCTACACCGACATCTACCCGCTCTACTTCGACCGGCAGCTCGCCACCGAGAACCCGTACTTCGCCGACGTCATCGCCGAGAAGCACGTCGAGTACCCGGTGGTGCTCGGCGAGGTGATGCAGGTCATCGCCTGGCTCGTGCGCCGCTTCGAGCAGGACGTGACCGGCCAGGCGGTGCTGTTCTACGACCTCACCGTCATCCTCATGGGGATCTCGCTGGTGGTCGGCGTCCTGCTGATGGCCGCCGTCGCCGGCCCCACCCGCCGCTGGGACGCCCTCTGGTACGCGCTCGCGCCCGCCGTGGTGCTGGCCGCCTACATCAACTGGGACCTGGTCGCCGGGGCGCTGTCGATGGGCATGCTGCTGGCCTGGGCGCGCAAGCGGCAGGTGCTGGCCGGGGTGCTGCTCGGGCTGGCGATCGCCACCAAGTTCTACCCGCTGATGTTCCTCGGCGCGCTGTTCCTGCTCACGCTGCGCACCGCCCGGTGGCGGCCGTTCCTGGTCACGCTGGCCTCGACGGCGGTGGCGTGGCTGGTGGTCAACCTGCCGTTCATGGTGCTCGCCTGGGACGGCTGGCGGCGCTTCTACGTCTTCTCGCAGGAGCGCGGCGTCGACTGGGGATCGCCGTGGCTGTTCTTCCAGCGCAAGGGCTGGCCGGTGCTCGGCACCCTGGACGTGAGCGTGCTCGGCATGGCGTCGCTGGCGCTGTGCTGCCTGGCCATCGCGGTGCTGACGCTGACCGCGCCGCAGCGGCCGAGGCTGGCGCAGATCTGCTTCCTGGCGCTGGCCGCGTTCATGATGACGAACAAGGTGTGGTCGCCGCAGTTCGTCCTCTGGCTGGTGCCGCTGGCCGTGCTGGCCAGGCCCAACTACCGGCCGCTGGTGCTGTGGCAGCTGGCCGAGGTCTGGTACTTCTTCGCCATCTGGCTCTACCTGCTCAACCAGGCGCCGCTCAGCCGGACCGATCTCGGCATCGGGGACGACACGTACTTCACCGCCGTGTGGGGGCGGGTCATCACGATCGGGATCATGATGGCGTTCGTGGTGCGTGACATCCTGCGGCCGGCCAAGGACGTGGTCCGGCAGGCGGGGGTGGACGACCAGGTGGGCGGGGTGTTCGACGGAGCTCCCGACCGGTTCACGTTGCGAGCTGCCGGCTAGTTCATGATCACCCGCTCCACCGGCAGGGACGCGCTGCTGATCTGGTTCGCCACGCGTGCCGGGCTGCTGGTGACGACGCTGCTCGGCGTCACGCTGCACGAGTACGTGGACCGGTGGCGGCAGTGGGACGCCGGGCTGTTCGTCACCATCGCCGAGCACGGCTACGACGGCGACCCCGGGCAGCCGCGCGACGAGGGGCTGCCGGCCTTCTTCCCGGGGCTGCCGCTGGCGCTGCGCGCGGTCCATCTGGTGGTGCCCGACTGGTCGGCTGCCGGGCTGATCGTGTCGCTGGCGGCCGGGGCGGTGGCGATGGTGGCGCTGGCCCGGCTGGCCGAGTTCGAGGGGGCCCGCGGGTGGGTGGCGGTGCTGGCGCTGGTGCTGTTCCCGCCCGCGGTGTTCCTGGCCGCCGGCTACAGCGAGTCGCTGTTCCTGGCGTTCGCGATCCCCGCCTGGCTGGCGGCGCGGCAGGGGCGCTGGCCGGCCGCCGTGCTGCTGGCGGCGGGGGCGTCGTGCGTGCGCATCACCGGGCTGTTCCTGGCCGCCGCGCTCGTCGTGGAGTTCGCGGCGAGCCGGGAGCCGGTGCGGAGGGCGGGCTGGCTGCTGGTGCCGTTCCTGCCGCCGGCCGCGTACTCCGCCTTCCACTACGCCCGCTCGGGCGACTGGCTGGCCTGGAAGCACGCGCAGGAGGCCGGCTGGGGGCGCGAGCTGGTGTGGCCGTGGGAGTCGTGGGCGGTGACCTGGGACTCCGCGATGGGCGACGGCGACATGGCGCCGGCCTTCCGGATGGAGATCGCCGGGGCCGTGGCGGCCGTGGCCGTGCTGGTGTGGCTGCTGGCGCTGCGCCGCTGGAGCGAGGCGGTCTACGTGGGGCTGCAGGCCGGGGCGCTGATGACCTCGGCCTACTACCTGTCGCTGCCGCGCTCGCTGCTGCTGTGGTTTCCGCTGTGGGTGGCGATCGCCCAGGTCGCCACCCGGAGGCAGTGGGTGATCGTGGCCTACGCGCTGGTCTCGGGGCCGCTCATGGTGCTCAACACCGCCCGGTTCCTCTCGGGCGCCTGGGCGGGCTGAACTCCTTACCCACTTTGCCGCGTCGGCAATCCAGGGAAGTTATCCACAGGCTGTGTGTTTCCGCTAGAGATTCTTCCTCAGGAAGGCGATGTCCTCGGCTTGACCTTCGGCTGGGGTCTCCACCACGATCGGCGCGCCGGCCGCCCGGCACACCTCCAGGATCAGCTCGGGGTCGATCTTGCCCTTGCCGAGGTTGGTGTGACGGTCGGCGCCCGAGCCGAAGTCGTCACGCGAGTCGTTGCAGTGCACCAGGTCGATCCGGCCGGTGATCGCCTTGACCCGGTCGACCAGGCCAGGCAGCTCCTCGCCGCCCGCGTGCGCATGGCAGGTGTCGAGGCAGAAGCCCACGTCGAAGCCGTCGAGCGCGTCCCACAGCCGGGCCAGCCGGTCCAGGCTGCGCGCCATCGCGTTGTCGCCGCCCGCCGTGTTCTCGATCAGCACCGGGATCGGGCACTCCAGGCGCTCGAACACCTTGCGCCAGTTGTCGAAGCCCGCCTGCGGGTCGTCGTCCTTGTTGAGGTGGCCGCCGTGCACGATCAGGCCCTTGGCGCCGATGCTCGCCGCCGCCTCCAGGTGCTGCGACAGCAGCTTGCGGCTCGGGATCCTGATGCGGTTGTTGGTCGAGGCCACGTTCACCAGGTAGGGGGCGTGGATGAAGATGTCGACGCCCTCGACCGGCCGGTCCGGCAACTCCGGCTTCTTGTAGCCCTGCGGGTTGCCGAGGAAGAACTGCACCACGTCGGCGCCGATGGCCGCGGCGTGGGCGGCTGGGTCGTCCTGGCCGACGTGAGCTCCGATGCGCACCATGTCAGCGAGCCTATCCGTTTGGACGGCGTGCCCAGGGGAAGTCGCCTTGCACCCCCTGACCCCCGAGGAGCACGGCATGAGCCGCTGGCGCTGGCGATCCCTGATATTCCTGATCTACGTCGTGATCGGCATCTACGTGGCGTGGGTCTACGACTACATCACCCCCGCCGTACTCAGGGACGTCGCCGAGGCGCTGCTGGCGGTCTTCCTGTGGTTCCTGATCCTGCTCGGCGTCGACCTGCACATCGGCGGCTGAGGACGCCGCGCGGACTTACGGGCGGACTTACGGCAGGAAGCGGAGTTACGGCAGGAAACCGCCTCTGGCGATGCCCAGCGCGGCGCCGACGAACGAGGCCACCAGGCCCACGATGTTCAGCGAGCGCTGCGGCGTGGTCGCCGAGACGTACTGCGAGTAGAGGCCGATGCCGAAGCCGAGCGTCCCGGCCCAGGACGCGATGACGTGGCCGCCCGGGAAGAACGTGGCGCCGAAGGCCACGAGGCCGCACACGAGCGTGGCGACCGCGAAGGCGTTCTCGACCGGATGGGCGCGGCCGTCGGTGTTGAGCGTGAGCCGGACGCGTTCGCGCTGCGTGGGCTGGAGGACGTGTGGCATTGCGAACCACCCCCTTGTTTATCTGTGCCTTCCCATCCACGAGCTGCTGGTAACCTGAACGACGCTGCGTTGTGATGGGTGACCCGTCACCCCCGGGCGCCGAAAGGGGCGGCCAGGGCCCGCGCAGCGTCCTCCTGTCACGGCAGAGTGTCGTGACCGCAGAGTCCAGAGGAGGTTGGAGTCCCGCATGCGTCGTTACGAAGTAATGGTCATTCTGGACCCTTCGCTCGATGAGCGCACCGTGGCGCCGTCCCTCGACCAGTTCCTCACCGTGGTCCGCAACGACGGCGGCACCGTGGAGAAGGTCGACGTCTGGGGCCGTCGCCGTCTTGCCTACGACATCGACAAGAAGTCCGAAGGCATCTACGCCGTCATCGACCTGTCCGCGGAGCCCGCGACGGTCAAGGAGCTCGACCGGCAGATGAACCTCAACGAGGGCATCCTGCGCACCAAGGTCCTGCGTCCCGACGTGCACTAAGCACCGGCTTTTGTCGGAGCAGCCCCCTACTCTGGGCCGTAACCAAAGCGAAGGCGTGCAGGAAGGCGAGCGCTGGCCATGGCAGCAGGCGACACCGTAATCACCATCGTCGGCAACCTTGTCGACGACCCGGAGCTGCGCTTCACCCCGACGGGGCAAGCGGTGGCTCGATTCCGCATCGCGTCCACTCCGCGGTTCATGGATCGTCAGACCAACGAGTGGAAAGATGGCGAAAGCCTCTTCCTGACCTGCAACGTGTGGCGGCAGGCGGCGGAGAACGCCGCCGAAAGCCTCCAGCGCGGCATGCGGGTCATCGTTCAGGGGCGGCTCAAGCAGCGGTCTTACGAGACCAAGGAAGGCGAGAAGCGCACCGTCTACGAGGTCGAGGTCGACGAGGTCGGCCCGTCCCTGCGCAACGCCACCGCCAAGGTCAACCGCACCTCCCGTCAGGGTGGCGGCGGTGGCGGCTTCGGCGGCGGTCCGGCCGATGACCCCTGGGCCTCTGCCTCGCCCGCTCCGCCTCAGGGCGGCGGCGGTTTCGGTGGCGGCGGCGGCGGTTACCAGGGCGGCGGCCAGCAGCAGGGCGGCGGCAACTCCGGCGGCTTCGGCGGCGGCGGCGATTTCAGCGACGAACCGCCTTTCTAGACCCAGTCCACCAGCCCGAGTCCATTCCCGCCTGACGGCGGGGCTCTGAAAGGAGCACCACGATGGCAAAGCCGGCACTGCGCAAGCCCAAGAAGAAGGTTTGCCTGTTCTGCCACGACAAGATCTCCTACGTCGACTACAAGGACACGGCCCTGCTGCGGAAGTTCATTTCCGACCGTGGCAAGATCCGTGCGCGCCGGGTGACGGGCAACTGCACCCAGCACCAGCGCGACGTGGCGACGGCGATCAAGAACGCCCGTGAGGTGGCCCTGCTGCCTTACACGAGCACCGCGCGCTAAGGAGGCCTGTCGAAATGAAGCTCATCCTCACGAACGAGGTCTCCGGCCTCGGCGCCCCCGGCGACGTTGTCGAGGTCAAGGACGGCTACGGCCGTAACTACCTCATCCCCCGCGGCTACGCCATGCGCTGGACGCGTGGCGCCGAGCGGCAGATCGAGTCCATCAAGAAGGCTCGTGACGCCCGCGAGATCCGCGACCTGGGCACGGCCAAGGAGGTCGCCGGTCAGATCGGCGCCCTGCGTGTCCGTCTCACCACCCGCGCGGGCGACTCCGGCCGCCTGTTCGGCTCGATCACCACGGGCGACATCGCCGACGCCGTCAAGGCTGCCGGTGGCCCGGTGCTCGACCGCCGCCGCATCGAGATCGTCAACCCGATCAAGAGCGTCGGCTCCCACAAGGTGACCGTCAAGCTGCACCCCGAGGTCTCGGCGTCGGTCGACGTCGAGGTCGTCGCAGGCTGACGCTCTCCCGCTTCGCCGGCGGCCCCCTCCCGTTCCCGGGAGGGGGCCGTCGCCGTCTCGCCAGCCGGACCGCAGGTGGGGGCGGTTGGCGCGCAGCGTAGAATCCCTTTTCGTTCTTTTCTTCGCGTTTCCCCCTGGAGGCTCCGCCATGGCCCGTCCCTCGACGCTGCTCGCGCTCGGCGCGCTCGCGGCGGCGGCCGTAGCCTGTGCGCCCGTCGACAACACCGCCGACACGGCCGCCCCGGCCCCGACGGTGTCCACCGCGTGCACCAAGGACCAGCTCAAGCTCGTCAACGCCGGCAAGCTGACGATCGGGACCGACAAGCCCGCCTTCGAGCCGTGGTTCAAGGACGACGACCCGAGCAACGGCCAGGGCTTCGAGAGCGCGGTCGCGTTCGCGGTGGCCGGCGAGCTCGGCTTCGACCGGGACGAGGTGCAGTGGACCACGGTCAAGTTCGACTCGGCGTTCGCCCCGGGGGCCAAGCAGTTCGACTTCGACATCAACCAGGTGTCGATCAGCCCGGAGCGCGCCCAGGCGGTCGACTTCAGCAAGGGCTACTACACGGTCAAGCAGGCTGTCGTCACCGCGGGCGACGGCAAGTACGCCGGGGCCAAGACGCTGGCCGAGCTCAAGGACGCCAAGTTCGGCGTCCAGGTCGGCACCACCTCGCTGGCGGCGGTGCAGGAGGTCATCAAGCCGGCCAAGGAGCCCAGCGTCTACAACGACCAGGGCGACGCCGTCAGCGCGCTCAAGAACGAGCAGGTCGACGCCATCGTGGTGGACCTGCCCACGGCCTTCTACGTGACGGCCGCGCAGGTCGAGGGCTCCAAGATCGTGGGCCAGTTCAGCTCGACGGGCGGCGCGCCCGAGGAGTTCGGCCTGGTCATGGAGAAGGGCAGCGCGATCAAGTCGTGCGTCGACAAGGCCGTCGAGACGCTCAAGTCCAAGGGTGAGCTGGCCAGGATCGAGCAGGAGTGGCTGAGCTCGGCGGCGGGCGCGCCGGAGCTGAAGTGACCGCCGGCCCCACCTGGGTCAAGAGCGAACGGCAGCAGGAGCGCGAGCGGTTCCGCCGGTCACAGGGCCGGCGGAACGCCTCGATCGCCACCGCCTCGGTGGTCGTGTTCGTGGTGCTGCTGGCGACGATCGCCACCAACGCGCCCGGCTGGACGAGGGTGCAGGCGGCGTTCTTCAACGCCGAGGTGTTCCGCGAGTCGCTCCCGGACGTGGCCGAGGGGTTCCTGCTCAACATCAAGATCTTTCTGATCACCGAGCCGCTGGTCCTGGTGGTGGGCCTGTTGGTGGCGCTGGCCAGGAACGTCAAGTCGCCGGCGTTCCTCCCGATCCGCGCGCTGGCCACGCTCTACGTGGACGTGTTCAGGGGCGTGCCGACGCTGCTGGTCATCTACCTGGTCGGGTTCGGGCTGCCCGCGCTCCGGTTGCAGGGCATCCCGAGCGACCCCGCGACGCTGGGCATCATCGCCCTGACGTTGTCCTACGGCGCGTACGTGGCGGAGGTGTTCCGGGCCGGCATCGACTCGGTCCACCCCAGTCAGATGGCCGCGGCCAGGTCGCTGGGCCTGAGCCAGGCCAAGGCGATGCGGTTCGTGGTGCTGCCGCAGGCGACCCGCACGGTCGTGCCGCCGCTGCTGAACGACTTCATCTCGCTGCAGAAGGACACTGCGCTGGTGGCGACGATCGGGGCCCTGGAGGCGCTGCGGCAGGCGCAGATCCACACGTTGGACAACTTCAACTACACCCCCTACCTGGTGGCGGCGCTGCTGTTCATCCTGCTGACGATCCCGATGGCGCGGTTCACCGACCATCTGGCCGAGCGGACACGAAGGAGGCGGGGCGCGTGAGCCTGCTCAGCATCGAAGGAGTGTGGAAGCACTTCGGCGACCACAGCGTGCTGCGCGGCGTCGATCTGGAGGTGCACGCGCACGAGGTGGTGACGCTGATCGGGGCGTCCGGGTCGGGCAAGTCGACGCTGCTGCGCTGCGCGAACCTGCTGGAGACGGTCGACGACGGCGTGATCCGGCTGGACGGTGAGGAGATCACCGATCCGCGCGTGGACGTCGACGGGGTGCGCAAGCAGCTCGGCATCGTGTTCCAGGCGTACAACCTGTTCCCGCACATGACGGTGCTGGCGAACATCACGCTGGCGCCGCGTCAGGTGCACGGGGTGCCGAAGGAGCGGGCTGAGGAGGAGGCGCGTGACCTGCTGTCCAGGTTCGGGCTGGCGGACAAGGCGGGCGCGTACCCTGACCAGCTCTCGGGAGGGCAGCAGCAGCGGGTGGCTGTGGTGCGGGCGCTGGCGACGCGGCCGAAGCTGATCCTGCTGGACGAGGTGACGTCGGCGCTGGACCCGGAGCTGGTGCGGGAGGTGCTCGGCATCATCCGTGAGCTGAAGGAGTCGGGCATGACGATGCTGCTGACGACGCACGAGATGTCGTTCTGCCGGGAGATCTCCGACACGGTGTGCTTCCTGGACGGCGGTGTGCTGCTGGAGAAGGGGCCGCCGGAGCAGTTGTTCGACGATCCGCACCACGAGCGCACCCGGGCGTTCCTCCAGGGTGTGCGGGAGTCGGGGCGGCTCTAGCGCCGGTGCCGGCCGCGCCCGTGGGGCAGAGGTGGGGGTGGCCGCTCGCCGCCTGCCAGCAGGCTGTGGCGGCGGCCGTACGCGAGGTAGACGAGCAGCCCGAAGGCCATCCACAGGGCGAACCACGCCCAGGTCTGCACTCTGAGGTTCACCATGAGCCAGAGGGTGGCCAGCAGCGACAGGACGGGCAGCAGCGGGGAGAGCGGCACCCGGAAGCCGCGTTCGAGCTCCGGCATGCCGCGCCGCATGGTGATCACCCCGGCCGCGACGAACAGGAACGCGAACAGCGTCCCCATCACGACCAGCTCCTGCATGGTGAGCACGGGCACGAACTCGGCCAGCAGGATCGCGGTGGCGCCGATGACGAGGGTGACGCGGGAGGGCGTGTGGTAGGCGCGGCTGATGACGGCGAGCCGGCGGGGGATGAGCCCGTCGCGGGCCATGGAGAACAGCACCCGCGTCTGCCCCACGATCAGCACGAGGATCACCGTGGTCAGCCCGAGCACGGCTCCGGCGTCGATGACGTGGACCATCCAGTCGATCCCGGCGGCCTGGAAGGCGCTGGTGAGGGGCGCGGCGACGGCGATGCCGGTGTGCGGCACCATGCCGACCATGACGGCCGCCACGGCGATGTAGATGACGGTGGCGACGACGAGTCCGCGGATCATGCCCTTGGGCACGACGGTGCGCGGGTTGACGGTTTCCTCGGCGGCGGTGGCGACGATGTCGAAGCCGATGTAGGCGAAGGCGATGGCGGGCGCCGCGGCGAACACCCCGAACCAGCCGAACACCTGCCCCTGCCCGGTGAACAGCTCCAGCACGGTCGCCGACGGGGTGGCGGCGGGCTGCGGCTCGGCGTAGAAGCCGGCGTAGTTGGCGGGGTCGACGTGGAGGACGCCCACGACGACGACGGCGCCGATGGCCAGCAGCTTGGCCGACACCATGATCCACAGGGCGCGCAGCCCGATCCGGGCGCCCATCGCGACGACGGCGGTGAGCAGCACCAGGATGAGCAGCACGAGCCCGTCCTCGACCAGCTCCGGGTACGGGACGCGTACCCCGGTGTTGGCGATGGCGCCGACGGCGATCCGGCCCCACGCGCGGGCCACCACGGCGGCGGCGAGCTGCAGCTCCAGGATCAGCGCGCAGCCGATGACCCACGCCCACACCTCGCCGAAGATGACGTACGTGAACGTGTAGGCGCTGCCGGAGGCCGGCATGGTGGACGACAGTTCGGCGTAGCAGAGGCAGGCCAGCAGGCAGGCGATGCCCGCGATCATGAAGGAGAGGATGACGCCGGGCCCGGCCACGGTGGCGGCCTGCTGGCCGGCGATGCTGAAGATGCCGGCGCCGATCATCACGCCGAGGCCGAGCACGACGAGGTCGCCGGTCCGGTAGACCTGGGCCAGCCTGTGCCGGGCGCCGGTGCGTAACCCGGTGGCCTCGGCCGGTGGCAGACGTCGTGTGATTGTGGACAAGACACACCCCGCTCGTGTGACTCGCCCACAGTGCATCACCACTCAGGCAACAGCAAGCACGGTACGGTCACGCCCCGGTCACCAGCCAGGCGGTGCCGGAGGCCCGGAGGGTCAGCGTGATCAAACGTGCAATCATCCACAGGCCGAGCGCGCACCAAAGTGCAACGATGCCGAATCCGGCGGCGAGGAAGGCGGCAGGCAGGTACGCCAGCGTCGTCCACACGCCCGCCCAGGCGAGGTAGCGCTGGTCGCCCGCGCCGATGAGGACGCCGTCGAGGACGAACACCACGCCGCAGATCGGCTGGAACAGCGCGACAGGCCAGAGCACGGCCAGCAGCTCGGCGGTGACCTGTGGATCGGCGTCGAACAGGCCGGGCAGCAGCGGCCGTGCCGCGACGACGACCAGCGCGAGGGCCGCGCCGGACCAGACGCCCCACACCACCATGCGCCGGGTGGCGGCCCTGGTGGCGGCCACGTCGCCGGCGCCGAGCGCCCGCCCGGTGATGGCCTGCCCGGCGATGGCGATGGCGTCGAGCGCGAAGGCCAGCATCGTCCACACCTGTGTGGCGATGGCGTACGCGGCGAGCTCGGCCTGGCCCATCCGGGTGGCGATGACGGTGGCGACCAGGAGCACGATGCGCAGGCAGACGGTCCTGATGAGCAGGGCGAACCCGGCGGTGCCCGCCTGCCCGATCCCGGCCGGGTCGGGGCGCAGCGGCGTGCCCAGCCGCCGCGCGCCCTTGACGACGACGGTCACGTACACGACGGCGCCGAGCGTCTGCGCGAGCACGGTGCCCCAGGCGGAGCCGGCGATGCCCCAGCCGAGGCCGAGCACGAACCAGGCGTTCAGGATCGCGTTGAGCGCGAACGAGCCGATGGCCACCACGAGCGGCGTGACGGTGTCCTGGAGACCGCGCAGCACGCCGGTGCCCGCGAGCACGACGAGCATGCCGGGGGTGCCCAAAAGGCTGATGCGCAGGTACGTGACGGCTTCCTGGGACTGCTCGGGGCTTGCGCCGAACAGGTCGACGATGGCCGGGGCGAGCGGCCAGCAGGTGACGATGAGCGCCGCGCCGATGGCCAGCGCGAGCCAGATGCCGTCGACGCCGCTGCGCATTGCCCGGTCGTGGTTGCCGGCGCCGGTCTGCCGCGCGACGGACGCGGTGGTGCCGTAGGCGAGGAAGACGCACAGGTTGACGAGTGTCGTCAGGACGGCGCCGGCGACGCCCAGCGCGCCGACCGCCTGGGTGCCCAGCCCGTGGCCCACGATGGCGTAGTCGGCGAGCAGGAAGAGCGGCTCGGCGACCAGCGCGCCGAACGCGGGCACGGCAAGCCGGAGGATTTCCCGGTCCTGTCGGGTAATGGGCATCTGTACAGTATGCCCCTTACTCCGCGTGTCGGGCCAACTTTCTTTCCTCCACAGCCGGTGGATACTGTCTTCGCAGGTCAGAATAGGTGTGAAGGATCTTTTCCACAGTTATCCCCAGCTCCGTCCACAGGCATTTCACACCCTGGGGCGGTTCGTACACAGCTTGACCACAGGGTTTTCCACAGGCCGCGTTGCCGTCAGGGCGCAGAGCCGCGAAACTGTCACCCCGGTCGACTACAAGTGGGGGTGGTGCGACCGCCTGCAAGTCTCGAGGGGGCGCGGTGAGCATTGACGAAGAGGTCGGCGCAGGGCCGGGCTTCGAGCGCACCCCGCCGAGCAACATCGAGGCGGAGCAGTCCGTCCTCGGCGGCATGCTGCTGTCGAAGGACGCGATCGCCGACGTGGTCGAGATCATCCGTTCCGACGACTTCTACCGGCCCGCCCACCAGATGATCTACGAGGTCATCACCGACCTCTACGGCCGGGGCGAGCCCGCCGACGCCGTCACGGTCTTCGACGAGCTGCAGAAGCGCGGCGAGATGGCCCGCGTCGGCGGCGCCGCCTACCTCCACACGCTGACGGCCGTCGTCCCCACCGCCGCCAACGCCGGCTACTACGCGAAGATCGTCCGTGAGCAGGCGATCCTGCGGCGGCTCATCGAGGCCGGCACCCGCATCGTCTCCTTCGGCTACGGCGGCCAGAACGAAGAGGTCGACGACCTGGTCGACCGCGCCCAGGCGGAGATCTACAAGGTCACCGAGCGGCGCACCTCCGAGGACTACGCGGCGCTGGCCGACATCATGCCCGGCGCCCTCGACGAGCTGGAGGCCATCGGCAGCCGCGGCGGCCAGATGGTCGGCGTGCCCACCGGCTTCCAGGACCTGGACCAGCTCACCAACGGCCTGCACCCCGGCCAGATGATCGTCGTCGCGGCCCGCCCGGCCATCGGCAAGGCGCTCGCCCTCGACACCCCGCTGCCCACCCCGACCGGCTGGACCACGATGGGCCAGGTCGAGGTCGGCGACCTGCTCATCGGCGCCGACGGCAGGCCGACCCGGGTCGTCGCCGCGACCGAGGTGCTGCACGACCGGCCCTGCCACGAGGTGGAGTTCGCCGACGGCACGGTCATCGTCGCCGACGCCCTGCACCAGTGGCGCACCGCCGACGGCGTCCTGCGCACCACCGAGGAGCTCGCCCCCGGCCACGACGTGGCGCTGCCCGCCGCCTTCCGGCTCGACGAGCAGGAGCTCCCGCTCGACCCCTACCTGCTGGGCCTCTGGCTCGGCGATCGGGCCGGCGCGGGCGTGAGCGACCCGGCGCTCGCCGAGGTGCTGCGCTCAGACGAGCTGCACAAGGGCCTGGCCGCGCTCGGCCTGCTCGCCGCCGACCGCGTCCCCGCCGCCTACCTGCGCGGCTCCGAGCGGCAGCGTCGCGACCTGCTGGCGGGCCTGCTCGACGCCGACGGCCACGTCAACAGCGCCGGGTGGGTCCAGTTCGCCGCCACCGGCCGGCGCCTCGCCCACGACGTGCGCGAGCTCGCGCTGACCCTCGGCTACCACGCCACGATCACCACCGAGCCCATCAGGGGCCGCGCCGGCGTGCCCTCCGCCCGCTACACGATCGGGTTCGCCACCGCCGACCGCGTCTTCCGCCTGCCCGGCCGCCAGCCCGGCGCCGCGGGCCGGCCCTCCCACGAGATCGTCGCCGTCCGCCCGGTCGAGACCCGCCCCGTACGCTGCGTCGAGGTCGACAACGCCGACCACCTCTACCTGGCGAGCCGCGCCTGCGTGCCCACCCACAACAGCACGCTCGGCCTCGACTTCGCCCGCTCGGCCGCCATCAAGCACGGCATGACCACGGTCATCTTCTCCCTGGAGATGTCCCGCAACGAGATCACCATGCGTCTGCTGTCGGCCGAGGCCCGCGTCGCCCTCCACGCCATGCGCTCGGGCATGATGGGCGACGACGACTGGACCCGCCTGGCCCGCCGCATGAGCGAGGTGGCCGAGGCGCCGCTGTTCATCGACGACTCGCCCAACATGTCGATGATGGAGATCCGGGCCAAGTGCCGCCGCCTCAAACAGCGCAACGACCTGCGCTTCGTCGTCATCGACTACCTGCAGCTGATGAGCTCGCCGAAGAAGACCGAGAGCCGCCAGAACGAGGTCTCGGAGATCTCCCGTGCGATCAAGCTGCTGGCCAAGGAGCTGGAGGTCCCGGTCATCGCGATCTCCCAGCTCAACCGTGGCCCCGAGCAGCGCACCGACAAGCGCCCCCAGGTGAGCGACCTGCGCGAAAGTGGATCGATCGAGCAGGACGCCGACATGGTCATCCTGCTGCACCGCGAGGACGCCTACGAGCGCGAGTCCCCGCGCGCCGGTGAGGCCGACCTGATCGTGGCCAAGCACCGTAACGGCCCCACGGCGACGGTGACGGTCGCCTTCCAGGGCCACTACAGCCGCTTCGTCGACATGGCCCAGCACTAGGCCGCCCGGCGGCTCACTCCGTCGTCTGGTAGACGGCCAGGGTCAGCGTGCCGGGGCGGCGCTCGTACGCGGTGACGCCGCCGGCCGAGACCCTGAGCCGGACGGTCACCTTGCCGTCGGCGCCGGGCCGCACCGTGCCGAGCTCGCCGACGCTGAACGTGCCGCCCGAAGGCGGCTCCCAGCACCTGGCGGAGCCCTTGGGCGGACGGCCGTTGACGCTGGTCTCCGCGTGCACCCGGCCGGCGATCGCGCCCGTGCAGTAGGCGACCACCGTGAGCGGCCGGTCCGTGGGCGGGAGCGTGAGCGTCACGCCGTGGCTCTCGGGCCAGGAGACCGTCCTCGCGGTGAGGAGCCGGTACCGGTCGCCGATCGTCGCGGGCGGCGTCTCCGTCGGCGCCGGACCCGGGGACGCGGGCGGCGTCCACTCGTAGATGCCGAACCGCCACCTGCCCGGTCGGCCCGGCATGTCCTTGGCGGCCTTGCCCATCGTCATCGTGAACGTGACCTCACGCGCGCCGCCGGGCAGCGGCGCGAGGTCGGCCGGCCGGTTCTGCTCGCACGAGCCGTGCAGGCCGTCGAACGTCAGGGGGAACCACCGGCGCGTCCCCGCCACCTTGGCGGTGACCGTGGGCACGTAGAACGGCGTGCTCGGCGGGCAGTCGGCCATGACGGCCAGCGGTTTCCCGCTCACCGGCACCTTCGCCGACACCGTCCTGGCGGCCGGCGCGTCCAGCGTGACCGTGGCGAGACGGCGGTAGACGGTCCCGTCCGCCGCCTCGAACCGGGCCGGGAGCTGCTTCGGGGCACTGGCGGTGATCGTGCCCTCCTTCTCGGGCGCCGGGCGTACGCCGAGCAGGCTCCAGCCCACCGCGACCGACGCCGCCACGACGCCCGCGACCGCGACGACGGCGGCGCGGCGGCGTCGCGCCGCCGGCGCGCGGGCGCGCAGCCGCTCCCACGGGATCGGACGGTCCAGCGCCGGACGGCTGCGCTCCTCCAGCAGCTCGTACAGGTCCCTGTGGTCGATGGGCACGCCCTTACCCCTTCCTCGCGTACGCGGCCGCGAACGATGCGTCGACGCGCAGCTTGGCCAGCGCCCTGCTCGTCTGGCTCTTGACCGTCCCCACGCTGCAGCCCAGCGTCCTGGCGGTCTGGACCTCGGTCATGTCCTCGAAGAAGCGCAGCACCACCACGGCCCGCTGGCGGGCCGGCAGCCGGCCCAGGAGCTCCCAGACGAGCCGGCGCTCGTCCGCCTGATCCATGCGGTCGGAGTCCTGCGCCCGGTCGGGCGGCGCGCCGGTGGTGATCTCGGCCTGTCTCCAGCGCCGCCGCCACCACGACACGTGCTCGTTCACGATGATCTTGCGTACGTACGCCTCATGCTCCTCGCGAACGCGCGGCCAGACCACCCAGACCTTCATCAACGCCGTCTGCACCAGGTCCTCGGCCACGGCCCAGTCCCTGGTCAGCAGATAGGCGGTGCGGAGCAACCGATGCCATGCCGCCGCGACGAACGCGTCGTACTCCGATCGATCCGCCATCCCCCGAGCCTTTCCTCAGTGACAATCACCGGTACTACGCGGCCGGGGCGCGGAAAGGTTGCCTGGGGGAGAGGGGCAGCGGCCGGGGCGCGGAAAGGTTGCCTGGGGGCGGGGGTCAGCGGCAGGAGGCCGGAGGGCAGATGCGGGTGTCGATGCGGCGGGCGCCGGGGCCCTCCTCGCCGAGGCGGTCGTGGGCGTTGGCGAGCGCGCACCGGTCGAGCGACAGGCAGCCGCAGCCGATGCAGTCGGTGAGGTCGTCACGCAGCCGCTGGAGCTGGACGATGCGGTCGTCGAGCTCCCTGCGCCAGGCGGCCGACAGCCGCGCCCAGTCGTCGCGGGTGGGGGTGCGCTCCTCGGGCAGCTCGGCGAGGGCGTCGGCGATGGTCTTGAGCGGGATGCCGAGCCGCTGCGACAGCCGGACGAACGCGACCCGGCGCAGGGTGTCGCGGGTGTAGCGGCGCTGGTTGCCGGCGGTGCGGCGGCTGGAGATCAGGCCCTTGGTCTCGTAGAAGTGCAGAGCCGACACGGCGACGCCGCTGCGCTCGGCGAGCTGGCCGACGGTCAGCTCCTTGGAGTCCCATGCCACGTTGGTCACAACCTCAAGGCTACTTGAGGATGACCGGGCGGAAGTGGGTCACCAGCCGTTCGCCGTCGAAGAAGTGCAGGGCGAAGCCGGGCGGCAGGTCGTAGGTGACGGGGAAGGCGGCGTCCGTCTCGACCTGGGTGAGGCAGGTGGAGACCACGCCGGGGGCGACGGCCACGGGCAGCCCGGCGAACCTGGCCGTCGCGCCGGTGTGGGCGTGGCCGGCGAGCACCGCGACGACGTTCGGGTGGGCGCGCAGCAGTTCTTCGAGCCGCTCCGGCTCCCGCAGCCGGATCTCGTCCACGTACGGGATGCCGAGCTCGACGGGCGGGTGGTGCATGCCGACCATGGCGGGGACCCCGGGCCGTTCCGACAGGACGGCGTCGAGCCGGGCCAGCGTCTCGTCGGCGAGGAACCCGTACGGGCGGCCGGGGACGCTGGAGTCGGCGAGCGCGATCGTCAGCCCGTCGAGCCGGATCGCCTGGTCGGCGGGCCCGATCCGCTTCTCGAACTCGGGGACGGAGTCGTGGTTGCCGGGACACACGGCCAGCGGCACGTCGGCCCGCAGGATCCCGGCGGCCACCTCGTACTCCTCGGCGAGCGCGTGGTCGGCGACGTCCCCGGTGACCACGACGGCGTCGATCTCGAGCGTGGCGAGGTGGCGCATGACGGCCTCGGCCCGCGTCACGCTCGCGTCGGAGCCGCCGATGTGGATGTCGCTGATGTGCGCGAAGACCGTCATCCGTGCACCTTACGCGATGGGGATCGGGCGCTCGAAGAAGGTCTCCAGCACCACGATCGACTGCGTGCTGGTGACGCCGTCCACCTCGAACACCCGGCGCAGCGCGTCCTGGAGGTCCTTGGTGGTCGCCGTACGGAGCTTGAGGAGCACCGAGGCGGGACCGGCGATCACGTGGGCCTCCTCGACGGCGGCGATCGCGGCCAGCCGGTCGGCGCTGCCGCCCATCCACGTGGCGCCGTCGACCAGCACGTACGCGACCACGCCGAGGCCGACGGCCTCGGGGTCGACCTCGATGGTGGTGCGCCGGATCACGCCGCGCTCGCGCAGCTTGCGCACGCGCTCGTGCGCGGCCCCGGCCGACAGCCCGACCGCTCTGCCCAGGATCGCGTACGACTGGGTGGCGTCATCCTGGAGGAGACGGATCAGTGTCTTGTCAATGTCATCCATAGCCATATGCTATTAGGAAATTTCCGGCTTTGACCGAAGGACATTCAGTATGATCCCCACCGAATTCGAGGTGCTCGACGAGCGGTTCGCCACCGTGGGCGGCGACTCCTGGCTCGAACGGCTGCACACCGGCTCCCGCTGGGCCGAGGGCCCGGTGTACGTCCCGGCGGGCCGCTACCTGGCGTGGAGCGACATCCCCAACGACCGGATGCTGCGCTGGGACGAGATGAGCGGCGCGGTCGGCCCGTTCCGTCAGCCCGCCGGCTACACCAACGGCAACACGCTGGACCGCGAGGGCCGGCTGATCTCGTGCCGTCAGGGCGAGCGCCGGGTGGTCCGCACCGAGCACGACGGCTCGATCACGGTGCTGGCCGAGCGGTGGCAGGGCAGGCGGCTCAACAGCCCCAACGACGCGGTGGTGCGCTCCGACGGCTCGCTCTGGTTCACCGACCCCAACTACGGCATCACCAGCGACTACGAGGGGGTCAGGGCCGAGCAGGAGATCGACGGCTGCCACGTCTACCGGGTGGACCCCGTCACGGGCGAGGTGCGGATCGTGGCCGGCGACTTCGAGCGGCCCAACGGCCTGGCCTTCTCACTGGACGAGACGCGGCTGTACGTGGCAGACACCCGCAGGGGCCACCTGCGGGTGTTCGACGTGCGTGAGGACGGCACGCTCGCCGGCGGCGAGGTGTTCGCCGAGGGCGGCGGCCGTTACGACGGGATGCGCCTGGACGACCAGGGCCGGGTGTGGGCCGCCGCCGGCAAGGCCGTGCACTGCTACGCGCCCGACGGCGCCGCGCTCGGCCGGCTGCACGTGCCGGAGGACGTGGCCAACCTGGTGTTCGGCGGCCTCAAGCGCAACCGGCTGTTCATCGCCGCCACCTCCTCGCTCTACTCGCTCTACCTCAACGTCACCGGCGCCCGCCCGGTGTGGGCCTGAGCTCACTCCCACTTGAACAGCTTCACGGCCAGCCCGCCGAACAGCGCCAGCCCGACCAGCATCACGGCCAGGTGGGGGAGCTGCGGCCAGTCGCCCGTCCAGGTGTCGCGCATCGCGTTGACGAACGGGCCGACCACCGAGTAGTCGCTGATCGTGCGCAGGGCGTCGGGCATGATCTCGCGCGGGAGCCACATCCCGGCCAGGAACAGCAGCGGGAACATGACGACCGAGCCGATGCCCGGGGCGGCCTTGCTGCTGGGCGCGACGGAGGCGATCACCAGCCCGAGGGCCAGCATCGCCGCCGCCCCGAGCAGGAAGACCAGCACGAACCCGATCAGGTTCGCCGGCACGTGGGAGCCGAGCACCAGCGCCCCGAGCACGATCACCAGGACGGCGGCGATCGCGGCGACGGCCAGGTTGATCACCAGTTGCGCGCCGAGCAGCCGCCCTGGGTGCACCGGCGTCGTCGACATCCTGCGCAGCACGCCCTGCTCGCGGTAGGCGGTCAGCACGCCGGGAAGGGCGGTGAAGGACATCGTCATCAGGGCGAGCAGGATCATCTGCGCGGGCAGCTGCGCGTCGACGAACCGGGCCCCGCCGAGGTTCGGGTCGGGCTTGCCGAGGTCCGGGATCTGCCCCAGGCCCAGCAGCAGCCCGATGGGCAGCACGAGGCCGAACGCCAGGATCGGCCAGTCGCGCAGGTGGAGCTTGGTCTCCATCAGGAGGATCTTCTTCATGCCAGCTTCCTTCCGGTGAGAGCGAGGAACGCGTCGTCCAGCGTGGCCTGCTCGATCCGCAGGTCGCCGGGGATGACCTGCTGGTCGGCCAGGGCCATCGTGACCGCGTGCGCGAGGTTGCCCTTGCCGGTCACGACCATCTGCTGGCCGCTCCTGCTGACGTCGGTGACCTCGGGCAGGGCCAGCAGCACCGCGTCCGAGACGGGGGCCGACGGCCGGAACCGCAGCCGCTGCTCGCCGCCCACCCGCTCGATCAGCCCGGCGGGGGAGTCGACGGCCACCACGCGACCGGCGTCGATGAGCGCGATGCGGTCGCAGAGCCGCTCGGCCTCCTCCATGAAGTGCGTGACCAGCACGATCGTCACGCCGGAGTCGCGCACCTGCTCGACCAGCTCCCAGGTGTCGCGGCGGGCCTGCGGGTCGAGCCCGGTGGTGAGCTCGTCCAGCACCGCGATGCGCGGCTTGCCGACGAGCGCGAGGGCGACCGACAGGCGCTGGCGCTGGCCGCCGGAGAGCTTGCCGAACATGGCGTCCTTCTTGGCGCCGAGCCCGACGCGTTCCAGCAGCTCCCGCCAGTCGGCCGGGTCGGGGTAGAAGGACGCGTACAGGTCCAGCGCCTCCCAGACCTTGATCTTCTCCGGCAGCGCGGAGCTCTGGAGCTGCGCGCCGAGCACCCGGCGCAGGTGGTCGCGCTCGCGGTGCGGGTCGATGCCGGCGACGCGGATGGCGCCGCCGTCGGGGACGCGCAGCCCGGAGACGCACTCGACGGTGGTGGTCTTGCCGGCGCCGTTCGGGCCGAGGATGCCGAAGATCTCGCCCTCCGACACCTCGAACGACACGTCGTGCACCGCCACGTGGTTGGGGTAGCGCTTGTGGAGGTTCTCGACCTCGATGACGTTCATGGCTTCGACGCTAGAGTTCGCGCAGGTCACCGGGAATGCGGTTGGTTGCCGGGCAAGGGTGTACCTAGGTGCAATGTGAGAGTGCGCCTGGATCACGCACACTGGTGACATGCTCCGGAAGTACGGGATCGTCCTGGCGTTGCTGACGCTGGCCGCTTACGAACTGGTCGTGATCGTGGCCGCGTTCCTCACGGTCATGGCGACGTTCGGCCTGGGCATGGTGTTCCTGTTCCCGCCGGCGGTCCGGATGATCAGAGGGGTGACCGGGCTCACCAGGAAGCTGGTGCGCACCTCGTCCGGCATCGAGATCGAGGCGCCCTACCTGCCCCCGCCGCCGCCTCCGCAGCCGCAGTCCGACGGCATGTACCGCCACGGCCGGACCCTGTACAAGTCGCCCCGGGTGCCCGCCTGGAACGACCGGTGGAAGTGGATGCTCACCGACCGGGCGACCTTCCGCGACGCGCTGTGGCTGCTGCTCGACCCGCTGGTCAAGGTGGCCCTGGTCCCGTTGCTGCTGCTGATGCCCGAGCGCGGGCTCCGGCTGTACGGGCTCTGGTGCGAGCTGCTGCTGGGCCCGACCGCGGCCAGCAGGCTGGCCAGCCAGGTCAGCCACCTGAGCCGGGTGCGCAACCTGGCCGTCGACACGCAGGCCGCCGAGATGCGCCGCATCGAACGCGACCTGCACGACGGCACCCAGGCCAGGCTGGTGGCGATCGGCATGACGCTGGGCGCCGTCGAGAACCTGGTCGACACCGACCCGGCCGCCGCCAAGGCGCTGCTGGCCAAGGCCCGCGACGCCTCCGCCGAGACGCTGACCGAGCTGCGCCGGGTCATCCGCGGCATCCACCCGCCGGTGCTGGCCGAGCGCGGCCTCGGCGACGCCGTGCGGGCGCTGGCGATGGACAGCGCGCTCAAGGTGACGGTGGAGGTGGACCTGCCGCACCGGCCGGAGGCTCCCGTGGAGGCCGCCGCCTACTTCGCCGTGAGCGAGCTGCTGTCCAACGCCGCCCGCCACGGCGGCGCGACCCGGGCCACGGTCGACATCAGCACCAACGGCCCGAGCCTGCGCATCACGGTGAGCGACGACGGCTGGGGCGGCGCCGATCCCGCCAAGGGCAGCGGCCTGACCGGCATCGAACGGCGGCTGGCGGCCTTCGACGGCGTCATGGCGCTGCACAGCCCGCCCGGCGGGCCGACCACGGTGACGATGGAGCTGCCCCGGGTGCTGCCCGAATACTGGGCGGGCGACCTGCCCAAGCTGCCGCGCTGGAAGATGATCACCGTGGTCACCCTGTGGGCGACGGCCTGGTGCCCGCTGTTCCCGCAGGGGATCGTGACGGCCATCTTCAAGATCTTCGGAGTCGAGGAGAAGACCTGGTTCCTGGCGCTGCACCTGCCGGAGCCCTACCAGTGGCCGGTCATCGCGTTCATGGTCGTGCTCGGCACCATGATGTACGTGGCCGCGGTCGCCATCCCCGCCAACCACAACCGTGACCTGTGGATGTGCAACACGACGCCGACCAACCTATGGTTCTGAGTGATGAACCGCGTACTCGTCGCCGAAGACCTCTATCTCCTCAGGGACGGCCTGGTCCACCTGCTCCAAGCGCACGGCTTCGAGGTCGTGGCCGCCGTGGAGACCGGCCCGGAGCTGCTCAGGGGGCTGCTGGAGCTGCGCCCTGACGTGTCCATCGTCGACGTGCGGCTGCCGCCGACCAACACCGACGAGGGCCTGCAGGCCGCGCTGGCCGCCCGCAAGCAGGTGCCCGGGCTGCCGATCCTCGTGCTCTCCCAGCACGTCGAGCAGCTCTACGCCCGCGAGCTGCTGGCCGACGGCTCCGGCGCGATCGGCTACCTGCTGAAGGACCGGGTGTTCAACGCCGAGCAGTTCGTCGACGCGGTGCGCCGGGTGGCCGGGGGCGGCACGGCCATGGACCCCGAGGTGATCGCCAAGCTGCTGGCCAGCAACGCCACCCACGAGCCGCTGGCCACGCTCACCCCGCGCGAGCGCGACGTGCTCGAAGCGATGGCCGAGGGGCGCTCCAACGCGGCCATCTCGCAGCGGCTGTTCCTCAGCGAGAGCGCGGTGGCCAAGCACACCGCGGGCATCTTCGCCAAGCTCGGCCTGGCCCCCTCCGACGACGACAACCGCCGGGTCCTGGCCGTTCTCGCCTACCTCAACAGCCGCTAGCGGGATTCTTTGTCGGTAGGCTCGGCTATTTTCTAGAGGGCAGGCCGCGAAGAAAGGGTGGATCAGGTGAAAATCCGGGTTAACCGTGACGTGCTGGCCGACGCGGTCGCATGGGCGGCCAGGGTCCTGCCCAGCCGGCCCGTGACGCCCGTGCTCTCCGGGCTCCTGCTGGAGGCGGGCGAGGAGCTGAGCCTGTCCGCGTTCGACTACGACGTGTCGGCGCGCGCCCTGGTCGACGCCGACGTGGCCGAGTCCGGCAGTGTGCTGATCCCCGGCCGGCTGCTCGCCGAGATCAGCAGGAGCCTGCCCGCCGACGACGTCGAGCTGGTCACCGAGGGCCAGGAGGCGGTGCTCACCTGCGGCAGCGCCGAGTTCGGGCTGATCACCATGCCCGTCGAGGACTTCCCGAGCCTGCCCGCGATGCCGCCCGCCATCGGCGCGATCGGCGGCGGCGTGTTCGCCTCGGCCGTCGGTCAGGTGGCCCCGGCCTCCAGCCGCGACGACACGCTGCCGATGCTGACCGGCATCAGGGTCGACGTCGACGGCGACCTCGTCACGATGGCCGCCACCGACCGCTATCGCATCGCGGCCCGCGAGTTCGCCTGGCGTCCGGCCAGCCCCACCGCCTCGGTCTCGGCCATGGTGCCGGCCCGCGTGCTGGTCGAGGTGGCCAAGTCGCTGCGCGGCGGCGAGGTGTCGGTCGCGTTCGGCGACGGCGTGGCGGGCTTCGAGAGCGTCGGGCGCAGCACCACGGTGCGGCTGCTCGACGAGCAGTTCATCGACTACCGCACCCGGCTGACCGCCGACTGGTCGATCCGGGCCGACGTGCCGGTGGCGCCGTTCGTGGCGGCCATCAAGCGGGTGGCGCTGGTGGCCGAGCGCAACACGGCGATCCGCCTGTCGTTCAGCCAGGGCCAGGTGCGCATCCAGGCGGGGGGCGGCGACATCGGCCGGGGCTCGGAGGTGGTCGAGTGCGAGCTGCGCGGCGACGACATCCAGATCGCCTTCCAGTCGCAGTTCATCCTCGACGGGCTCGTCGGCATCGAGACCGACCTGGCGCGCATCAACATGGAGTCGCCGACCAGGCCCGCCCTGATCCAGGACGTGCCCGGTGACGCCGAGCCCGCCTTCCGCTACCTGGTGATGTCGCTACGGCTGAGCTGAGATCAGCCTGAAGACCCTCTTGAACTCGGCGTAGGTCTCCTCGCCGACGGCCTTGGCGTAGCGGTCCTCGATGGCGGCCACGATCGCGTCGGAGCGGGCCATCTCGTCGAGCCCCTTGCGGGTGGGCACGATGAGCTTGGCCCGGCGGTCGGCCGGGTCGGGTTGCCGCTCCACGTAGCCGAGCTCGACGAGCTCGTCCACGAGCGTGCCGACGACCTGCTTGTGCTGCCCCGACAGGGCGGCCAGGTCGGTGGCCCGGCTGCCTTCCTCGTTCAGGTAGGCCAGCACGGCCCCGTGGCGCGGCCTCAGCCGCGGATGCCCCTGCTCGGCAAGGGTGGAGAAGAGCTCTCGCTGCAGCCGGAAGAGCATGCGGCTGCTCAGGACCCCGATGTCGGGGTCGGCTTGCTTGTTGTCACTGCGGCGCACGGCCACATCCTCCTATTAGTCACCAAACTTGACCGTCATTATTTCTTACTATACGTTGGCTGTATGAGCGGGACGCACCGGTTCCGCCTGATGAGAGAGAGCCGACATGACGATCTTGATCACTGGCGCGACCGGCACCGTCTCCAGTGCCCTGCTGCGCGCCCTGCCCGGCACCGACGACGTCCGCGTGCTCGTCCGCGATCTGGCCAAAGCGCCTGACGGCGTCGAGGCGGTGGCCGGCGACCTGGACCGGCCCGACACCCTGGAGCCCGCGTTCAAGGGCGTCGACACGCTCTGGCTGCTCACCGCGATGGGCCCGCAGGCGCCCCACGCCAGCATGAACGCCGTCTGGGCCGCCCGTCAGGCGGGCGTGCGCCACGTGGTCCGCATGTCGGCCATCGGCGCCTCCCATGACGCCCCCACCCGCAACGGCCGCCTGCACGCCCTGTCCGACGTGGAGCTGACCGCCTCCGGGCTCGACTGGACGATCATCCGCCCGGCGTTCTTCATGCAGAACCTCTTCGGCTCGATCAACGGCACGACCCTGTACGGGTCCACCGGCGAGGGCAGAATTGGCCTGATCGACGTGCGCGACATCGCCGAGTTCGGCGCCCGCGTGCTGGCGGACCCGTCGGCGCACCGGGGCAGGACCTACACGCTCACCGGGCCGGAGAGCATCTCGCTGCGCGAGGCCGCCTCCCGGCTGACCCCCGTCTACGGCACGCCCATCGGCTACGAGCCGGTCACCCCGGAAGGCGCCTACGAGGCGATGCTGGGCGCCGGGCTGCGCGAATGGGACGCGGCGGTCAACACCGAATACGCTCGCGCCTACGCGAGCGGCTGGGGCGACTACACCACCGAGGACTTCGCCGGCGTCGTCGGCCGTCCGGCGCGCTCCTTCGAGGAGTTCGCCGCCGACCACGCCGACAGGCTCAGGCCCTGAGCTCCTACGGTTCCGACTCCGTCAGGGCGATGAGGATGTGCTCCATGCAGGCGTGCCCGGCCCGCTCGGCGGCGCTGACGTCGCCGGCGGCGATGGCGCGGGCGATCGCGTCATGCGGGATGTAGCTCTTGTTGAGCGAGGTGCCCGCCGCGGTGATGCTGGCCCGCAGCGCCGCGGAGAAGTCCTCGTAGAGGTCGATGAGCACCAGGTTGTGGGTGGCGTGCGCGACCGCCATGTGGAAGGCCAGGTCGGCCTCGACGAACCGGTCGGGGTCGTCCAGCTCCCAGGCCCGGTCACGCTCGGCCAGCGCGGCCTCGATGAGCCGAATGTCCTCGTCGGTGCGGCGGGTGGCGGCCAGCCGGGCCGACTCGACCTCCAGCGCGCGGCGCACCTCGAAGATCTCCAGCTGCTCGGCCTGCCGCAGGCGCCTGAGCATGGCCCCCGAGAGCTCGCTGGTCGCCCGTACGTAGGTGCCGTCGCCCTGCCGGCACTCCAGGAGACCGGCGTGGGTGAGCGCGCGTACGGCCTCCCGAACGGTGTTGCGCCCGACTCCGAGTTGCTCGGCGAGCACGGTCTCGGTCGGGATCTTGCCGTTCATCGGCCACGACCCTGAGGTGATCTGTTCCTTGAGCTGGTCGATCACCTGGTCGACGAGCGAAGCCCGCTGCGCCGTACGCAGACTCACAGTCCGCCTCCTCCGGGGGAAACCAATCATCCTATGAGTCAATGACTGGGAAACCCTAGTGTATTCCAGCCGCTAAATGCTGGAGCCCCCGGAGGGTAGGTTCAGCGGGAAACTGTGGAATCGGCGGTCAGCCCGGCCAGCATGGAACGGACCCCGGCGGCTTCCAGCGCCTTACGATAAGCGGAGGTCTGCTGTGCTCGGTCCGCCACCTGGCCGTAAAGGTCGCCCAGCTCACGCCAGCAGCGCGCGGCTGGCCGGTCGGAGCCGAACGGCTGCCGGTTGCGCCCGGCGAGCAGCGTGTGGGCCGCCCCCAGGTGCGCCGACGGGTCGCCGCCCAGACCGATCGCGACCGTGGCGTGCAGCAGGTGCGCCTCCGCCGTGGCCGTGCCCGGGACGTCACGCAGCAGGCCGAGCGCCTGCGACGCGAGCTCGCCGGCCCGCACCAGGTCGTTGGCCCGCAGCCGGACCCGCGCGTGCGCGATCAGGCTCTCGCCGTGCTCGCGCTCGTTGCCCGGGTGGGCGCCGAACGTCCGCGCCGCCTGCTCGACCAGGCGCTCGGCCTCGTCGATCGGCGCCGTGGCCAGCCGCGCCCAGTGCATCGCCGTACGGGCGAGCTGCAGCGCGAGCCGTCGCTGACGGCCGGCGTTGATGGCGTCGTCGGCGAGCCGGACGGCCAGCGCGGAGTCCTCGCCCGCGGCCGCCGCGTTGCTCGCCTGCCAGAGCGAGCGCACCTCTCCGGAACGGTCCACATCATCGGGCGCCTCGCTGAGATCGAGCACCTTCTTGACGTAATCCAGCTCGGCGGAGTGGCCTTCGCGGTCGCCGCGCGCCTCGACCAGCACGGCGGCCAGGTCGACGGCGATCTCGCCCTGCGTGATGGACATGCGCTCGGCCTGCTCCAGCGCGCGGACGGCCAGGTCACGGGCGCGCAGCCGGTCGCCGGCCCGCTGGTAGCAGCGGCTCAGCGCGATCGTCAGCGGCAGGTCGGCCAGGCGCTCGGGATGCGCGGCGGCCTCCCGGCGCAGCCGCTCGAAGGCCTCGACGGCCTGCCCGAGCCGGCCCTGCGCCTCCAGCGCACGGGCCCTGCCGAAGCGGGCCTGCGCCGTGAGCATGGCGTTTTCCTCGTCGGCCGCCTTGACGATCTCCGTGTAGCGCTCGGCGGCCACCACCGGGTCACCGTGCTGCAGCTCCAGCTCGGCATGACGGAGCCCGAGCTCGGTGTCGATCCGTTGCCGAGGCTCGATCCCATGCAGGAGGAACTCGGTGGTGCATCCCAGCCTCTCGGCCAGGAGACGGGCGACGACGGGAGTCGGCGTGCGCTTGCCCGACTCGATCAGCGAGACGTAACTGTCCGACAGGTCGGGTCCGGCCAGCTGGGCCTGCGACATCCGCCTGTTCAGCCGCAATCCTCGGACGCGGTCACCGATGGTTCCCTGACTCGGCATCTCATCTCTCAAGGCGGGGAAGGGTCAACAACACGCAATGATTGCACGAAGTAGCCGAATCTGGTATCCCCGGGTGAAGAATTCCCCACCTGGAGATTAATCGTCTCCGTCATCCTTGCCGGGAAATAGCATCTGGCAGACCTCCAGGTACAAGGTCTCCGGATACGGAATGTACTCCACGTTGGACAGTGCCTGGTCCTGGCCGGCGGACTCCAGGATGAACTCTCCGTAGCCGAGCATGCGCCCAAGCAGAGATCGCTGGAAGCTCATGTCGGTGACTTTCGCCAACGGCATCATCGCCACTTTGCGCGTGATCAGGCCGGTGGTCAAGAGCATCCGTTTCGAGGTCACCACAAAGTAATCGACCGACCACTCCGCGACTTTCCATACGAAACGGATCAGCAGCAGCAGCCAGAGCCACCACACGACGACGAGGGCCGTGCCGCCCCCCTCGCCGCCGCCGAAGAATCGGCTGAGCAGTCCGGCGATGATCAGGCCGCCGAAGACCTCGGCGACCGGACGGAGCAGCACGGCTGGGTGACGCCGCACCATGATGACCTGTTGTTCGTGGGGGAGTAGGTAACGGTTGACCGACGACGGAGCAGAGTCCCCGTGGGTCACAAGTCTCATGCGAGGTTGTTCACGAATTGAGCCAGCGAGTCGGCCGCGTTGAACACGGTGTCGAACGCCCCTCTGACCGCGTCAGCGGCGTCCGCTGGTCGCGCGAACAGGTAGTACGCGACAAACGCGATACCACCGTATGTGAGGACTTTTTTGACCTGCACTGTCGCCTCCGTACCACTTACCCACTACACCCGCCGTATACATTACCCACCCTGTTGCCGGGGTAAAGGTGCTCTTGGCGAGCTAGTTATGATCTTGCCTAGCCTCGGTCACTGGCCACCAGAGCGAGGACGTGGAGGTGTTTGCGGGCGATCCGCTCGACGAGGCTGGGGTGGGCATAGCCGGTGACCTCCAGCGCCCCGTAATGAGCGGCCTCGACGCAGCGCGTCACCGTCGCGGAGGAGTGGACGCCCGCGAACTCCTCGCACAGGGCCGTCTCCACCTCCGAGTACGGGCTCGGATCCGCCTCGGTGCTCACGACGCCACCCCGGCGGTCTGAATAACGCTCATCGTGCTCCCCCACGCCCTGCGGAAGTTGCCTTCCTCACTCTACGTACCCACACAAGTACAGTATGTAACGAAGAGGTCGCAGCGCGTGGGTCGTTCAGACGACTCCGTAGAGGCGGTCGCCCGCGTCACCCAGTCCGGGGACGATGTAGCCGTTCTCGTTCAGCCGCTCGTCGAGCGCTGCCGTGACGACCCGGACGGGCTTGCCGGAGCTGGCGAACACCTTGTCCATGTACGCCAGGCCCTCGGGGGCGGCCAGCAGGCACAGCGCCGTGACGTCCACGGCCCCCCGTTCGAACAGGAACTGCACCGCGGCGGCCAGCGTGCCGCCCGTGGCCAGCATCGGGTCGACCACGTAGCACTGCCGCCCGGACAGGTCGTCGGGCAGCCGCGTCGCGTACGTCTCGGCCTGCAGCGTCGACTCGTTGCGGATCATGCCGAGGAAGCCGACCTCGGCCGTCGGCAGCAGCCGCGTCATGCCCTCCAGCATGCCGAGCCCGGCACGCAGGATCGGGACGACGAGCGGCGCCGGCTTGGCCAGCCGGACGCCCTTGGCCGTGGCTACCGGGGTCTGGACGGTCACGTCGGTGACGCGGACGTCGCGGGTGGCCTCGTACGCGAGCAGCGTCACCAGCTCGTCCGCGAGCCTGCGGAAGGTGGGAGAGTCGGTGCGGACATCGCGCAGCGTGGTGAGCTTGTGCGCCACGAGCGGATGGTCGACGACGAGGGTTTCCATAAGGGACAACGCTATCTTGTGTGACACGTACCGGCACGTTGTGGTCTTGGTTTTGATCACAATTTGGTCGGAGCGGCACACGACGGCAGGCCGGTTCTGGAACGATTGGAAACCGGCTAGAGGCTATGGTCCGACAGGGCCGGCTGTGGGGGATGGCGATGGCGATGACAGACGAAGACGCGCTCGATTTCGCCATCGTGGTCTACCGCGAGGACGAGTGCTGGGACGCCGAGCTGCTGCCGGTCGCGCTCACGTCCGACCTCCAGGGCCTGATCAAGGCCCTGCGCCAGCAGCCGAGCGAGAGCGGCACGATTGGCCTGGTCGCCGTGGGGGATGAGTTCTTCGTGGCGCTGCGCGTGCTCGGCGATCGGGTCGATGTCTTCCTCTCCGACATCGCCGCGTCCTGGGACTTCCCGCTGGCCAGGCAGGTTCTCGACTACCTCGACGTGCCCGTGCCCGACGAGGAGGAGCTCGACGAGATCCTGCAGGACGAGGACACCGCGCTGCCCGCCGGTGACCTGTCGATCTTCGCCGACCTCGGGCTCGACGAGATGGAGCTGGGCATCCTGTCCGGCGACGTCGACCTGCTGCCCGACGAGGTGCTGTCGAGCGTCGCCGCACGGCTGGGCTTCTCCGAGCCGTTCGAGCGTGCCATCGAATCGGTCTTCGACTGACCCCTGGAGCGCACATGGCGGCCAACACCTTCTCTGCGGCCTTCGTCAAGACCGCCGGCGGCTGGAGTGGCGCCGAGGTCGACCTGCGTGACGCCGAGATCGTCGACGACCTGGGCGACGCCGTGACCGAGGCGCTCGGCCTGGCCGGCGACGAGCTGGCGCTGCTCTGTGTCGAGGTGGAGGACGAGTGGTTCGCCATCGTCCGCTACCGCGACGACGACGAGCCCCGGGTCTTCCTCTCCGACGCCCACGCGGTGCCCGCCGACCACCTGGGCGAGCTGTTCGCCGAGTTCGCCGGCGTCGTGCCCGACAAGGAGGGCAACGAGCTCGGCGTCCGCCCCGCCGGCGACTTCGAGCTCCTGTCCGACCTCGGCGTCAGCTCCGAGGAGCTGCTGGAGCTGAGCATGGAGGAGGGCATGCTGCCCGCCGACATCCTCTCCGTGCTCGCCGAGAAGCTGTCGTTCGCCGACGAGCTCGACCGGCTGAGATGAGCCACGAGGCCGCGATGCGCCTGGCCCTCGCCCAGGCCGCCGCGGCCGGCGCCCGCGGCGAGGTCCCCGTCGGCGCCGTCGTGCTCGGCCCGCGGGGCGAGGTCCTCGCCGAAGCCGGCAACGACCGCGAGGCGAGCGCCGACCCCACCGCGCACGCCGAGGTGCTCGCGCTGCGCGCCGCCGGCCGCCTGCTCGGGAGCTGGCGCCTGACCGGCTGCACGCTCGTCGTCACGCTCGAACCCTGCACGATGTGCGCCGGCGCCGCCGTCCTGTCCCGCGTCGACAGGATCGTGTACGGGGCCGTCGACGAGAAGGGCGGGGCCGCCGGGTCCCTCTGGGACGTGGTCCGCGACCGCCGGCTCAACCATCGGCCCGAGGTCGTCATGGGAGTCCTGGCCGGGGAGAGCTCCGAGATCCTTAAGAAGTTCTTCGGCACTCGGCGGATCCGGTAAGCTCGTCGGCGGTGGTGTCGCCTAGTGGCCGAGGGCGCACGCCTCGAAAGCGTGTGATGGGGCAACTCATCCGTGGGTTCAAATCCCACCACCACCGCTCACGACGAAGAGCCTCCCCGCGGGGAGGCTCTTCGCATTTGCGCACACGAAAAAGGGCCGCGGATTCGCGGCCCTTTTCAGCTCGGCAGTTCGAGCACCCTGGCGTGCAGGATCGATCGCTGGTGCAGCGCCGCGCGCAGCGCCCGGTGCAGGCCGTCCTCCAGATAGAGATCGCCCTGCCACTGCACCACGTGCGGGAACAGGTCGCCGTAGAAGGTGGAGTCGGCGGCCAGCAGCGAATGCAGGTCCAGCATGGCCTTCGTGGTGATCAAAGAGTCGAGCCGGACCTGCCGCGGCGGTATCTGCGCCCACTCGCGGTTGGACAAACCATGTTCGGGATAAGGCCGTCCATCGCCGACCAGCTTGAAGATCACCCCCCTCATTTTAGGAGAGATTTCGAATACATGCGCTCTCGACGGCCGTCACAGCAGGTCGGAGGGGGTGCATCGGCCGGGCTGGCCGGTCTTGTAGCCGACCTGGAAAGCCGCCACGCGCTGTTGCGAACTGCCGTGGGTGAACGACTCCGGGTCGACCCGGCCGCCGCTGCGCCGCTGGATCCGGTCGTCGCCCACGGCCGCCGCCGCGTCGAGCGCCTGGGCGATGTCGGCGTCGGTGAACCGCTGCTCGTAGAAGCCGCCCTCGTAGGCGTTCCTGGCCCACACGCCGGCGTAGCAGTCGGCCTGGAGCTCGGTGGCCACCGAACCGCCGCCTTCCAGCGCGCCGAGCAGGTTCTGCACGTGGTGGCCGTACTCGTGGGCGATCACGTACGCCTGCGCGAACGGGCCGCCCTGCGCGCCGAACTGGGTGCGCAGCTGGTCGAAGAAGCTCAGGTCCAGGTAGACGCGCTGGTCGCCGGGGCAGTAGAACGGCCCGACGGAGGAGTCGGCCGCCCCGCAGGCCGTGCGGACGCCGCCCGTGTAGAGGACGGTCTTGGCCGTCGTGTATTCGGGCAGCTCCTTCTTCCAGTAGTCCTGGATGCTGTTGACCACGCCGACGACCTGGCACTTCTCACTCTGGTCGGCGTCCCTGCCGGTGCGGCACTGCTCGGCGAGGTTGGCGGGCGGTTGCCGCTGGGCGGGCTCGGGCTCGCCGCCGACGTTGCCGAGCAGGGCGAACAAGACGAACGCGATCAGCGTGACGATGCCGCCGCCGCCGATGACCATGCCGCCGGGGCCGCCGGGGAACCGGCCGCCGCCGCCTCGGCCGCCGGCGTCCTGCACCTGCGAGGCGTCGAGGTTGACGTCGTCCCTGAAATCCATGCGCGCCCCTTTCCTGGGGCTGGTCCGCTTCCCAGAAAGCCGTCCTGGGTAACATGCGACTATGTCGACCGGAATCGTAGGAATCGCGCTGATTTCTCTGGGAATGGTGCTGACCCCGGGACCGAACATGATCTATCTGGTCTCCCGGTCGATCTCCCAAGGCCGCCGCGCCGGCCTCATCTCCCTCGGGGGCGTCTTCGTCGGGTTCTCCACCTACCTGGCCGCCACCTGCCTCGGCCTGACCGCCGTCTTCGCGTACGTGCCCGCCGCCTACACCGCGCTGAAGCTCGCCGGCGCCGCCTACCTGCTCTGGCTGGCCTGGAACGCGGTCAAGCCCGGCGGCACCTCCGCCTTCGAGGCCCGCGAGCTGCCCGTCGAGGCGCCGCGGCGGCTGTTCGCGATGGGGCTGTTCACCTGCCTGCTCAACCCCAAGATCGCGATCCTCTACCTGTCGCTGCTCCCGCAGTTCATCGACCCGGCCCAGGGCAACATCCTGCTCCAGAGCCTCGTGCTCGGCTCGGCCCAGATCGCCGTCGGCACCCTGGTCAACGCGCTGATCGTGGTCACCGCGGGCAGCCTCGCCGTGTTCCTGGGCCGCCGCCCGCTCTGGGTCCGCGTGCAGAGGTACGTGACCGGCACCGTCCTGGGCATCATCGCCATCCGCATGGCCACCGACCGGTCCAAGGCCCTGACCGCCGCCTAGGCGTACTCAGGGGAAGTCTCAGGGACTCACCGGAGGTTCGCCCCGGCGCGATCGAGAACAATCGACGTCATGAACCTGAAGAGAACGGGCGCGATCGCGGCCCTGCTGGGGCTGGCCGCGATGACGGTGGGCTGCGGGGTCGTGGGCGGCCCGCAGCACGAGGACACGGTGTCCTACGACGTCACCGGCACGGTGACCGCGCTTCAGGTCGAGGCCGACTCGGGCGAGATCGAGGTGGTCGAGTCCGATCGGCAGGGCGTGCACGTCACCGAGCACCTCACCTGGAACAAGAGCAAGCCCACCCCCACCCACGAGGTCCACGACGGCACGCTCGTGCTCAAGTTCACCTGTCCGAGCGGCTGGGTGGGCAACCTGAGCTGCGAGGTCGGCTACAAGGTCGAGATCCCGCGCGGGCTGCGCGTCAAGGCCGGCAGCGACTCGGGCGAGGTGACGCTGCGCGGCCTGTCCGGGCAGGTGGAGGTGACCAGCGACTCCGGCGCCATCGAGGCCACCGGGCTCACCGGCAAGCAGGTCGCGGCCAGGACCGACTCCGGCGGCATCGACCTGGCCTTCGCCGGCGCCCCGGACAGCGTGGAGACGAAGTCCGACTCCGGCAACGCGCTGATCCGCGTGCCGGACGGGTCGTACAACATCACCGCCAAGTCCGACTCCGGCAACAAGGACGTCGGCGCCACGCACGACCCGTCGGCGGCCCGGACGATCCGCATGGTCACCGACTCCGGCGACGTCGAGGTCCGGGCCGCGTAGGCGTCACTACCCGCGATCCTGGCCCGTCCACAGGTAGGTGACGTCCGGCACCCGCCCGGCCGTCTCGCCCGCCTCGTCGTAGGCGGTCACGGTGACGGGCGGGGTGTCGATGACCTCAAGCGGCTTCCCCAGCGCGTCCAGGCGGCTGCGCGGGTCGGAGCGGTGCGTCGCGGGCACGCGCCCGACGAAGAACCCGTTCGCCACCACCGCGTCGGCCTGCCGCCCGGGGGACCACTCGATCGCCACCCGCCGCACGCCCGGCCCGACCCGACCGGCCACGACCCGGAAGTACCCGCTCCGCGGCTTTTCGCTGCGGATGGCGCGTTCGTCCGTCTGCACCACGTACGCGTCCACGGTGAGGTCGCCCGTCAGCCCGGCGGCCAGGCCGCCGGGAGCCTTGTGGCCCCAGTACGTGAACACCGCCGGCTCGCCCAGTTCGCCCTTCGGCACCGGCGTGCAGAAGACGAACCCGGCCGTGCTGCCGAGCAGCGCCGTCGACCCCTCGCCGTCGGTGAAGCGCGCCAGCACCCGGAAGTCCTCGATGCGGCCCTGCTCGGGCAGCCGGCGGCCGGGGTCCATGCCGTGCACCGGGCCGCCCTCGGGCATGCAGTCGCGGATCATCCGCGCCTGCTCGGAGGTGCTGGCCGGCAGCCTGATCAGCTCGGCGGCGGCGTCGCGGCCCCCGAGGCCCGGAAGGCCCGCCAGGGGGGAGGCGATGACCGTGCCCACCAGGCACGCGGCCACCAGCCCCGCCACCGACCAGGACGTCCGCCGCCGCCGCGCCGAGCGGGCGAGCGCCCGGTCGACGTAGGCGCGCGGGTGGACCGGCCGGGCCCGGCCGGCCAGCAGGTGCAGCTCCTCGGCGATGTTCCGCTCGTCCACGTCCACTTCAGGCCTCCAGGGTGACGGGTCGGCCGATCAGCTTGCGCAGCTTCGCGACGGCCTGGTGGGTCTGGCTGCGCACGGTCCCGACCGAGCAGCCCATGATCTTGGCGACCTCCGACTCGGGCAGGTCCTCGTAGTAACGCAGCACCAGCACCGCGCGTTTGCGCGCGGGCAGCGCGCGCAGCGCCTCCTGCATGGTGATGCGGGTCTCGATCTCGTCGGGCCGCTCGGTCTGCGGCCGGTCGGGGAGGGCCGCCGTCGTGTGCTCCCGGCCCCAGCGCGGACTGCGCCACCGGCTGACCTGCTCGTGGTACATCACCCGCCGCACGTACGCCTCGGGCGCGGAGCGGATCTTGCGCCAGCGGCCGGCGGTCTTCGCCAGAGCGGTCTGCAGCAGGTCCTCGGCCGCGTGCTGGTTGCCGGTCAGGACATAGGCCAGCCGGATGAGGCTGTCCGAGCGAGCCGACACGAACTCGGCGAACTCGCTCTGGTGGTCGGAATGCAAGAGGCCTCCTCTGGTCTCACCCGCATAGATGCGGCGGAGGCGGCGGATCTATGGCGTGTCGCGGCTCAGTCGTTCGGCGTGGTCGCGGAACCAGTCGAGCATGAACCGGCCCGAGGCGATGCCGTAGGAGAGCGCGGCGCGCTGGTGGGTGGCCAGGTCGCGGTGCTCATCGGGGACGTTGAGGGCGTCGAGGCGCTCGTCGAGGTCCGTGAGGGTGGCGAGCTCCGCCTCGATGCGCGCCGTGATGCGGCGCATCACCGGCAGGCGTTCCGGCTGCTCGACCAGGCCGAGGAAGTAGAGCCTGGCCAGCGCCGCGGTCTCCAGGTCCGGCCCTGCCGGGTCCGCCGTCATCCAGGTGCGGAACTCCTCGCGGCCGGCGTCGGTCACGCGGTAGACCTTGCGCCCGCGGCCGCCCTCGACGCTGGCCACCTCGATGAGCCCCCGGGCGAGCAGGCCGTCGAGGGCGCGTTTGATGCTGCCTGAGCTGGCGCTGTAGAAGAGCGCGACTCCGCTCTCGAACGCCTTGATGAGGTCGTAGAAGCTCATCGGGGTGATCAGGAGCAGACCGAGGATCACGTGGGCCACCGGCCGAGTCTAGCCCGGTTGACTCTCATAGACATGACTAATAGATATGTCTATGAGAGATGTCCACGAGAGATGTCTACGAGAGATAAGGGGTCGCGCTCATGGTTCCCGCCGACATCGACGCCCGCATGAACCGCCTGCTGGACAAGCTCGCCGCCCGGCGCGGCCTCCACCACGTCAACCTCGCCGTCGCCCGAGGGGACCGGCGCTGGTCCGGCGCCGCCGGCTTACCGGGCCCCGACACGCCGTTCTTCGTCGCCAGCGTGACCAAGCGGTTCATCATCACGCTGGTCCTCCAGGCCCACGAACGCGGCGAGCTCGCCCTGGACGCGCCCATCACCGCCTACCTGCCCACGGAGATCACCGACCGGCTCCACGTCCTCGACGGCGTCGACCGCACCCCCGAGATCACCGTGCGCCACCTGGCCAGCCACACCTCCGGGCTGCCCGACTTCTTCGAGTACCGAGGCGACGGCCCCAGCCTCTTCAAGCACCTGGCCGCCGGAGAGGACGTCTCCTGGACGTTCGAGGAGGCGATCGAGATGGCCCGGCGGCAGGGCCCGCACTTCGCGCCCCAGGACCTCACCGCCCCCCGGCAGAAGGCCCGCTACTCCGACACCGGCTTCCAGCTGCTCATCCGCATCGTGGAGACGGTCACCGGCCGGTCGTTCGCCGATCTGCTCGCCGACCGCGTCACCGGACCGCTGGGCCTGACGAGCACCGGGCTCCCGGACCGTCCCCTGCCCCTCTACGCCCGGCGCCGCCGCGTGGACCTGCCCGGCCTGGTGAGATCGTCCAACGACCTGACCAGCACCACCGGCGACCTTCTCACCTTCCAGCAGGCGCTGCTCAAGGGGGAGCTCTTCAAGGACCCGCGCACGGTGGGCCTCCTCACCGAACGGCGCAACCGCCTGCGCAACGTCCCCGTGCTCACGTACGGGCTGGGCACCATGTTCTTCACCGTGGGCCGCCTGGCCGCGCCGAGCCGCCACCCCGCCACGCTCGTGGGCCATTCGGGGGTCACCGGCACCTGGCTCTTCCACTGCCCCGAGCTCGACCTCCACCTGGCCGGCACCGTCGACCAGCTGGAAGGCAGGGCCGTCCCGTTCCGGATCATGGCCCGCTGCCTGAGCATCTGGCGAACCTGACCGTCAGCTCCCGTCGTGGTGGTGCCACGGGAACTCGCCCTCCGGCCGGGCCGGCGCCGTCCCGCTGCCCAGTCAGCCGATGAAGGGTTCGAGGCCGAAGCGGCCCCACGCGACGAAGGCGGCCAGGGCAAGGTAGACCAGGTTCCCCGCGGCCGACATGACCTCACCACGGCGCAGGTGCGTGACCATCGCGCCGACCATCAGCAGCACCACACCGACCGCCGCCACCGGCACCAGAACCGGCACGATGCCGGTCACGGCGGGCAGGACGAGTCCCACCGCTCCCAGGACCTCGATGGTCCCGAGGATCTTCAGGAACCCGACGCTGAAGTCCGCGGTCCATCCCGCGCCGCGCATGGCGGCCATCTTCTCCCGGGGCACGATCAGCTTGCCGACGCCACCGATGGGGAGGACGACGGCCAGCAACCCGGCGCAGATCCACAGAGCGACATTCATGAGATTTCTCCTGACAAGGGGCTGTAGGCGTATCGGTCCTGCTCGTCACCCGTGCCGGCCGGGCCGGTAGTCGCCGGCGGGCTGCCGGGTGATGACGTTCACGCGGTTGACGGCGTTGATGAGGGCGATGAGGGACACCAAGGCGGCGAGCTGGTCCTCGTCGTAGTGCTTGGCGGCATTCGCCCAGACCTCGTCGCTGACGCCACCGGCCGCATCAGCGATGCGGGTACCCTGCTCGGCCAGCTCCAGGGCGGCGCGCTCGGCCTCGGTGAACACCGTGGCCTCCCGCCAGGCCGCGACCAGGTTGAGACGGGTGGAGGTCTCCCCTGCGTGCGCGGCGTCCTTGCTGTGCATGTCCACGCAGACCGCGCACCCATTGATCTGACTGACGCGCAGCAACACCAGCTCGCGCGTCACGGACGGCAGCGTCGACTCCGCGGCCACCTTGCCCGCCGCCACGATGTGCTTCAGAGACCTGCCCGCGACCGGGTTGCCGAAGAGGTTCAAGCGAGCATCCATCGCGCTCTCCTTGTCGTTGTTCCGTTGTCGCCCCTCTAGGACCAACGCCGTTCAGTTAAGGGAGAGGGCTGTTCGTCAAGACCGGTGAACAAAGCAGCGGAGCCGCTGTAGAAGAGGTCTGTCACTCCAAGACATC